>CAZZZA010000135.1:0-7916 GCA_964658455.1 uncultured Lichenihabitans sp.
GCGGCGAAGGTCAGGAACAGCAGGTTGCGGCCCGGCACGAAGGTGTTGGGCAGGCCGTCGGCGTCGAACGCGATCGCGGTCTCGCTAGTCAGCGCGGTGTCGGAGAGCCGGCCCAGCACGTCGAGATCGAGCGTATGGTCCGGACCGAGCCGGTCGGTCCACAGCACCCGGCGCGCCACCATGCCGTCGCGCAGGCTGGCGCGGCAGTCCAGCTCGATGCGATGGCGCTGACCGTAGGCGAAACCGAGCGTCTCCACCCGGTCGAAGCGGTCGAGCGCCCAGGCCAGGCAGGTGGCGGAATCCTGTCCGCCGGAGAACAGCACCAGAGCGCCGCCGGATTGGGTAAGGCCGGTCATCAGGCGATCCCGATCAGCTTGTGGGTCTGCAGGCTCAGCCGCCAGCGCGGATGCGCCAGACAATAGGCCACCGCCGCGCCGGTGTGGGCGTCCCGATCGGGACCGTCCATCGGCTGGAGGAAGAAATGCCGGAAATCGAGACCGGCCAGGCCGTCCGGCGCCAGACCGGCCTGCGGGAACACCAGCTTGAGTTCGGCGCCGGAGCGCTGCACCAGCGCCGCGCCGGCCTTCGGGCTGACGCACACCCAGTCGATCCCTGGCGGCGCGGGAAGGGTGCCGTTGGTCTCGACCGCGACGGCAAAGCCGCGCGCCTTGATCGCGTCCAGCAGCGCGGCATCGAGCTGCAGCAGCGGTTCGCCGCCGGTGAACACCACGTAGCGGTCGCGATCGCCGCCCTGCCAGCACCGCTCGATCGCCGCCGACAGCGCCGCCGCGTCGGCGAACCGGCCGCCGCCCGCGCCGTCGGCGCCGACGAAATCGGTGTCGCAGAACCGGCACACCGCCTCTGCGCGATCCTGCTCGCGGCCGGACCACAGGTTGCAGCCGGCGAACCGGCAGAACACCGACGCCCGCCCCGCCTGCGCCCCCTCGCCCTGGAGGGTCGCGAACATCTCCTTGACCACATAGCCCATGGCGGGTCATTTCGAGCAGGCGCGCGGTTTTCGCAAGGCCCAAGCCCGGGTGGCGGGCCCTCGCACCCGACATGGCGCGCAAAGCGGATCGCGCCGCTACCCGCGCCCGCGCGATGGACGCCGGATCACCCGGTCGCGGAACCCCAGTTCGGGCGGCGGTTGGACGATTGCGCGATCCAGTTGTCGACGGCGCGCTCGAACGACGGCAGATCGACCCGCCACGGCGCGTGCACGTCGCCTGGACGAAATCCGGGCGCGCCGAGGTCGAACGACCCTATGTAATAATAGATGCTGTTGCCGTGGTACGCCTGCAGGAACACGTCCGACCAGTGTATCAGCGCCGCCGAGACGATGATCAGGCAGGACCGCAGCGAGCGCTGGAACGCCAGGTTGAAGAGATTGCTGCCGCTGGGACCGGCGATCAGTTCCGCATTGGCGATCAGGCCCAGCTGCTCGACGATCGACAGTTCCTGCGGATGGATGACGGTGAAGCCGCGCGCGACGAAGAGCGCCTCGATCAGCGCCTCGTCGGTGAGAACCCGCTGCGCGATGCGGGAGCGGGAGATGTAGAGCCGTCTCGGCGTGGCGGCCATGACCGGGGCCAGCGCGTCGCGGATCCTGGTGAACAGGCCGGCGGCCAGCGGCGTCGTGTAGCCCTGGATCTGGAACGACTTCGTCGCGACGAACAGCTCTTCGACGATGACCGGTGCGGCGATGGTCTCGACCCGATCCTCTGCGATCCCCAGGCCCTGCAGCATCGGCTGGACATAGGCCGGCATCGACGGGTGCAGCAGCAGCTTCAGTTCGGCCATGCCGAGAAAATCGCGGCACCAGAGGTAACCCCACAGACGGGGCACGACGTCCACCAGGAAGTGGCCGTAATGATGCAGGTGCATGTAGTCGGCGAGGAAGTATTTTCCCGCCAGTCTCGCCGTCGACACGATCGGGTGCCTGGGCCGATGCAGCCCGTCGGCGAACTCGAGATCGCGATGAAACCGCGTCTCCCAGGGCGCGCCGAACGACTCGGTGAGGATCGTTCCGGTCGCGGTGATGGCCAGTCCGCCCGGGAGGCAACAGACCTCGGCAAGGCGGCTGACCGTCATCTCCGGTCCGGTCACCGGCGAGAAGAAACCCTGGGGCTTGGCCGGCATGTTCTCCGGCACCTGGATTTTGACGTCCGAAGCCTTGCCGCCGAAGATTCTCGGGATCGTCAGCGGCACCGGGACCGCCGGCGCGACGAGCGCGTGGCGGTTCGGGCCGCTGGCGAAACCATCCACGCCGACCCGTGGCACCAGCTGGTCCGCCGGCCTGGTCGGGAGCGACGAGCCGCTGCTCCAGCCGGGCGCGCCGGCGAGACCGCCGCCCGGACCCTGTTGCACCGCCGCGCCGCCCGAGCGCTACGCCGGCGCGTCTTCCGACACGCCGCGCCATAGGTCGATGCCGCCTTCGGTGGCGTGGCGGTCAATCTGCGCCAATTCCTCGGCGGAGAAGTCCAGCCGATCCAGGGCGCCGAGCGAATCGTCGAGCTGGCGGACGTTGCGCGCGCCGATCAGCGCCGAGGTGACGCGCTTATCGCGCAGCACCCAGGCGATCGCCATCTGCGCCAGGGTCTGGCCGCGCTCGCGGGCGATCGCATCGAGCGCCCGCACCCGGGCGATGTTGCCTTCCGAGAGCAGCGACTGGTCGAACGAGGTGCCCTTGGCGGCCCGTGCGTCGTCGGGCACGCCGTTGAGGTATTTCGCGGTCAGCAGCCCTTGCGCCAGCGGCGAGAAGGCGATGCAGCCGGTGCCGAGCGCCTCCAGCGTGTCGAGCAGCCGGTCCTCGATCCAGCGGTTGAGCATCGAGTAGGAGGGCTGGTGGATCAGCAGCGGCACGCCTTCGGCGCGCAGGATGTCGGCGGCCTGCTTGGTCCGCTCCGGGCCGTAGGAGGAGATGCCGACATAGAGCGCCTTGCCCTGACGGACCAGCTGCACCAGCGCGCCCATGGTCTCTTCCAGCGGCACCTCCAGCGAGGGGCGGTGCGAGTAGAAGATGTCGACATAGTCGAGCCCCATGCGCTTCAGGCTCTGCTCGGCGGAGGCGATCAGGTATTTGCGCGAGCCGCCGACGCCGTAGGGGCCGGGCCACATGTCCCAGCCGGCCTTGGAGGAGATGATCAGCTCGTCGCGCAGGAAGCCGGGGAAGTCGTTGGCCAGGATCTTGCCGAAATTCTCCTCCGCCGAGCCGTAGGGCGGGCCGTAATTGTTGGCGAGATCGAAATGCGTCACGCCGCGGTCGAAGGCGCGCCGGATCACCGCGCGTCCGGTCTCGAACACGTCCTCGCCGCCGAAATTGTGCCACAAGCCGAGCGAGATCGGCGGCAGCACCAGGCCGGAACGGCCACAGCGCCTGAAGCTCGCATTCTCGTAGCGGTCGGCGGACGGATGGTAGGTCATGGCTCGCTCCGGCGTATGGTCCAGGACCACCCTAACGCAGACGGACCGGGATCGTGCCAATGACGCAAGCTGAACTCACCGATTGGGCGCTGGCCAACGGCTGGCAGATGCTGGCCGGCGCGCCCTGCCTGACCAAGCCGTCGGCGCCGAAGGAGGCGATCGTCAGGATGGTGTTCAAGGCGACCGTGGTCAGCGTCGAGGTCAAGAAGCCGGCCGGCAAATGGGAGAAGGTCGCCAGCACCGCCTACAAGGCGGTGATCGCCGATCCCGACGGCGAGGACATGCCGCGCGGTCTCGGCTTCGAGACCATCCCGAGCTTCAGGACGCTGATGCGCGACAACAAGGACCGGCAGGTGTTCTCCGGCCTGGGACGCTGAGCGCCGCTCCTGCCGGGACTTGCCAGGCTCTTGCCAGCCGCCGGGCAAGATGGAACGACGGGCCGGGACAGTGCGGCGGAGCGGGCATGCGGCGTTTGGGTTTCTCTCTCCTGGCCGTGCTGGCAGGGTGCCTGTCGCAGCCGACCCTGGCCGCGGAGGGCTGTTTCGCCCAGCTCGCGGCGACCCGCAACGACACGCTGGGCCAGCCGGTGCACGCCCAGCCGACCCCGGACGGGCGCGCGGTGCTGTTCCTGCGCAGCGGTCCTCGCGACACCGTGCTGCATCTCTACCGGATGGATCTCGGCGACCGGTCGGTCACCGAGATCGCGCGGCCGCAGGGCGGGCCGGAGCAGCTGTCGGTCGCCGAGAAGGCCAGGCGCGAGCGCGCCAGGATGACGCTGACCGGCATCACCGACTTCGCGGTGTCGCGCGACGGCGGCACGCTGCTGGCCACCCAGGCGGACCGGCTGCTGCGGATCGCGCTGCCGTCGGGCCGGGAGACCCCGGTGCCCGGCAGCGGCTGGATCGCGCCGCGCCTGTCCCCGGACGGGCGGTTCGTGGCCGCGGTGCGCGACGGCGAGCTGCATGTGGTGGCGCTCGATACCGGCCAGGACACCGTCCTGACGCACGGCGCCAGCGACACGCTGACGCACGGGCTGGCGGAATTCGCTGCCTCCGAGGAACTCGACCGCGCCGATGGCGCCTGGTGGTCGCCGGACAGTTCGACGCTGCTCTACGAGGTCGCCGACACCGCCCTGGTGGAGCGGCACTACATCGCCGACCCGGAACACCCCTCGGCGCCGCCGGTGATGTTCCGCTACCCGCGCGCCGGCACCGCGAATGCGCGCGTGTCGCTGATGCTGACCGCGCGCGGCGGCGGCGCGGCGCGCAGGGTGGCGTGGGATTCCGATTCGTTCCCCTACCTGGTCCGGGTGGTCTGGCCGGAGGGCAGGGGCCGGCTGTCGCTGGTGGTGATGAACCGGGCCGAGACCGAACAGCGGGTGCTGGCGGTCGATCCGGCGACCGGGCGCACCACCACCCTGCTCGCGGAGACCGACCCGGCCTGGATCGACGCCGCGCCGGTCGGTCCCGGCACCCGCGCCGACCAGGGGGCGCTGGCGATGCCGCACTGGCTGCCGGACGGCAGCGGCTTCCTGTGGGCGAGCGAGCGCGCCGATCGCTGGGTGCTGCAGCGCCGCCGCGCCGACGGCACGCTGGCGCGCACCTACGCCGAGAGCGGGCCGCGTTTCCTGTCGCTGGCGGACGCGGATGCGAGCGGCGCGGTCGTCGTCGTCTCGCCCGACCGGGTCGGCAGCGCGGTGGCGCGGATCGCGCTCGATACCGGCGCCATGACCATGCTGTCGGCCGCGCCCGGCGTGCATCAGGCGCGGTTCGCGGCCGGGAGCGTGCCGGGCGCCGCGCGCCCGTTCGTGGACATCGCGGACGGCGCCGATGGCAGCGCCGGCGCCGACCTGCGCGACGCCACCGGGCGGGTGCTGGCCAGCCTGCCCTCGGTCGCCGAGCAGCCGTCGCGTCCGGTATCGATCGGCTTCTCCACCGTCGGCGAGGCGTCGATGGACGCGCTCGTGGTGCGGCCGCACGATTTCGCCGCCGGCCGGCGCTATCCGGTGGTGCTCTCGGTCTATGCCGGGCCCGGGGTGAAGATGGTCGAGCGCGCGCCGCGCCGGTTCCTGGAAGATCAGTGCCTGGCCGACCGGGGCTTTATCGTGGTCAGCCTCGACGGGCGCGGCACGCCCGGGCGCGACCATGACTGGGAGCGCGCCACCAAGGGCGACCTGATCGACCTGCCGCTCGCCGACCAGGCGGACGGGCTGGCGGCGCTGGGCCGGCGCTTTCCGGAAATGGACATGGACCGGGTCGGCGTGACCGGCTGGTCGTTCGGCGGCTATTTCACCGCGATGGCGACCATCCGCCGCCCGGACCTGTTCAAGGTGGGCGTGGCCGGGGCGCCGGTGGTCGATTTCGCCGACTACGACACCGCCTACACCGAGCGCTATCTCGGCACCCCGCAGGCGGACCCGGAGGGCTACGGCAAGAGCGACGTGCTGCGCTACGCCGCCGGCCTGTCGCGGCCGCTGCTGCTGATGCACGGCCTGACCGACGACAACGTCTATTTCGAGAACAGCGTGAAACTGACGCAGGCCCTGCTGGCGGCGGGCAAGCCGTACGACCTGCTGCTGCTGCCGGGGACCCACCAGCTCCCCGATCCGGCGATCCGCACCCGGGTCGCGGAGGCCAGGGCCGACTTCCTCGCCAGGAGCCTGAAGCCTGCAGAATAACGAGGGTGTGTGCGAACCCTGGGCGGTGTTTTCTGTTTCAAAAATGAGAGTGCGTCTGTTATTTAGACCGCATTCCATAACTTGGAAGCAGAGGACTGTTCATGATCAGGTTTTTGTCGCGTTCACTTCGCACCGCAGCGGCCGCTGCGACCCTCATGTCGCTCGCCACGGTGACGGTCGCGTCCGCCGCCCCGGCCGGGCTGCACCATCAGGTCAGCGTGGCGTCGATCGACCCGACCTCGCGTCACGAGTGGCCGCCGATTGCCGCGATCGACCCGACCTCGCGCCACGAGTGGCCGCCGATTGCCGCGATCGACCCGACCTCGCGCCACGAGTGGCCGCCCGCTTCAGTCTGAGAAAGCGGTTCGTCCCGCGGCCCGCAGCGACGGGCCGCAAAGACCGCCGGCACCGGATCGGCGAGCTTTGGACACGGATCAGCCTGACAGGACCGGCGGGCGTCCGGGCTGATCGAAGGCCGCGATCGTGTCCTCGTTAAATTTGCAGCAGGCTTCTTGTTTCGCCATCGAAAAGGCGAGTAACAAGGCTCTCATGGTGACGCGGAGCGGGTTTACCGCTGTCACCACCGCGCGGGCTCTGTTATCATGAAGATGCTGATTTTGCGTGGATCTTGGTCAAGGCTTCTGTAACGCGATCATGAGAGCCGCGCGGCGCATGATATTCCGGATCGCAGGGCGACCATGGCGCCACCTACAGGCGGTTCTGGCGATCATCGCCTGGCTCGCCTGTTTCTGCGCTCCCGCCTCCGGGCAACGAACCCAGTTTCGTGTCTATGGTCCGGGCGACGGGCTGATCGACATCAATCCGGCCTGTCTGCGGCAAGGCGAGACGGGATACCTCCTGGTCTGCACCGAGCATGGCCTGTTCAGCTATGACGGCCGGCGCTTCAGGAATCTCGGACCGGAGCAGGGTCTCGCCGATGGCGGTTGGGTCCACGACCTGCTGCTGACCGATCGAGCCGAGGTCATCGTCCGCTACACGTCGCGGATCTACGTCTCGCGTGCCGAGAACGGGCCGGAGAGATCGCCCGAGTTCCTGAACTTCAGGCCGGCGACGTCCTCGGTAGGCCCCCTAGTCGATGAAGGGCCGGGCCGCATGGCGGTCTGGCCGGGCGGTGCGATGTTGATCAACGATCAGCGTCTGGCCTTTCTGGACACCGGCCACAACGCCGCGGACACCGACCAGCCGCCGCAGATCCGTGGCGTCGGCGGTCTGCTGGACTGGCCACCGAACGGTGCGAAATTGATCTCCCTCGCGGCCGAGGGTGATTCGGCGTTGTGGGTGGGTACCGCGGAAGGTGGCTTGTGCCGTCTGCGCAGGACCGACCATGTCTGTTACGGCGTTGGACAGGGGCTGCCGGCGACGCCATGGCTTGCGATCCTGGTCACGGCCGACGGGCACGTGATCGCCAGGTCGCAGAACACCGTGGCCGATATCGCACCGGACCGTCGCCACATCGCGATCTCCATGCTTCCCGACCAGGGCGGGATATACTCCCTGCGTCCGAGGCAGTTGGTGCTGGCGCAGTCTCCTGACGGCGACCTGCTGACCCAGGCCGTCAACGGTCTGATCACCGAGCATGGCGGCGTCTGGTCGCATCTGCACCGGGCCGGTGAGACCCAGTCCGTGCCGATCACGACCGTGCTGTTCGACCGCGACGGCAATCTCTGGCTGGGCGCGACCGGGCATGGCATCGAGCGGGCGCTCGGTTACGGGATCTGGGCCAGTCGCGGCGCCGGGTATGGGCTGGTGAGCGATGCGGTCTGGCAGATGAGCCAGCAGCCGGGCGGGCCGCTCT
>CAZZZA010000136.1:0-7495 GCA_964658455.1 uncultured Lichenihabitans sp.
AGTTTCGCCGAGGGCGCGATGGTCGAGCCGTTCGCGATCGGCGTGCAGGCGGCGGTGAAGGGCGCGATCAAGCCCGGCGACACCTGCGTGGTGACCGGCTGCGGCACCATCGGCCTGATGGTGGCGCTGGCGGCCTACGCCGCCGGGGCCGGACGGGTCGTCATCTCCGACGTGGTGGACCCGAAGCTGGAGATGGCGTCGCGTTGCGCCGGGCTGATCCCGGTCAACGTGTCGCGCGAGAGCCTGCGCGGCAAGGTCGATGAACTCTGCGGCAAGGAATGGGGCGCCGACGTGGTGCTCGAGGCCAGCGGCAGCCCGCGCGTCTATGACGACGTGCTGGCCTGCGTGCGGCCGGGCGGCACCGTGGTGCTGGTCGGCATGCCGCCGGACAAGGTGGCGTTCGACATCGTCGCCGCCCAGGCCAAGGAAATCCGCATCGAGACCGTGTTCCGCTACACCAACGTGTTCGACCGCGCGATCGAGATGATCGCGTCCGGCAAGGTGGACCTCAAGCCGCTGATCGCCGAGACGTTCCCGTTCGAGCGCTCGGTCGAGGCGTTCGACAGGGCCGTGCAAGCCAGACCGACCGACATCAAGCTGCAGATCGCGATGGGCTGACGCCGGCCCCCGGGGTCCGGGCCGCCGCCGAAAGAGCATGGTGACGGAAACGATTGATTAAGCATCGTCCGTCATCATGAGGCTCTGACGCGATGGAGCCTGATTGACATGGATACTGGTCTGGATGTCCTGATCGTCGACGATTACAAGACGATGCTCCGCATCATCCGGAACCTTCTCAAGCAGATCGGTTTCGAGAACGTCGACGAGGCGATGGACGGGACGGAGGCCCTGGCCAAGCTCCGTTCCAAGAAATACGGCCTGGTGATCAGCGACTGGAACATGTCGCCGATGACCGGCCTGGAGCTGCTGCAGGCGGTGCGCGCCGATGCCAAGATGGCGAACACCCCGTTCATCATGATCACGGCCGAAAGCAAGACCGAGAACGTGGTCGCCGCCAAGCAGGCCGGGGTCTCGAACTACATCGTCAAGCCGTTCAATGCCGAGACCCTGCAGGGCAAGATCGAGAAGGTCTTGAGCCATGCATGACACCGCCGTCGACGTCCAGGCGCTGGCCAAGCGGCTGACGGAAATCTGCGCATCCTATCCCTCGGTGCGCCCGCAGATGGTCGCCGACGTGGTGCGCGCGGTCATCGACACGCTCGGCGGCGAACTCTCGGCGCACGAGACCGAGCTGCTGTCCGAGATCGAGGATCTGGGGCGCACCATCGCGCAGGCGAAGGAGGAGATCGCCGCACTCCGCTCCGACACCGGCGCCACCGACGCCGTCACCACCGCCAGCGAGGAACTCGACGCAGTGGTCGCGCATACCGCGGAGGCGACGAACGCGATCCTGGAGGCGTGCGAGAGCCTGGACGACGCGGCCGCCTCGCCGAACGGGCCCAGCGCATCGATCGTCCAGGATGCGACCATGCGCATCTACGAGGCCTGCAGCTTCCAGGACATCACCGGCCAGCGCATCACCAAGGTCGTCAACACGCTGAAGGTGGTCGACTGCAAGGTCAGCAAGATCATCGAATCGTTCGGGCGGCACAGCTGGAGCGACCTGCCCGACGGCGCGCATGGGGACGACCGGCGTCCGGACGCGCATCTGCTCAACGGGCCGCAGCTTCCGGTCTCGGCGATGGGGCAGGCCGCGATCGACGCCCTACTCGCCGATTTCTGAGCGCCGGCGACGCACGCGCTAGTCGAATAGCGTCTCGACGATGAACGAGGCGGCGCGGTCGGCATCCATCAGCGCGGTGTCGATCCGGATCTCCGGCTGCTCCGGCGGTTCGTACGGGCTGTCGATGCCGGTGAAGTTGCGGAGTTCGCCGCGTCGCGCCTTGGCGTAGAGACCCTTGACGTCGCGCCGCTCGGCATCCGCCAGGGCGGTGTCGACATGGATCTCGACGAACTCGCCCGGCGCCATCAGGTCGCGCACCATCTGCCGCTCGGCGCGGAACGGCGAGATGAACGCGGTCAGCACGATCAGCCCGGCATCGGTCATCAGCCGGGCCACCTCGCCGACGCGGCGGATGTTCTCCACCCGGTCGGCATCGGTGAAGCCGAGATCGCGGTTCAGCCCGTGCCGGATGTTGTCGCCGTCCAGCAGGAAACTGTGCCGCCCGCGCGCATGCAGCCGCTTTTCCACCAGGTTGGCGATGGTGGATTTGCCGGCGCCGGACAGGCCGGTGAACCACAGCACGCGCGGGGTCTGCTGCTTGAGCGCGGCATGGGCGTTGCGATCGACCTCGATCGCCTGCCAGTGCACGTTGGCGGCGCGGCGCAGCGCGAAATGCAGCAGCCCGGCAGCGACGGTGGCGTTGCTGATCTTGTCGATCAGGATGAAGCCGCCCAGCGCCCGGCTGTCGGCATAGGGCTCGAACACCAGCGGCCTGTCGGTCGAGAGGTTGGCGACGCCGATCGCGTTCAACTCCAGCGTCCGCGCCGGCAGCCGGGCCATGGTGTTGACGTTGACCTGGTATTTCGGCGCCTGGATCTGCGCCGAGACGGTCTGGGTCGCGAGCTTGAGCAGCGTCGGCCGTCCGGGCAGCATCGGCTCATCGGCCATCCAGATCAGCGTGGCCTCGAACTGGTCCGCGACCTCCGGCGGCGACGACGCCGCGGCGATGACGTCGCCGCGCGAGCAGTCGATCTCGTCGGCGAGCGTGAGCGTGACCGACTGCCCGGCGACGGCGCGGTCGAGATCGCCATCGAAGGTGACGATGCGGGCGACGCTGCTGGTCCGCCCGGAGGGCAGCACCCGCACCGGGTCGCCCGGCCTGACGGTTCCGGACACGATCAGCCCGGCAAAGCCGCGGAACTCCGGATGCGGACGCTTGACGAGCTGCACCGGCATGCGGAACGGCAACGCCTGGTCGGTGGCGATGTCGAGCGGCACCGTATCGAGATGCTCGATCAGGCAGGGTCCGTCATACCAGGGCATCGCCGCCGAGCGGGTGGCGATGTTGTCGCCGGCAAGGCCAGAGAGCGGGATCGGCACGAAGCCGGCGATGCCGATCGAGGCGGCGAAGTCGCGATAGTCGGCCAAGATCGCCTCGTAACGCGCCTGGTCGTAGCCGACCAGGTCCATCTTGTTCACCGCCAGCACCAGGTTGCGGATGCCCAGCAGGTGCGCGAGGTAGCTGTGGCGCCGGGTCTGGGTCAGGATGCCCTTGCGCGCATCGACCAGGATCACCGCGAGATCCGCCGTGGAGGCGCCGGTGACCATGTTGCGGGTGTATTGCTCGTGGCCCGGCGTGTCGGCGACGATGAATTTGCGCGTCTCGGTGGTGAAGAAGCGATAGGCGACATCGATGGTGATGCCCTGCTCGCGTTCGGCGGCGAGACCGTCCACCAGCAGGGCGAAATCGATGCTCCCGGCCTGGGTGCCGGCCCGGCGGCTGTCGGCCTCCAGGCTGGCCAGCTGGTCGTCGAAGATCATCCGGCTGTCGTAGAGCAGGCGTCCGATCAGGGTGGACTTGCCGTCATCGACCGAGCCGCAGGTGATGAAGCGCAGCAGCGATTTGTGGCGGTGCCGGTCGAGATAGGCGTCGATGTCCTCGGCGATCAGCGCGTCGACCTCGTAGGACATCAGAAATAGCCCTCCTGCTTCTTTTTCTCCATCGACGCGCCGGGATCCTTGTCGATCGCCCTGCCCTGGCGCTCGCTGGTGGTGGTCAGCAGCGTCTCCTGGATCACCTCCGACAGCGTCGCGGCCCGGCTCTCCACCGCCCCGGTCAGCGGATAGTCGCCGAGCGTGCGGAAACGGATGCTGCGCTGCAGAGGCACCTCGCCGGGTGCGAGCCGGAAGCGTTCGTCATCGACCATCAGCAGCAAGCCGTCGCGCTCGACGGTCGGCCGCGGCGCCGCGAAATACAGCGGCACGATCGGGATCGCCTCGAGCTGGATGTATTGCCAGATGTCGAGTTCGGTCCAGTTCGAGATCGGGAACACGCGCAGGCTCTCGCCCTTGGATTTGCGCGCGTTGTAGAGCCGCCAGAGTTCCGGCCGCTGCGTCTTCGGATCCCAGCGGTGCCGGGTGCTGCGGAACGAGATGATCCGCTCCTTGGCGCGGCTCTTCTCCTCGTCGCGACGCGCGCCGCCGAACGCGGCATCGAAACCGTACCGGTCCAGCGCCTGCTTCAGGCCCTCGGTCTTCCACAGGTCGGTATGCAGCGCGCCATGGTCGAACGGGTTGATGCCGCGGGCCATCGCGTCGGGATTGTGGTGCACCAGCAGCTCCATGCCGCTCTCGGCCGCCATGCGGTCGCGCATCGCGTACATGGCGCGGAACTTCCACGTCGTGTCGACATGCAGCAGCGGGAACGGCGGCGGCGCCGGATGGAACGCCTTGCGGGCCAGGTGCAGCATCACCGCGCTGTCCTTGCCGACCGAGTACAGCATGACCGGCCGCTCGACCTCGGCCACCACCTCCTGGAGGATATGGATGCTCTCCGCCTCGAGCCGCTGCAGGTGCGTCAGAGGGACCGGCGCTGGTCCGGTCGGGGCGGGCTCGCTCACTGCGCGTGGTCCTTCATCGAGATCGTCGGGCTGCACCACATGCAAGCCGGAACGCTATCACTCCAAGCGCTGCGAAAGCGAGGCTGCCTTGCGCGGCGATTTACAGCCCGGCCGGTGCCGGCGCTAATGCGCCAATGCAGACGAATCGACGCTTCCGGACCGGCGCCCTGCCGGCGACCACCCCTGTCGTGGTGCTGACCGGCGCCTCGTCGGGCATCGGGCTGGGCAGCGCGCTGCGGTTCGCCTCCCTCGGCTGGCGGGTCGGGCTGATCTCGCGCAACCAAGCCGGTCTGGACGCGGCCGCCGCGCTGATCGCCGGCCGGGTGCCGGGCGCGGTGCTCGCGGTGCATGCCGCCGACGTCACCGACAGCGCCGGGCTGGCGGCGGCGGCGGCGGCGCTCGCGGCGGCACTCGGTCCGATCGACGTGTGGGTCAACGCGGCCGGCAACGGCGTGTATGGCCATTTCGCCGCGGTCCCGGAGGCGGAGTTCCGCCAGGTCACCGACGTCACCTATCTCGGCACCGTCAATGGCTGCCGGGTTGCGCTGTCGCACATGACGCCGCGCGACCGGGGCGTGATCGTCAATGTCTGTTCCGCGGTGGTGTTCCATGGCGTGCCGTTGATGAGTTCCTATTCCGGCGCCAAGGCGGCGGTCAGGGCGTTCGGCCAGTCGCTGACGCTGGAGCTGAAGCTCACCGGCAGCCGGGTCCGGGTCTCGACCCTGTTCCCGCCGGCGATCAACACCCCGTTCTTCGACCATGCGGTCTCGCACATGGGGTTCGCCGCGCGGCCGGTGCCGCCGGTCTATCGCACCGAGGTGGCGGCGCGTGGCGTGGTGCTGTGCGCGTCGGGCGGCGGCGAACGCCGCCTGACCGGGGTCGTGCTGGCCTATTCGCTGATCGCCCGGCTCTCGCTCGGGCTGGCCGGCTTCCTGGTCGGCAAGAGCGACTTCGCCTCGGAACTGCCGCGCGACGGCGACGCCCGCGCCGCGCTGGCGCCCAGCCTGTTCGACAGCAACGATGCCCGCGCCGCGATCGACGGCCCGTTCATGGGCCGGGCGCGCGGCTGGAGCGTGCAGCTGCTGCTGATCGCGACCTGGCGGCGCCTGACCGGCAGGGCCGGGCTCAGTCGCCGACCAGCCGCTCGGTTGCCGCCAGCACCCGCGCCCGCAGCGCCGGATCGAGCACCCGCCGGTTCGGCCGCGCCGGTCGCCGCCGCTTCAGATAGCAGCCGGTAGTCTCGGCGAGGTCGGGCGAGAGCGCCGCGAACAGCGTGCAGTCGGCGCCGGCCCGTGCGTCGAGCGCGATGCGCGACAGGACCCTCGACCACACAAACTGGTCGATGCCGCCGCTGCGCACCAGGTCGGTCGCCACCAGACCAGGATGGACGACATTGACGCTGACGCCGCGTCCCTGCTCCTGCCGCGCGATCTCGGTCGCGGTCATCAGCAGCGCCAGCTTGGAGCGGGCATAGGCGCGGGTCATGCGCCAGCGCCGGGCCATTTCCAGATCGTCCGGATCGATACCGGCGTGGTCGGAGGTGGAGGAGCCGGTGGCGACCACCCGGCCGGCGCCGGACGCGCGCAGCAGCGGCAGCAGCGCCCGGGTCAGCACGAAAGGGGAGAGATGGTTCACCGCCAGGGTCAGTTCGTGACCCTCCACGGTCTCGACACGATGCGGCGACAAGGTACCGGCATTGGTCACCAGCAGCTCGAGCGACGCGGTCATCGAGGCGATCCGCTCGGCTGCCTGCCTGGTCTCGACGAGCAGCGACAGATCGGCGCGGATCGTCTGTGGCGGGACCGGAGCGCCCTGGGCGGCGATCCAGGCGGCGGTCTGTGCCAGACGGGATTCGTCGCGCCCGACCAGGATGACCCGCATCCCGTCGGCGGCCAGCCCGTGCGCGATCCAGCGGCCGAGACCGCTGGTGGCGCCGGTGACGACGGCCGTGCGAACCCGGCCGGCGGTCTGGTTCAGCGACGCGCCTTGCGGGCGGCGTAGCGGGCGTCGCGCGCCGCCTTCTGCTGCAGCTTCAGCAGCGCCTCGGCGCGCGCGGCCGCCTCCGCATCGGGGGTTCCGCGCCGGCGGCCCACGCGGCGGCGGCCTCTTCCTCCTTGCGGCGCAGCGCCTCCGCGGCAAGTGCTGCCTCGCGCTCCGCGGCCTGGCGGGCCATCTCGGCCTCGCGCTCGAGGCGGCGCTCGGCCAGCCGGGCTTCACGCGCCTCGGCGATCAGCTTGCGCTCGGCGGCACGCGCCAGCACTTCCGGGTCGTCAGCAGGCGGACGGGACTGGAACTTGGCGAGCAGCGCGCGTTTGGCTTCCGCGGAGGCGGATTGACGCTCGTCGAACTTGTTTCCCTTGAAAATGGTCGTGTCCCTCGGTGGTTGATGCAGCGGATGGGCAAACGTGCGCCGAACCGGACCGGTTTCAGCAGCATCCGCGCCAGCCCTTCGATACCAGAATCCCGCCAGCGCGGCGACTGCCCGATGCGCGCACGAGCCACGCCGCGCAAGCAGGCCGGCGGCGGGCGCTCAGTGCTGGAAGCGCGACGCCAGCCCGTCCGCGACCGGCCCGGCGCTGGTATAGGCGCTGCCGAACGGGGCGATGTAGGCGCCGGTCTGCGAATCGTAACCGTCCTTCTTGGTCTGGTCGCCGGAGATCTTGTAGCGGCCGAGATGCGGGCCGGGCTTGTCCGGCGGCGGCCCCATCTCCGGCCCCGGCACCGGCGCCGGCTGGAACCGGTGGGCATGTCCCAGCACGGTCAGGCTCTCGTTCGAGCCGGGAACCGCGGCCGGCGCGGCGGCCGGGTTCGGCGCGGTCTGCGCCAGGGCCGGCACGGCCAGGAGAGCGGCCAGCAGCAGCCCGAGACCCGGCAAGCCGGCGCGCCCGGGAGCCCTGTCCGGGCGTCGGTC
>CAZZZA010000137.1:0-7473 GCA_964658455.1 uncultured Lichenihabitans sp.
GCGCAGGCGGTGGGGCTGTCGATGTCGCTCGGCGCGTTCCTGGCCGGGGTGCTGCTGTCGAACTCCGCCTACCGGCACGAGCTGGAAGCCGATATCGCGCCGTTCGAGGGGCTGCTGCTGGGCTTCTTCTTCATGTCGGTCGGCATGAGCGCGCAGCTGCGGCTGCTGACCGCCGAGCCGCTCGCGATCCTGCGCGACGTCGCCTGCCTGCTCGGCATCAAGATCGCGCTCTGCTACGCGCTCGGCCGCATCGGCCGCCAGGGCGCGGTCGAGGCACTGCGCTTCGCGCTGGCGCTGCCGCAGGGCAGCGAGTTCAGCTTCGTGCTGTTCGCCGCCGCGGTGGCGGCCGGCACCCTGCCGGATCAGGTGGCGGCGGAGGCGACCCTGGTGGTGGCGCTGTCGATGGCGGCAACGCCGGTGCTGTTCGCCGCCAGCGAGCGCCTGCTGATCCCGTGGATTGAGGTGAAACGGCAGGAGCGGCGCCCGGCCTACGACACGGTGACGGCGCAGAGCGCGCCGGTGATCATCTGCGGCTTCGGCCGCATGGGCCAGATCGTCGGCCGCGTGCTGCGCACCCAGGGGATCGCCTATACCGCGCTGGAGCAGGACCCGACCCAGATCGAGGTGATCCGGCGCTTCGGCAGCACGGTGCATTACGGCGACCCGGGACGTCCCGAACTGCTGCGTGCGGCGGGCGCAGAGACGGCGAAGCTGCTGGTGGTGGCGCTGGCCGATCCGGACGACGTGCTGCGCGTGGTGGATGTGGCGCGGCGCAACTTCCCGGCGCTGAGGATCCTGGCGCGCGCCCGCAACCGGCGTCACGCGCATCTGCTGATGGAGCGCGACGTGGCGCTGATCGTGCGCGAGACGTTCCATTCCGCGCTGAACATGACCGCGATCGTGCTGGGCGAACTCGGCATCGCCGAGCCGCAGGCGCGGCAGATCCTCGACGCGTTCCGGCAGAGCGACGAGCGGGCGCTGCGCGCGAGCTGGTCGTTCAAGGACGACGAGAAGAAGCTGATCCAGACCAGCCAGCAGATGAGCGAGGAGCTGACGGCGCTGTTCGCCAACGACCGTCCCGGCTGAGGAGCCCGTGGGCCCGGTAGCGCGCTACCGGGTGGCGGCGCCGTCCGCGATCCGGCAGGAATGGTCCTCGAGTTCCTCGCCTGCGCCTGGTCCGAGCTTCAGCCGGGTGATGGCGCCGGTCAGGCTGAGCGTCAGCGGGCCGGACTCGCCGTCCAGCAGGATGAAGCCGGGGCGGCCGTGATCGGTGTCGCCGACCAGGACCAGGGTGTGTTGCCCCATCTCGGCGGCGGGATCGCGCAGCGACGCCGCCAGCAGCCGGAACGGGTTGGTCGCACCCAGCCGGTCGCCGTCGATGCGCAGCGCGCGGTAGCGGTGCAGCGCCAGCCGGCGCGGCAGGGTCTGCCAGTGCGGGCCGATGCCGGAATCGAGCTGGTCGAGGACGGCGCGGATGTCCTGGCGGATGCAGTCGACATGGATGTGCAGCTGGTTCTGGCTACGGCTGGGTTCGGCATTGATCGCGAGGGCGAAATCGCGGCGCGGCAGCGCATGGCCGGCGCGCTGCCCGACCAGCGCGGTCGCGTCCCAGGCGCGGGCGAAATAGTTCGGCGCCGCGTCGGCGAGGATCGACGGCGATTCGATGCCGGTGATTCTCGTGGTCGGGATCAGCAGGAACTGCGTGGCGCCGTTGCGGTCCTTCAGGATCGCGGTGCCGCCGGCCAGGTCGACGGCGACGCACGGCGCCGGATCATGGCGCAGCCGGGCGCCCGGGACGCACTCCCCGCCGACGATCTTCCAGAGCGCATCAGGGTCCGCTGCCCTCGCCCGGCCGCTGCCAGCCGCCGCCAGCATGACCGCCAGCAGCAGCGGTACCGTTCGCCTCACGCGGTGACGATGTCCGGCTGCAGCCCGACCGATTGCGCCAGCCGTTCGAGGCGGCGGCCGACGCTCTCGCCGTTGAACATGCCGCGATGCTGCGCCAGCGTCAGGGTCAGGCGGGTATCGTCCGCCACCAGGCTGGTGCCCTGCAGCAGTTCCGGCACCCCGGCACTCAGCGCGTAGGCGAGCCGCAGCGCCAGGCCGAGGATCTCGGCACGGCGGAAGCCGGCGATGTCGAGCAGGCGCCGGGCCGGTTGCAGGAACGGCAGGTCGAGTTCGGCCTCGTAACGCATCGCCAGGGTCAGGGCCAGGAAGGCGCGGGTCGGATGGTCGAACGCGACCCCCGGTTCGCGCAGCACGCGCAGGAAGCTCTGCTCGGAGCGGTATTCCGGGTGATCGAAGGCGCCGCTGTCGGACATCCAGCAGGCGCTGACACGCAGCCGTTTCTTGCCGGCATCCTCGCCGCCCAGAATACCGCCCGGAACACCGCCGCGGCCGGCAGCGGCGGCGAACAGCGTGTCGGTCCAGGCGATCAGCGCCGGCGGCAGATCCTGGTTGCGGCCGAGGCGGCTGCACATCGCCACCGAGGCGGCCTCCAGCGGGTCCTCGGCCAGCGCGCCGGCGGCGACGTGGCGCATGTACCAGCCCTCGCGCACGCCATCGACGCAGAACACCACCCGCTGCGGCGCGATCCGGCGCAGCAGGCGGCGCAGCACGATGGCGGCGAACGGCAGATCGTCCAGCCGCTTGCGCGGCGCGCCCGGCAGCCGCTCCAGCGTGCGCTTGCTCGAGCCGACGATCCAACCGGTCATCTCGCGCGCCTCGTCGGCCCGCATCTCGAACTGGTGGACGATGTTGAGCGGGTAGAAGGTGCGCGCGATCTGCAGCCGCGCCAGCGCCCGGAACGCGCCGCCGACCAGATACAGCGTCTCGCAACCGTTCCTGAGCCAGTCGACGGTCAGCAGATCCTGCTCGACGATCTGGCGCGCGCGCTCGAGATCGCCAACGGCGCGGTCGGCGAGCCGGATCACGCCCAGACGCAGGGTCTGCGCCTCGCGCTTGGTGCCGTCCTCGAGCCGCACCAGCTCCAGCGAGCCGCCGCCGATATCGGCGACGATGCCGTCGGCATGCGGCAGGCCGCATTGCACGCCGGTGGCGGCGTAGTCCGCCTCCTCCTCGCCGGACAGGATGCGGATCGGCACGTCTGGCATCAGCGCGCGGAGCTCGGCCACGAAGTCCGGGCCGTTGGCGGCGTCGCGTACCGCGGCGGTGGCCAGCACCTCGAACGGGTCGGCCTGCAGGCTGCAGGCGACGGCATGGAACCGCTGCAGCACCGACAGCGCCTGCTTCATGCCGTCAGCGTTGAGTCGGCCGGTATGCTCCAGCCCGCGCCCGAGCCGGACCACGGATTTCTCGTTGAAGATGGTGACCGGGTTGCGCGACACGCCCTCGAACACCACCAGCCGCACCGAATTCGAGCCGAGGTCGATCACCGCGGCGCGTGGCGCCCGCGCCTCCGCGTCGCCGGCGGGCTGGTGGAGCGAAGCTTGGGTCAATCCTCGAGGATCCGGTCGGGACGGCGCGGCAGCGGCCGCATCACCGGCAGCGCCACCTTCTGGCCGGCGGTGCCGCGACCGGACAGGGACGGGTTGGTCATGAAATACTCGTGCGCCGAGAACGGCTTCGGACCGGGATCGAGCCGGGTCCAGGCGCCGTCGGCGCCGAGCGTCCAGGATTGCAGATTGTCCTTCAGCTCCATGACCATGATCTGGTCGAGCACCTGGGCGTGGACCGTCGGGTTGCGGATCGGCACCATGCTCTCCACACGCCAGTCCATGTTGCGCGCCATCCAGTCGGCGCTGCTGATATAGACCAGCGCGTCGCGCGACGGGATGCGGCCGCCATTGCCGAACACGAAGATGCGGCTGTGCTCCAGGAACCGTCCGACGATCGACTTGACCTGGATCGTCTCCGACAGGCCGGGCACGCCGGGGCGCAGGCAGCAGATGCCGCGCACCACGATCAGGATCCGCACCCCGGCGCCGGACGCGGCGTAGAGATGGTCGATCAGGTCGTGATCGACCAGCGAGTTCATCTTCAGCCAGATCTGCGCTGGCTTGCCGGCGCGGGCCAGTGCGATCTCCTTGTCGATCAGCGCCACCAGGGTGCTGCGGATGGTCAGCGGGCTGAACGCGATCGCATCCATCGAATCCGGCTTGGCGTAACCGGTCATGTAGTTGAACAGCTTCGCCGAATCGCGCGTCAGCGCCGGATCGGCGGTGAAGAAGCTGAGATCGGTGTAGATGCGCGCGGTGATCGGATGGTAGTTGCCGGTGCCGAAATGCGCGTAGCTGCGCACGCTGCCGCCCTCGCGCCGCACCACCAGGCTGAGCTTGGAATGGGTCTTGAGTTCGGCGAACCCGAACACGACCTGCACGCCTGCCGCCTCCAGCGTGCGCGCCAGGCGGATATTGGCCTCCTCGTCGAAGCGCGCGCGCAGCTCCACCATCGCGGTGACCGACTTGCCGCTCTCCGCCGCCTCGATCAGCGCCTTGACGATCGGGCTGTCGCGCGAGGTGCGATAGAGCGTCTGCTTGATCGCCACCACCGCCGGGTCGAGGGCCGCCTGGCGCAGGAACTGCACCACCACGTCGAAGCTCTCGAACGGATGGTGCACGACGATGTCCTTGGCGCGGATCGCCGCGAAGCAGTCGCCGCCGAAATCGCGGATCCGCTCCGGGAACCGCGGCACGTACGGCGCGAACAGCAGGTCGGTGCGGTCGTCGACCACCAGCAGTTTGACGTCGACCACGCCGACCAGCCCGTCATGCTGCTGGATCTCGGACTCCTTCACGTCGAACTCGTCCGCGACCAGGGCGGCGAGTTCCGGCGGCATGGTGGAGTCGATGTCGAGATGGATCACCACGCCACGACGGCGGCGCTTGAGCGCGGTCTCGTAGGAGCGCACCAGATCCTCGGCCTCCTCCTCGAACTCGACGTCGGTATCGCGGATCACCCGGAACACGCCCTGGCCGCCGACATGGAAGCCGGGGAACAGCCGGTTCAGGAACATGCCGATCAGCTCTTCGAGGATCACGAAGCGTGTCTGATGCGGCGAGGCCAGGCTGCCATCGCCGCGCGACGGCAGGCGCACGAAGCGATCGACCTGGCCCGGCAGCATGATCAGGCCGGTCATGACGTGGCGCTGGTCGTCGTCGCGCAGCAGCCTGAACACCAGCCCCAGGCCCATGTTGGGGATGAACGGGAACGGATGCGCCGGGTCGATCGCCAGTGGGGTCAGGATCGGAAAGATCCGCTCCATGAAACAGGTCTCGAGCCAGGCGCGGTCCTCGTCATCGAGGCTGTCGACACCGAGCACGTCGATGCCGGACTCGGCCAGGCTGGCGCACAGCTCCTTCCAGATGCGCTGCTGGTCGGCCAGCAGGCTGCGGGCGCGCTCGCCCACGGCGGCGAGCTGCTGCGCCGGCGTGCGGCCGTCCGGCGAGCGCTGGGTCAGCGCCTCGCGCACCTGGCCGACCAGCCCCGCCACGCGCACCGAATAGAACTCGTCCAGGTTGCCGGCGCTGATCGACAGAAAGCGCACCCGCTCCAGCAGCGGATTGCGCTTGTTGTCGGCCTCCTCGACCACGCGCTGGTTG
This sequence comes from uncultured Lichenihabitans sp., assembly GCA_964658455.1. Taxonomy (GTDB): domain Bacteria; phylum Pseudomonadota; class Alphaproteobacteria; order Acetobacterales; family Acetobacteraceae; genus Lichenicola. The sequence continues at coordinate 5,562 of CAZZZA010000137.1, forward strand.
AAGTCGAGCCAGGACAGCTCGCGGTTGATGAAGCGGTCCGGCGAGGCGGCGTCTATCGACTCCGGCGCCGGCTCCTGCGTCCGCGCGGCGCGGGTCGCGCGGCTGCGCTGGGTGCTGCCCAGCGCCTTGGCGGCGGGGCGGGCCCGCCGCCTGCGGACGGGGCTCGCCGCCGTGCCGGCCTTCGCATCGCTCACGCTTGATCTCCGGTTGTGTCAGGCGGGCGAGGATAAAGCAGAACGCCGGACGCAGGAACCGGCCGATCGGATGAAGCTTTGCAGTCAGCTCCGATCGGCCCGCCCGCCCTGGTCATCGGCTGCCGGTTTGGGAATAGTCGCTGATCGCCGCGCAGGAGCCGTCCATGCAACGCCGCACCTTCTTCGCCGCCCTCCCCGCCGCCGCCCTGCTCAGGCCGGGCGCCACGCCGGCCCTGGCCGACGCGCCGCCCGCCGCCGCGGCCGCGCTGCCCGGCTTCGAGCCGGAGGGCGCCGACCGCTTCCTCCGGCCGGACGTGCATGCCGGCGACCGGCCGTTCGGCGCCAGCTTCGCCAGCCGCTCGGCGGCGATGGGCTGCAGCGGCGCCGCCGGCACCGCGCATCCGGTGGCGACGCAGATCGCGATCGCGATCCTGCGGCAGGGCGGATCGGCGGTGGATGCGGCGGTGGCGGCCAATGCCGCGCTGGGCTTCCTGGAGCCGACCAGCGCCGGGCTGGGCGGCGACTGCTACGCGATGCTGTGGGATCCGGCCAAGGCGGCGGTGGCCGGGCTGGCCGGCTCCGGGGCCAGCCCGCGCGGGCTGAGCCTGGCGACGGTGCGCGCGAGGGCAGTGGGCGGCGCGCTGCCGCCGCGCGGCGCGGTGTCGGTTTCGGTGCCGGGCGCGCTCGATGCCTGGTGGTCGCTGCACCAGCGCTACGGCCGCCTGCCGTGGCGCGACCTGTTCCAGCCGGCGATCGGGCTGGCGCGCGGCGGGGTGCCGGTGCCGCAGATCATCGGCAACTATATCGAGCGCAACCTGCGCGCCTTCACCAAACCCGGTTCCGGCGTCGAGGAGAGCGCCAACGCGATGGCCACCTACGCGCCCGGCGGCCATGCGCCGCGCGAGGGCAGCGTGTTCCGCAATCCGGACCTGGCCCACACCTACAGCCTGATCGCCGAGGGCGGCCGCAACGTTTTCTATGACGGCGAGATCGCCGACACCATCGCCGGCTATTTCAAGCGGATCGGCGGCTGGATGACACGCGACGATCTGCGCCGCCATCATTCGGAATGGTCGACGCCGCTCACCACCGACTACCGCGGCGTCACGGTGCATGGCATGGCCGCCAACACCCAGGGGCTGGCGACGCTGCAGATGATGAACATGCTGGAGCATTTCGACCTGCGCGGCATGGGGTTCCAATCCGCGGCATCGTTGCAGGTGCAGATCGAGGCCAAGCGCCTCGCCTACGAGGATCGCGCCCGCTACTACGCCGATCCGCATTTCGCCAAAGTTCCCGTCGCCTGGCTGATCTCCAAGGACTACGCCGCCGAACGCGTCAAGCTGATCCGGCCCGACCGCATCAATGCCGACATCCGTCCGGGCAACGCGCCCAGCCATGGCGACACCACCTATTTCACCGTCGCCGACCAGAGCGGGATGATGGTGTCGATGATCCAGTCGAACTTCCGCGGCATGGGTTCCGGGCTGGTCGCCGACGGGCTCGGCTTCATGTTCCAGGATCGCGGGCAGCTGTTCTCGCTGCGGGACGGGCATCCCAACCTCTATGCGCCGGGCAAGCGGCCGTTCCAGACCATCATCCCCGGCTTCGCCACCAGGGCCGGCCGGCCGTGGATGAGCTTCGGGGTGATGGGCGGCGACATGCAGCCGATGGGCCAGCAGCAGATCCTGGTCAACCGCATCGATTACGGCCTCGAC
>CAZZZA010000138.1:0-7423 GCA_964658455.1 uncultured Lichenihabitans sp.
CGGTCCAGGAGCCGCCGGGGCCGATCCCGGTGCCGCCGTCGCCCGAGGGGCCGCCGATGCAGCTGGCCTGAACCCGCCAGCCAGCCCGCCTGGAGCATCGCGCCGCATACAAGCGTTGCGCTCAAAGGTTGCACGGGTGAGAAGGGGGCACGGCGCGGCCTGCTGAGAGGCAGCGCCAGCGGGGGTGCCTGGTGTCCGATCCGGATACGGAGAGCGTCGTAAGCCTGGAGCGTCCCAAGGCCGCCATCGGCGCCGAGGACCCGCCGGTCAAGCCGCGCCCGATCTTCCGGCAATGGCAGGAGAGCGCCAGGTCGCGCGGCGTCAGCATCGGCGGCTGGGTGCTGCATGCGCCGGTCACGCTGCGCGCCCTGGTGCGCGGCGACGAGGTCTGGCTCGCGGTGCTGGCCTCGCTGATCGGCGTTGCCGCCGGCCTGACGGTGGTCGGGATCAACCAGACCACGCTGCTGATGCACCGGCTGCTGTTCGCGCTCGACAATGACGGCCACATGTCCGGCGTGCTGCGGCTGAATCCGTGGCGGGCGGTGCTGGTGCCGTCGATCGGCGGCCTGGTGCTGGGGCTGTTCGGGCTGCTGGCGATGCGGGTCCGTCCCGGCCGGCCGGTCGATCCGATCGAGGCCAACGCGCTGTATGGCGGCCGCATGTCGTTCCGCGACAGCGTGGTGGTGATGCTGCAGACCGTGATCTCGAACGGCGTCGGCGCGTCGATCGGGCTCGAGGCCGGCTACACCCAGATCGGCTCGGCGATCGGCTCCAAGCTCGGCCGCGCCTTCAGGGTGCGCCGCCAGGACATGCGGGTGCTGGTCGGCTGCGGCGCTGCCGGCGCGATCGGCGGCGCCTTCGATGCGCCGATCGCCGGCGCCTTCTACGCCTTCGAGCTGGTGATCGGCACCTATGCGCTGGTCAATTTGGCGCCGGTCACCCTGGCCTCGATCTGCGCGATCCTGGTCACCCACGTGCTGGGCAACGCCGCGCCGTCGCTCTCGATCGATCTGCCGCCCGGGATCGGCGGCCTGGACTACGTGCCGATCCTGGGGCTGGGCGTGGTCTCGGCGCTGGTCGGCATCGCCATCATGCGCGCGGTCACCATGGCCGAGAGCCTGTTCCGCCGCTCGCGGCTGCCGGTCTGGATGCGGCCCGGCATCGGCGGCCTGATCGTCGGCCTGATGGCGCTGATCACGCCGTCGGTGATGTCGTCCGGCCACATGGCGATGCGGCTCGGGCTCGACGCGCAGTTCGGGCTGCAGCAGGTGGCGATGATGCTGGTGCTCAAGGCGCTGGCCTCCGCGGTGTCGATCGGCTCCGGGTTCCGTGGCGGCCTGTTCTTCGCCTCGCTGTTCCTCGGCGTCTTGACCGGAACCCTGTGCGGCGACCTGCTGGCGCTGGTCTCGCTCAATGCGCTGCCGCCGGTGGTGTGCGCGCTGATCTGCATGAGCGCGGTGGCGGTGGCGATCGTCGGCGGTCCGCTGACCATGGTATTCCTGGCGCTCGAATCGACCGGCAGCCTGCCGCTGACCAGCGCGGTGCTGGCGGCGTCGGTGGTGTCGTCGCTGACGGTGCGGCGCATCTTCGGCTACTCGTTCGCCACCTGGCGCTTCCATCTGCGCGGCGAGAGCATACGCAGCGCGGTCGATGTCGGCTGGATGCGCAACCTGACGGTGGGCAAGATGATGCGCCGCGAGGTGCGCACGGTGCGAATCGACACCGCGCTCTCGGCGGTGCGGCGCGATTTCCCGCTCGGCTCCGCGCACCGGATCATCGTGGTGGACCAGAGCGGCGGCTATGTCGGGCTGGTGATGGTGCCGGAACTGCACGGCAGCGAGCGCGAGGTCGAGCGGCTGTCGCAGCTGCTGCACCATACCGACATCGTGCTGCAGCCGCAGATGACGGTGCGCGAGGCGGTCAGCCTGTTCGAGACCGGGGAGGCCGACGCGCTGGTGGTGGTCGACGACAGCCGGCAGCGGCTGGTGATCGGCGAGCTGACCGAGCAGCACGCGCTGCGGCGCTACAGCGAGGAGCTGGACCGGAGCCGCAAGGAGCTGTCCGGCGAGAGCTGAACGAGGGGCCCGCCCGGCTGGCGGGGCCCCTCGGACCGCGACCGGCTCAGACCGAGTAGTACATCTCGAACTCTGCCGGGTGCGGCGTGTGCTCGAACTTGTACACCTCCTGCCACTTGATCTCGCAATAGGCCTCGATCTGGTCCTTGGTGAACACGTTGCCGGCCAGCAGGAACTCGTGGTCGGCCTCGACCGCCTGCAGCGCCTCGCGCAGCGAGCCGCACACGGTCGGGATCTCCTTCAGCTCCTCGCGCGGCAGGTCGTACAGATCCTTGTCCATCGCCTCGCCGGGATGGATCTTGTTGCGGATGCCATCCAGCCCGGCCATCAGCATCGCCGAGAAGGCGAGATACGGGTTGGCGGTCGGGTCGGGGAAGCGGACCTCGATGCGCTTGGCCTTCGGGCTGGTCGCGTAGGGGATGCGGCACGAGGCCGACCGGTTGCGGGCCGAATAGGCCAGCAGCACCGGCGCCTCGAAGCCCGGGATCAGGCGCTTGTAGGAGTTTGTCGACGGGTTGGTGAAGGCGTTCAGCGCCTTGGCGTGCTTGATGATGCCGCCGATATAGTAGAGCGCCACGTCGGACAGGTCGGCATAGCCGTTGCCGGCCATGGTCGGCTTGCCGTCCTTCCAGATCGACTGGTGCACGTGCATGCCGGACCCGTTGTCGCCGTAGATCGGCTTGGGCATGAAGGTCGCGGTCTTGCCGTAGCTGTGGGCGACGTTATGCACGCAGTATTTGTAGATCTGCATGAAGTCCGCCGCCTTCACCAGGGTGGCGAACTTGGTGCCGAGTTCGTGCTGCGACTGCGCCACCTCGTGATGGTGCTTCTCGATCGGCAGGCCCATCTCGCCCATGGTCGAGAGCATCTCGGCGCGCAGGTCGGCCTCGCTGTCGACCGGGGCGACCGGGAAATAGCCGCCCTTGACCACCGGGCGGTGGCCCATGTTGCCCTCAGGGTAGTCCTTCAGCGACGCGCCGGGCCCCTCGATCGAATCGAGCTGGTAGGAGGCGAAGTTCGGGCCGGTGCCGAACTTGACGCTGTCGAAGATGAAGAACTCCGCTTCCGGGCCGAAGAACGCGGTGTCGCCGATCCCGGTCGATTTGAGGTAGGCCTCGGCCAGCTTGGCGGTGGCGCGCGGGTCGCGGTTGTAGAACTGTCCGGTGGAAGGCTCGACGATGTCGCAGAACAGGATCATCTGCGGCTTGGCCGAGAACGGGTCCATCACCGCGCTGTCGGGGTCCGGCATCAGGATCATGTCGCTCTCGTTGATCGCCTTCCAGCCGGCGATCGAGGAGCCGTCGAACATGATCCCGTCGCGGAACACGTCATCGTCGATGGTCGAGACGTGCTGCGTCGTGTGATGCCATTTGCCGCGCGGATCGGTGAAGCGCAGGTCGACATACTCGACCGAGTGCTCCTGCAGCGACTCCATCACCTTGGCGACGCTGGCCGAGGCGGGGTGCGGGGCGGCGGGAAGCGGAGCGGGGGCGGGGGGAGCGACTTTCTTGGCCATCCGGGACTACCTGTTCCTGGCCCGACGCGGTCGGGCGGGCTGTGGGTTGCAGAGTGGGTGTTCAGCGACGCGGTTCGGCGCGTTCGGGCGGTCGATTCATATCGCATCCTGGCCGCGTTCGCCGGTGCGGATGCGCACCACCTCCTCGAGGCTGGAGACGAAGATCTTGCCGTCGCCGATGCGGCCGGTCCTGGCCGCCTCGACGATCGCCTCGACGGCGCGCTCGACGATGCCGTCGTCGCACACCACCTCGATCTTCACCTTGGGCAGGAAATCCACCACGTATTCGGCGCCGCGATACAGCTCGGTATGGCCTTTCTGGCGGCCGAATCCCTTGGCCTCGGTGACGGTGATGCCCTGCAGGCCGATCTCGTGCAGGGCCTCCTTCACCTCGTCGAGCTTGAAGGGCTTGATCACGGCCTCGATCTTCTTCATCGGCGACCCGCTATATCCTTGTCCTGACGGCGCAGACCCTGGCACGGCAACCGCGCCGTCGCAATTCCGGCGCGCGACGCCATCCGATGCAACGAACCTCCGAGGGCCACTTGCCGATGAAGACCCCGAACCGCCTGATCGACGAGGCCCCGACCACGATCTTCACCCTGATGTCGGCGCTCGCGCTGCGGCATGGCGCGATCAATCTCGGCCAGGGCTTCCCCGATACGGAGGGCCCGGCCGACATCGTCAAGGCGGCCGCCGAGGCGCTGCTGGACGGGCGCAACCAGTATGCGCCGCTGACCGGGCTGCCCGAACTGCGCCAGGCGGTGGCGCGCGCCAATTGCCGCTTCTACGGGCTCGACATCGATCCGGACACCGAGGTGGTGGTCACGTCCGGCGCCACCGAGGCGCTGGCCGCCTGCCTGACCGCGCTGATCGAGCCCGGCGACGAGGTGGTGCTGATCGAGCCGCTCTATGATTGCTACCTGCCGATCGTCCGGCTGCTGGGTGGGGTGGCGCGCATGGTGCGGCTGCAGCCGCCGGAATGGCGGCTGGATCGCGCGGCGCTGGCGGCCGCGTTCGGTCCCAGGACCAAGCTGCTGCTGCTGAACAGCCCGATGAACCCGGCCGGCCGGGTGTTCGACCGCGAGGAGCTCGGCTGCATCGCGCAGCTGCTGGAGCGTCACGATGCCTATGCGGTGTGCGACGAGGTGTACGAGCACCTCACCTTCGACGGCGCGCGGCACATCCCGCTGATGACGCTGCCCGGGATGCGCGGGCGCTGCCTGCGGATCGGCAGCGCCGGCAAGAGCTTCTCGCTGACCGGCTGGAAGGTGGGCTACGTGACCGCCAGCCCGGCGCTGGCCACGCTGGTGGCCAAGGCGCACCAGAACATGACGTTCGCGACGCCGCCCAACCTGCAGCGCGCGGTCGCCTACGCGCTCGACAAGGAAGACAGCTACTACAACGGCCTGGCGCACGATCTTCAGGCCAAGCGTGATTTGCTGTCGGCCGGTCTGGAAGCGATCGGCTTCGGGGTGCTGCCGTCCAGCGGCAGCTATTTCGTGGTCGCCGACATCACCCCGCTCGGGTTCGAAGGCGACGATCTGGCATTCTGCCACCACATCACCGCCGAGGCCGGCGTGGCGGCGATCCCCGCCTCGGCATTCTATGGCGGGCCGTCGCCGCCGCATCATCTGGTGCGGTTCGCGTTCTGCAAGCAGGAGCGCGTGCTGCGTTCGGCGCTGGACCGGCTGGGCGCGCATTTCGCCGCCGGCAGCACCCGACGCCACGCCGCCGGAGCAACCGCCGATTGACGCGCCGGGGCGGCTCTTCTACATCCCGCTCCGCTGTGTGGCGGACGTAGCTCAGTTGGTAGAGCGCCAGGTTGTGGTCTTGGATGTCGCGGGTTCGAGCCCCGTCGTTCGCCCCAGCATTCCCCTCTTCGATGCCCGGGACCGCCACCCGGCCGGCGCCGCGTGCTGATCGCTGGCCTGATCCTGGCCGGTGGCGCGGCGCGGCGGCTCGGCGGCATCGACAAGACCCTGCTCGATCTGGGCGGCCGGCCGCTGCTGGCGCATCTGATCGCGGGTCTGGCGCCGCAGACCGGGCCGCTGGCGCTCAGCGCCAACCACGACCCGGAGCGCTTCGCCGGATTCGGCCTGCCGGTGCTGGCCGATCGCCGCGCCGGCGTCGGCCCGCTGGCCGGCCTGCTACGGGGGCTCGAATGGGCGGCGACGCTGGGCGCCGACGCGCTGCTGACGGTGCCGGGCGACACGCCGCTGGTGCCCGCCGATCTGGTGCGCCGGCTGCAGCCGGCGCCGGCGGCGGCGATGTCGCACGGCAGGCTGCATCCGCTGGTGGCGCTCTGGCCGGTAGCGTGCCTGGAGAGCCTGGCCGCGCATCTCGACCGGCTCGGGGCATCGGCGCCGCGTCGCGCGTTCGGGGTGCGGGGGTTCAGCGCCGCGCTGGCGATGCGGACGGTCGATTTCGGCGCCGCCAGCCCGGACCCGTTCTTCAACGTCAACACGCCGGAGGATCGCGACCGGCTGCGCGACCTGGCGGACCGGACCGGGTGAGGCGGAGGCCCAGCCGCCGATGGCGGCTCGCGGCCCGCGTCAGTGCCGGACCGGCGCCGTCCTGGTCTGCAGCGCCTCGGCGTAGATCTTGGCCTGCTCGAGCAGGTCGTCGGCCTTGGCGGCGCTGCCATGCCGCGCCGCCAGCCGCGCCTGCGCCAGCTTGCTGTCGATGATCGCCATCAGATGCGGGTTGTCGTCCATGGCACGGATCCTGTGTTTCCCGATTCGACGTGGGCCCGGCGACGCGGCCGGACCACCCCGGGCGGCGAGCGGCTGACATGCGTGGCGAGACTGCCCTGGCGCGGGATTTGCAGGGTTTCGCCGTCAGGCCGCTGCCGGGGAGATGTCCCGGCGGCGTTCCACCAGGCGAGGACATCAATGACCAAGTACAAGCTCGAGTATCTCTGGCTCGACGGCTACACGCCGGTGCCCAACCTGCGGGGCAAGACGCAGATCAAGGAATTCGCCGATTTCCCGACCCTCGAGCAGCTGCCGCTCTGGGGCTTCGACGGCAGTTCGACCCGCCAGGCCGAGGGCAGGAGTTCGGACTGCGTGCTCAAGCCGGTGTCGATGTTCCCGGACAGCACCCGCAAGAACGGCGTGCTGGTGATGTGCGAGGTGATGATGCCGGATGGCGAGACGCCGCATCCGTCGAACGGCCGCGCGACCATTCTCGACGATCCCGGCGCCTGGTTCGGCTTCGAGCAGGAATATTTCTTCTACCAGAACGGGCGCCCGCTGGGCTTTCCAGAGCAGGGCTTCCCGGCGCCGCAGGGCCCGTACTACACCGGGGTCGGCTACAAGAACGTCGGCGACATGGCGCGCCGGATCGTCGAGGAGCATCTCGATCTCTGCCTCGATGCCGGCATCAACCATGAGGGCATCAACGCCGAGGTCGCCAAGGGCCAGTGGGAGTTCCAGATCTTCGGCAAGGGGTCGAAGAAGGCGGCCGACGAGATGTGGGTGGCGCGCTACCTGCTGCAGCGCCTGACCGAGAAATACGGCGTCGACATCGAATACCACTGCAAGCCGCTGGGCGATTCCGACTGGAACGGGTCGGGCATGCACGCGAACTTCTCCACCACCTACCTGCGCGAGACCGGGGGCAAGGCGTATTTCGAGGCGCTGATGGCGGCCTTCGAGGCGGCGCGCGACGAGCATATCGCCGTCTATGGGCCGGACAACCACATGCGCCTGACCGGGCTGCACGAGACCCAGTCGATCCACCAGTTCAGCTACGGCGTGGCCGATCGCGGCGCCTCGATCCGGGTGCCGCACAGCTTCGTCAAGAACGGCTATCGCGGCTATCTGGAGGA
>CAZZZA010000139.1:0-7301 GCA_964658455.1 uncultured Lichenihabitans sp.
CCGCGCGCGTTCCAGTGCGACTGGTCGATCTGGATGGTGCGGCTGTCGATGACGTTGGTCACCACCGCCACGTGGCCGAGCCGCATCCGGCTGTTGGCGCGGAAATTCAGCACGCTACCGACTTCCGGGGCGCCGCCGCGGGCATAGACGCCCTCGGCGTTCTGCCACCAGTTCGCGGCGTTGCCGGACAGCGCGATATCGGAGTTCGACTTGGCGAAGGCGACGCACTGGATGACCGAGCCGCCGCCCATGGCGTAGTGGCGGCCGTGATGCGCGTGCTGCGCGCCGTGATGGTGCGACCGGCCGTGCGCATTGGCGGCGCCGCAGGACATGACCAGGAGAGCGGCTCCAAGGAGGGTCTGTATCGTCGTCGCCCGCATGCCGGCCTCCAGCCTCACCGTCTCGTGAACGGCTGGTAACAAGCAGGCCGCAAGCCTGACAAGATGCGGGGGCGAAGTTGCAACACAACCGCGTCATTTCGTCAGAAAACGCGGGCGGACCGGCGCGGAAATAGGACCATGGTCCTAGTGCGTGTCAGAATCGGCAGACCTGAGTCGGTTATTGCGCAACGAGACCGAAAACGCCACGGGCTTGTTGCATGGCTGCCGCTACTAGCCTGCAACAGTTGCCAACTTGTCACAGACTGGTCGCGACAATCCGGAATCATTTCGTTGTGATCAGCATCACTTCGACCAGCATTTTCGGGTCGGCCATCACCGCCTGCACGCAGGCGCGCGCCGGGGCCTCGCCGGCCGGCAGCCAGGCCTGCCACAGCGTATTGAAGGCCTGGCGGTCGGCGATGTCGCGCAGCCAGATCTGCGCCTGCAGGATCCGGGTGCTGTCGGTGCCGTGCTGCTCGAGCAGCGTGTCCAGCTGGTCCAGGATGTCGCGGGTCTGGGCGGTGATGTCGCCGTCCAGGTCGCGGGCGACCATGCCCTGGGTGAAGACGAACCCGTGATACTCGACCGCCTTCGACAGGATCGGGCTGGGCTCGGTGCGGAGGATCTTGGCCATGATCTGGTCCTTCGGGTTTGGGGGATGGAGGATGCGGGCGCGAACGCTCAGCGCGCGGCGTTCACGCAGCGATCGACGTCGCGGTCGCGGCGATACAGGTCGCCGAGCCCGCTGGTGGTGTCGCCGGGGATTCCATGCGACGAGAACGGGGTGCCGGTCTGGTCCTGTTCCGACAGCAGATAGCGGTTCTGCTTCTCGAACTGCCGGTCGGCCTGCGCGCGGCAGTCGGCCTGACGGTCGAGATCGGCCGGCGACAGGCTGCGCGGCCCGCAGCCGGCCAGCCACAGCACACCGCCCAAGGCGGCAACGCACCGGATTTGCGGCATAAGCATCGACGGCTCCTCGCAAGCGGCCGCATTCCTGGCGGGCGCGCGCCGATCGGTCAATCGCCGCCCCGTGCGGCAGAGTGTGCGGGGCCGGCCGCAAAGCGCGCCAGCGCCGCCGCGTCGTCGAGATCCTCGAGCGCGCCGGGATCGCCGGTCTCCACGGCCAGGACATCGCATCCCGGCCGGGTCAGCAGCATCGCGGCGCCACGGTCGCCGCGCAGCGTCAGCAGCGCCCCGAACATCCTGCGGTCCCAGCGCACCGGGTTGCCGCGCCGCCGGTTCGCCAGCGGCACCACCGCATCCGGCCGGCGCCCGTCCGGATGCGCGGCCTCGGCGATCAGCGCCAGCGTCGCCGGGCGCACCAGCGGCATGTCGCCCAGGCACACCAGCGCCGCACCCCAGCCCCGGTCCGTCGCCGCCAGGATGCCGCACCGCAGCGAGGCGGCGATGCCCTCCTGGTGATCGTGCGCGAACACCAGATCGGCCCCTGGGCAGGCCGCCGCGATCCGCTCCGCCCGATCGCCGACCACCACCAGCACCGGGGCGATCCGGCTCGCCGCCAGCGCGTCCAGCACCCGGCCGAGTACGGTCCGGCCATCCGGTCCGGCAGTGAGCAGCTTGTCGGCCGGACGGGCCCGGCGCCCGGCGCCGCCAGCCAGCACCAGCGCGCCGGTCGGCCCGTTCACCGCAGCCCGAGCGGCGCCGCGCGGCGCACCGCGACGATCTCCGCCAGGATCGACAAGGCGATCTCCTGCGGCCCGATCGCGCCGATCGCCAGCCCGGCCGGGCCGCGCAGCCGCTGCAGCGCCGCCTGGTCGCAGCCCGCAGCGGCCAGCCGGTCGCGCCGCTCCGCCTGGGTCTTTCGCGAGCCCAGCGCGCCGATATAGAAGGCCGGTCCGTCGAGCGCGATGCGCAGCGCCGGGTCGTCCAGTTTCGGGTCGTGGCTCAGCGTGACGATGGCGCTGTCGCGGTCCGGCCGGCACTGGCGCAGCGCCTGGTCCGGCCACGCGGTCAGCAGCTCGGTGCCGGGGAACCGCTCCCGGGTCGCCAGCCCGGTGCGCGGGTCGATCACCGTCACCGCCAGCCCGACCATCCTGGCCAGCGGCGCCAGCACCTGGGCGATATGCACCGCGCCGACCACCAGCAGCCGCGGGGTCGGCGGGTGCGGATGCACGAACCATTCCTCGGCGTCGATGGTGACGGTCCGGCCGCGGTCGCCCCAGCCGGCCGCCTGCGCCAGCGCCGCGCGCACCGCGGCCGGGATCGACGGGTCCGGCGCGTCGTCGTCCTCGCACAGCAGGTGCTGCGCGCCGTCGCCGAGCCGGGTGGCCAGGATGGCGAGCCGACGCCGACTTCGCGCGCGGTCCAGGCGCTGCAGGGTCTCCGGCGTCACGCCGCCTCACCGCGCACCGGAGGCCGCCGCCACCGCTTCGACGAACACCTTGATGGTGCCGCCGCAGGCCAGCCCGACCGCGAACGCGTCCTCGTCGCGCACGCCGAAGCTGAGCAGGCGCGGCATGCCGTCCTGCAGCGTCTCCAGTGCCGCCTGCACCACCGCGGCCTCGACGCAGCCGCCGCTGACCGACCCGGCGATGCGGCCGGAGCCGGTGACCGCCATGCGGCTGCCGGCGGGGCAGGGCGCGCTGCCCCAGGTCGCGGTCACGGTCGCGAGCGCCACCGTCTCGCCGTCGCGGCGCCAGCGCGCCGCCAGCGACAGCGGGTCGGCGAGCGCATCCTCGTCTGTGGCGTTGGTCATGTTCCCCGGCTGGTCTGGTATGGCGGCGAGCGAGACGCCATACACTGATCACTGCGCCAGGAGATGCCAACCGTGTCGTCACCCAAGCTCGAGATCGTCGTCGTGACCCCGGTGCGGCAGAACTGCCAGATCCTCTACGATACCGGCACCATGCGCGGGGTGGTGGTCGATCCGGGCGGCGACGTGCCGGACATCCTGGCCCGTCTCGACACGCTCGGCGTCGGCATCGACGCGATCCTGCTCACCCACGGCCATCTCGACCATGCCGGCGGCGCCGACGCGCTGCGCGCGGCGCTGCCGCCGACGTCGGCGGGTCCGGTGCCGGTGATCGGACCGGACCGGCGCGACCTGTTCCTGCTGGAGACCCTGGCCGCCCAGGCCGCGTCGTGGGGCATCCATGGTCTGCGCGACGTGACTCCGGACCGGTTCCTCGAGGAGGGCGAGACGCTGGAGTATGCCGGCTGCCGGCTCGAGGTGCTGCACGTGCCGGGCCACACGCCAGGCCACGTGGTGTTCGTCGAGCGGCGGCACCGGTTCGCGCTGGTCGGCGATACGCTGTTCGCCGGCTCGGTCGGCCGCACCGATTTCCCCTACAGCGACGGCGCCGCCCTGATGGACGGCATCAAGGCCAAGCTGCTGCCGCTGGGCGACGACGTGCGGATCGTGCCGGGTCATGGCGCCACGTCGACGATCGGCGCGGAGCGTCGCGGCAACCCGTTCCTCAAGGCCTGAGGGAGCCGGCATGGCCGGGTCGGCGCCGCCGCTGCTGATCGGCGGCGAGATCACCAGACACTCCTCCTATGGCGAATGGCATCCGTTGTCGGTGCCGCGCGTCACGGTGGCGCTCGACCTGATCCGCGCGCTCGGATGGATCACGCCGGAGCGCTATGTCGACGCGCCGCTAGCCGAGCGCGCCGACGTGCTGCGCTTCCACGATCCGGGCTATCTCGACGCGCTGGCGCAGGCCGAGGCGACCCAATCCGTCACCGAGGCGGTGCAGGCGCGCTACCGGATCGGCCTCGGCTCGAACCCGATCTATCCGGAGATGTATCGCCGGCCGATGACCGGCGCCGGCGGGCTGGCGCTGGCGGCCCGGCTCACCGGCGGTCCGGGTGGGCCTGCGGTCGTGCATTGCCCCGGCAGCGGTACCCATCACGGCCGCCCCGATCGCCCGTCCGGCTTCTGCTACCTGAACGATGTCGTGCTCGGCATGCTGGTCTGGCAGGAACTCGGCCGCGAACGGCTCGCCTATGTCGATCTCGACGCGCATCACGGTGACGGCGTGCAGGACGCGTTCGCCCACGACCCGCGCGTGCTGACGATCAGCGTCCATGAGCAGAAGCGCTGGCCGTTCACCGGCGCGGCGGACGATCGCGGCGGCGGCCAGGCGCGCAACCTGCCGGTCCCGGCCGGCCTCAACGACACCGAGTTGCGGCTGCTGCGCGACAACGCGATCCTGCCGCTCGTCCGCGCGCACCGGCCCCAGGCGATCCTGGTGCAGGGCGGCGCCGACGCGCTGCAGGACGACCCGCTCTCCCGGCTGTCGCTGTCCAACAACGCGCTGGCCGACGCGGTGGTCGCGCTGCAGGATCTGGCGCAGGCGTTGGACGTGCCGCTGATCCTGACCGGCGGCGGCGGCTACAACCCGTATGCGACCGGCCGGTGCTGGGCGCTGTACTGGGCCAGGCTGAACCGCCTTCCGGTGCCCGACCGCCTGCCGCCGCAGGCCGAGGCGGTGCTGCGGCCGCTGCGCTACCGGCGCGGTAACGGCCGCATTCCGCCCGAGCACTGGTTCACCACCTTGCAAGACCCGCCGCATGAGGGTCCTGTGCGGCCCGAGATCCGGCAGCTTGCCGACCTGGTGATGGAGACCTGATGATGAGAGCGATCCTGTCGCGCGGCGCGCTGTCGGCCGGCCTGCTATGCGCGACCCTGGCTGTCGCCGGCCACGCGGCGCGGGCGCAGGACAGTGAGCCGACCGCGGCGCAGCCGACCCTGAAGCAGCAGCCGCTGACCATCACCGGCCAGGACGGCAAGCCGCACCTTTTCACGGTCGAGATCGCCGCCACGCCGCGCGAGCAGCAGGTCGGGCTGATGTATCGCCGCGAGATCCCGCCGCAGACCGGCATGCTGTTCGTCTGGCCGCAACCGCAGGAGAGCGCGATGTGGATGGAACACTGCCCGGTGCCGGAGGACATGGTGTTCATCGGTCCGGACAACCGGATCCTGCATATCGCCGAGAACACGGTGCCGTTCAGCCTGGCCAACGTGTCGAGCGGCGGACTGGCCAAGGCCACGTTGGAACTCCAGGGCGGCATCACCGAGAAGCTGGGCATCTCGGTCGGCGACCTGGTCAGCAACCAGACGCTCGGCCCGCCTGCCGCCCGGTGACGCGGCGATTCCCGGGGGCGCGAACCCCCCGGGGGCCTTGGATCAGCGCTTGCCCTTGCCGTCGCCGTCGCGGATCTCGCCGGTCGGCTCCTGGACGTGCGCCTCTAGGAACCAGAGCTGCTTGTCGATCGCCCGGCTGACCTCGGTCAGCAGGTCGGCGGTGTCCGGGTCGCCGGCCTCGTCAGTCTCGTCGATATTTTCGCGGACCGCGTTGCCATAGACGGAGTAGCGGTCGATCAGCGCCGCGAGATGATCCGCGACCCGGTAGATGTCGGTCGGATACGGGGCGAGCTGGCTGTTGGCGGTGATGGTCTGGGTGGTGCCGAACGCGGTGCCGCCCAGGGCGGTGATGCGCTCGGCCATCTTGTCGGTCAGGTCATCCTGGATGACCCGGAACCCGTCGAGCATCTCATGGATGCCGATGAATTGCGGGCCCTTGAGGTTCCAGTGCGCCTGCTTGGTGATCAGGGCCAGGTCGAGTCCGTCGGCCAGGCGCTTGTTCAGGACCTCGATCGCGACGGTGCGGGCGTTGGATTCGAGCTTGGTGCGGGTCGGGTGCAGGCGGGTCTTGGTTGCCATGAAAATCCCTTTCTCGTTTGCAGGCCGACAACGCCACGCCCGGAGGATGGTTTGGGCCGCCCCCGAGAATGCAGGCCGCGCGCGACCGGGGCGGCGGCGGATGGCAGCGGATCATTGCGCTGGCGTGGCTTCGCCGCCAGAACCGTCGCAGGGCGCCGGGAGACCTCGATGACGTTATTGGTGACAGGCAGTGCCGGCTTCATCGGCCACCATCTGACGCTGGCGCTGCTCGATCGCGGCGAGCGGGTGCTCGGGCTCGACAACCTCAACGACTATTATGACCCGGCGCTCAAGCGCGCCCGCAACGCCAGGCTGGAGGGACGGCCCGGCTACCGCTTCGTCGCCGCCGACATCGCCGATCGCGATGCCATGGAGGCGCTGTTCGCCGCCGAGCCCGGCATCACCCGCATCGTCCACCTGGCCGCGCAGGCCGGCGTGCGCCACTCGATGGTCGATCCCTATATCTATGTGCAGTCCAACGTGCTGGGCCACGTCACCCTGCTGGAGGCGGCGCGGCGGCTGAAAGGGCTGACCCACCTGGTCAGCGCCTCGTCCTCGTCGGTCTACGGGCTGAACGAGAGCCTGCCGTTCCACGAGACCGACCGCACCGACCGGCCGAACTCGCTCTATGCCGCGACCAAGCGGAGCGGCGAGCTGATCGCGCATGCCTATGGCCATCTCTACGGCGTGCCGCAGACGGCGCTGCGCTTCTTCACCGTCTATGGGCCGTGGGGCCGGCCGGACATGGCCTATTACGGCTTCGCCCGCGCCATCGTCGAAGGCCGGCCGGTGACGCTCTACGAGGGGCAGGGGCTGGCCCGCGACTTCACTTATATCGACGACGTCATCGACGGCGTGCTGCGCGTGGTCTCGGCGCCTCCGGATCCCAAGGCCGAGCGGCTGCGGATCCTCAATCTGGGCAACCACCGCAGCGAGCCGGTCGCGCAGCTGGTGGCGTTGCTCGAGACGGCGCTTGGCCGTCGCGCCGATATCCGCCTCGTTCCGCGCCCCGCCGCCGACCTGATGGCGACCTTCGCCTCGATCGAGGCCGCCGGCGACCTCGTTGGCTGGCACCCGGCGATCCGGCTCGATGTCGGCATTCCTCGTTTCGTGGACTGGTTTGTTCGCTATCACCAGCTCGGCTGAGCCGGACGGCCGTCACAGTTTTTTCACCCGATTGCCCATCGCCTTCGTTTTCGGAGTTGACGGTATGTGGTTGGGGGCCTAAATCCCCG
>CAZZZA010000140.1:0-7270 GCA_964658455.1 uncultured Lichenihabitans sp.
ACCGCCCCGCCCGGACAGCGGCACCGGCTGCTGCGGCGGCTGCTGTGCGGCACGGTGTTCGCGCTGGCGCTGGCGGCGCCGCAACTGGTCGCCTTCGCCGACCTGCTGCCCGACGCCTTTCTCGGCAGCCATGCCGGGACGGTGCAGGCCGCCCTGCCGGCGCCCGGTTTCGCGCTGTGGCTGATGCCAGTGCTGGCCGGGCCGATCTTCTTCGGCGGTCAGTGGCTGCTCTGGTATGCGCTCGGCGGCTATCTCGGCACCGCGCCGGTGCTGCTGGCGCTGCTCGGGCTCGGCGCCCGGGGCGGCGCCAGGAGGGACGCGGGGGCGGAGACCGGGGCGCGCCGGCTGCTGGCCGGCTGGATCGTCTGCATCGCCGGGCTGGCCGCCGGGCTGGCGCCGTTCGTCGCCCTGGCGCGGCTGGTGCCGCCGCTCGGCCGGGTGCTGGTGTCGCGCTACGCCAACGGCTCGCTGTCGCTGGCGCTGGTGCTGCTGGCCTGTTTCGCGCTGCAGGACTGGACCCTGCGCCGCACCGCGCGACGCGCCGGCATGCGCGCCGCGCTGGCCTGCCTGCTGCTGCTGGCGCTGTGCATGCGCCTGGCGTGGCCGGTGCTCGCCGCCGTGTCCGGCGTGCCCGGGGCGATGGCGGCGCGGCTGGCGTCGCTCGGGCTGGCACTGGCGACCACGCTGCTGCTGGCCTGGCTGCTCGGCGGACCGCCGGGCCGGCGCCGGCTGCACGGCGTGGTGGCGGCGGCGTCGGTCGAGACGCTGCTGCTGTTCTGCGTGCCGCTGCTGTCGGCGACGCCGCATCCGGCGCGGTTCGACACCGCGACCGTCGACGCGTTGCGCGAGCGGCTGGGCGTGCAGCGCGTCACCAGCCTGGGCGGGGTGATGAACCCGAACTACGGGGCCTATTGGGGCATCGCGTCGATCAACCACAACGCGATCCCGCTGCCGCTGCGCTGGACCAAGCAGGTGCACGACGCGATCGATCCCGCCACCGACCCGGTCCAGTTCTACGGCGCCGACGGCCCCGACGCGGCGGGCACCGCGCGCCGGGCGGCGGCGCTGCTGGCGCACCTTTCGGCGCTGCGGGCGCTGGGGGTGGCGGCACTCGTCACCCCGCCCGGGGCCGGCCTGCCGGGCGATGCTCAGGTGCCGGCGGCCGGGCGGCTCGATGCCGGCTACGCGACGCTCGTGGCCGGGGAGTCGCTGTCGGCCGCCTATCCGCCGGCCGGCCCGGCGCCGGCGGCGATCGGCAGCCTGCAGCTGGTGGTCGGCACCTTCCGCGGCGCCGCCAGCGGCACGCTGCAAGCGCGCCTGTGCGACCGCACCGCCTGCGCGCAGGGCACGGCCGAGCTCGGCGGCGCGGCGGACAACGCCCCGCTTTCGATCCGGCTCGACCGGCCGCTCACGGCGGGGTCCGGTCTCGTGCTGCGCCTGTCGCATCCCGACGGCGCCGCGGTCGCGGTGGCGCTGTGGCGGATACCGGGCGGGCTCCTGCCGCGCCTGTGGCTCGGCGCGCAGGATGCGCCGGTGCTGGTGCGTCGCGGCGCCGCCGCCGACCTCTATGCGCTGCCGAACCCGGCGCCCTATGCCGAGGCAACGCCTGGCTGCGCGCTGCGGCTCCGCTCGCGCACCGACATGGTCGCCGACTGTCCCGCCGGCGGCACGCTGCTGCGCCGCGAGCTGTTCATGCCGGGCTGGCGGGTGCGGCTGGACGGGCCGGCGCGGCTGGGCTGGCGGCCGGTACGGCCGGACGGCGCCGGGATGCAGGCCGGCCTGTTCCAGGGGGTGACGCTGCCGGCGGGACGGTGGCGGGTCCGGTTCGCCTACGCGCCGCCGCATGCCTGGCTCGGATGGTGCGGGCTGGCGCTCGCCGGCGCCATGGCGGTGACGCGGATCGCCGGCTTCCTGGCCGGACGGCGCGCGATCCGGGCCCGAACAGCGTTTGACTTGGATCGGTCGCGACCGGCACTCTGAGCCCCGGTGTGCCGGCCTGGCCATGATCGTCTGGCGGCCGGCTCCGCATGAGGAAAACCCGTCACGATGATCGCCCCGCTGATGCCGACCTACAACCGTGCCGACCTCGCCTTCGAGCGTGGCGAAGGCGCCTGGCTGTACACGGTCGATCAGCGACGATTCCTCGATTTCGGCGCCGGCATCGCCACCTCCTCGCTCGGCCACAACCATCCGCATCTGGTCGCCGCGATCGCCGAGCAGGCGGGACGGGTGATGCACGTGTCCAACCTGTACCGGGTGCCGCAGGCAGAGCGGCTGGCCGAACGGCTGGTGGCGGCGTCGTTCGCCGACAGCGTGTTCTTCTGCAATTCCGGCGCCGAAGCCAACGAGGGCATGGTCAAGATGATGCGGCGCGCCCAGGCCGCCACCGGTCATCCGGAGCGGACCCGCATCATCTGCTTCAACGGCGCGTTCCACGGCCGCACGCTGGCGATGCTGTCGGCGACCGGGAATGCCAAATACCTGTCCGGCTTCGGCGAGCCGGCGCCGGGCTTCGACCACGTGCCGCTGAACAACCTGAACGCGGTGCGCGCGGCGATCGGCAACGAGACCGCCGGCATCATGGTCGAGCCGATCCAGGGCGAGAGCGGTGTCAATGCCGCGACCACGCGCTTCCTGCGCGAGCTGCGCGCGGCCTGCGACGAGTTCGGGCTGCTGCTCGGGCTCGACGAGGTGCAATGCGGCATGGGCCGGACCGGACGGCTGTTCGCGCACGAATGGGCGGAGATCCGCCCGGACGTGGTCTCGACCGCCAAGGGGATCGGCGGCGGCTTCCCGCTGGGCGCGATCCTGGCCACCGAGGCGGTGGCGCGGCATCTGACCGCCGGGTCGCACGGCACCACCTTCGGCGGCAACCCGCTGGCCTGCGCCGCCGGCAACGCGGTGCTGGACGTGGTGCTGGCGCCGGGCTTCCTGGAGCAGGTCTCGGCGCGCGGCCGGACGCTGCAGGGGGCGCTGCAGACGCTGGTGGCGTCGCGGCCGGACGTGTTCGAGGCGGTGCGCGGCCATGAGAGCGCGCCGGGCCTGATGCTCGGCCTGAAATGCCGGGTGCCGGTGGCCGAGATCCAGCAGGCGGCGTTGCAGGAATGCCTGCTGACGGTCGGCGCCGGCGACGACGTGCTACGGGTGGTGCCGCCGCTGGTGGTCAGCGACGCCGAGTGCCTCGAGGCGGTGGCGCGGCTGTCGCGTGCCGCCGAGCGGGTGCGGCCGCGCCACCAGGCGGCGCCGCTGCTGCGGGCCGCCGCATCATGAGTACCGCCTTGCAGGACCGGCCGGCGCTCGCCGCCGACGCGCCACGGCATTTCCTCGAGTTGCGCGACATCGAGCCGGCGCTGCTGCGTCGGATCGTCGAGGCCGGCCGCCGGCTGAAGCCGATCCGGCGCGACGCGCACGCGCCGCGGCCGCTGGCCGGGCTGACGCTGGGGCTGATGATGGAGAAGCCCTCCACCCGCACCCGGGTCTCGTTCGAGGTGGCGATGCGCCAGCTCGGCGGCGAGGTGGTGGTGCTGAGCCCGCGCGACATGCAGCTTGGACGCGGCGAGACCATCGCAGATACCGCCCGCGTGCTGGGGCGGTTCCTGGACGGGCTGGTGCTGCGCACCGACAACCCGGCCAAGCTGCGCGAACTGGCGGCGCATGCCGGCATACCGGTGATCAACGGGCTCACCGCGCGGTCGCACCCGGTGCAGCTGCTGGCCGACATCATGACCTTCGAGGAGCATCGCGGGCCGATTGAGGGCCGGCTCGTCACCTGGTGCGGCGACGGCAACAACGTCGCCTCGAGCTGGATCGAGGCGGCGATCCGGTTCGGCTTCACCCTCAACCTGGCGACGCCGCCGGACCTGATGCCGTCGGCGACGGTGCTGGAATGGGCGGCGCGCGAGATCGCCGCCGGCGCCAAGGGCCGGATCGTGCTGGTGCCGGACCCGGCCAAGGCGGTGCGCGGCGCCGCCTGCGTGGTGACCGATACCTGGGTCAGCATGTCGGACGACCCGACCGAGAACCGGCATACAAGGCTCGAGGCCTACCGGGTCGACGAGGCGCTGATGGCGCAGGCGGCGGCGGACGCGCTGTTCATGCACTGCCTGCCCGCGCATCGCGGCGAGGAGGTGAGCGACGCGGTGATCGACGGCCGCTGGTCGGTGGTGTTCGACGAGGCGGAGAACCGGCTGCACGCGCAGAAGGGCCTGCTCTCCTGGGCGCTGGGCGGCGCGGACTGGGACGCGCCCCCGGTCCCGTCGGGCGCCCAGGGCCGGCGCTGAACCGGCGCGCTTTGCCGACGCCCGGGCACACCCCATCTGGGACAATCATGGTCGATACGCCCGCCTTCCTCGATCCCAACCGCCCCGATGTTCCCGACATCGTGGTGCCGCGCGGCGTGACGCCGTTCTTCCTGCCCGGCCGGCCGGTGCGCGGCCGGCTGGTTCGGCTCGGCCCGCTGGCCGACGCGCTGCTCTCGCGCCACGACAATCCGGCGCCGGTGACGCGGCTGGCCGGCGAGGCGCTGGCGCTGGTCGCGGGTCTGGCCTCGGCGCTCAAGTTCCAGGGCTCGTTCAGCCTGCAGGCCAAGGGCAGCGGCCCGGTCTCGATGCTGCTGGCCGACTGCACCCATTCCGGGGCGCTGCGCTTCCACGCCCGCTTCGACCCGGAACGCATGGGCAGGACCCTCGATGCCGATGCCGCCCCCAGCGCCAGGGCGCTGCTCGGCGACGGCTACCTGGCCTTCACCGTCGATCAGGGCGAGGGCATGGACCGCCACCAGGGAATCGTCGCCATCGAGGGCGATTCGCTCTCGGCGATGGCCGGCCATTATTTCGAGACCAGCGAGCAGCATGCGTGCCGGATCAGGCTGGCCTGCCGCCGGACCCCGTCGGGCTGGCGCGCCGGCGCGCTGGTGCTGGAGCGGATCGCCGGCGAAGGCGGCATCGACGACGATCCCGGCCGTGAAGGCGACAATGCGGTGCTGGACGCGGCGCGGCTGACGCGGAGCGGCACCGACGACGAGGCCTGGGTCAACGCCCTGGCGCTGGCGGCCACGCTCGGCGAGGAGGAGCTGCTCGACGATTCGCTGCCGGCCGAGGACGTGCTGTTCCGGCTGTTCCACGAGGGCGGCGTCGCCGCCGACCGGCCGCGCGCGCTGGCCTATGGCTGTCGCTGCACCCGCGCCAGGCTGGCCGGCATCCTGGAGGGCTTCCCGGCCGAGGATCTCGACCACATGCAGATCGGCGGCGACATCGTGATGACCTGCGAGTTCTGCGTGCTCGATTTCCGCTTCCCGCGCGATACCGTGACCGGGCTCGCACCCAGGGACTGAGACGGCGCCAGGGCGGGGGCGCGGGACCGCGCCATCCCTTGCTGGCGGCCGGCATGCTTTGTAGCTTCGACATAGCTCGCGTTTCTGGAGGTCCAGGGTGCCGATCTGGCAAGTCTCGCATACTGACGGCCTCTACCAGGTCGCCGACGCCGACGGCGTTCTCTATCCCCTCACCATGAACGACGTGCCGATCTCGGAATTCAACGAGGGCTGGTCGCCGCGCGGCCTGCAGACCGGGGTGCCGCCGCTGCATGTGCTCGAACTCGAGCACGTGTCGGGCATGACCACGATCTGGCTGCATGACGAGACGCTGAACTACCGCGCCAATGCGGTGATCGGGCTGCCGGAGCCGGAACGGACCCTGTTCTTCGACACCATGGATCCGGTGGTGCGCGCGCTCTACGACGAATGCGTGCGCGCGCCGCACGCCTCGATCCCGGCGGTGTCGCACCGCTTCACCGGATTACTGTCGAACTCGGTGGCGCTGCTGCTCGATGCCTCGATCGAGCGCACCATGACGCCGCCGGATCGGCTGCAGCTGCCGGCGCTCGCCGACCTCGAGGCCGGCTATGGCGACGGGCCGGTCACGCTGACCGCCGGCTGGTTCGAGGCCGCGCTGGCGGCGCCGCCGGAGCGCGCGCAGGAACGTTTCGACCTGCCCGGACTGCACTGCCAGCGCCACCTCGACCCCGCCACCACGCAGGTGTTCTACCTGCTGCGCGGCATCGAGGATGGCGAGCGGCATCTCTACGTGCCCGGCGTCAATCTGCTGGTCTCGGCGACGCTGGCCGGGCACGACGTGCTGCGCCTGCTGATCCTGTATTACGCCGCCAACACCGATCGCGTGGTCAGCCTGCCCGAGGCGCTCGACCTGGCGCATGACGTGCTCCCGTCGCTGGCGACGCTGCCGCAGGTGCCGGCACCGGCGCCGACGCACGCGCTGGGCGACGCGCCGCAGCACGCCATGGCGGAGGACGCGCCCCGCACCAGTTTCGAGGCCCCGCTCTCCGAGACGCCGCAACCGCTCACCCACCCGGACGAGCCGCCGCGCGAGCCGGCCTACGCCGAGAGCCGGCCGGGCCCAGCCTCAGCCCAGGCCCCGGCCCCGGCCCCGGCCCGGCCGGCGCCGGAGCCGGCGAACTGGTGGCAGCGGCTGCTCGGGCTCGGGAACGGCTGATGCGCCCGCTCCCACGTGCCGCGAGGCCGGCCACCAGCCTCTACACCAGCTTGGCCGCGAGCCTGGCGCTGGCAGGCCTGCTCGGTCTCGCCGGCTGCGGCGGCGGCTCCGACACCCCGGCCGCCACCTTCACGCCGCCGAGCTACGCCTATCTGACCAAGCTGCGGCTCAATGTCGGCGACGTCAGGATCGAGGACCAGGTGCCGCCGGGCGGATCCGGCGCCGATGGCGGCCCGGACCTCGCCGCGTCGGCGCCCTATCCGCCCGACCGCGCGATGCGGCAGATGGCAGAGGACCGGCTGGTCGCGGCCGGCAATTCCGGCACCGCCGTCTTCACCATCGACCAGGCCGCGATCACCGGCCAGCCGGGCGGCGCCCTGAACGGCACCCTGGCCGCGCATCTCGACATCATCGGCGCCAAGGGCGGCCATAACGGCTATGCCGAGGCCCATGTCTCGCGCCAGTTCGTGCCAGGTTCCGGCACCGACAATGACGGGCTGAAGGGCCAGCTCTACACGCTCACCAACCAGATGATGAGCGACATGAACGTGGAGTTCGAATACCAGCTGCGGCGCACCCTCGGCGACTGGCTGCTCGACGCCTCCGGCGCCCCGGTCGGCGCCACCGTCGAACAGCAGGCGCTGCCGCCTCCCGGCGGCGCACCGGCGCAGCCGGTGTCCGGGGTGACGCCGAACTCGGTCGGCGCGCCGGTGCAGCTGGCGCCGCCGCCCTACGCCAGCCCTGCCGGCGTGCCGATGCAG
>CAZZZA010000141.1:0-7251 GCA_964658455.1 uncultured Lichenihabitans sp.
ACAGGATCGTCCTGTCCTGCGTGGTCTCGATCCTGGTGCTGGTGTTCGGCCTGCGGGCGGAACAATCGATGCCGGTGGAGAAGTTTCCCCATACCGTGCATAGCGTGATCGAGATCCAGACCTACTACTACGGCGCCGATCCGGCGACCGTGGCCGGGTTCGTGACCACGCCGATCGAGGCCGGCGCCAGCCAGGCGCAGGGCATCGACTACATGACGTCGACCTCGTCCGGCGGCAATTCCGACATCGTCGTGCATCTCAAGCTGAACTACGATCCGAGCCGGGCGCTGGCGGAGATCCAGTCCTATGTCAGCGCCGCGGCGGCGCAGTTCCCGACCGGGGTGCAGCCGCCCTCCATCAGCCTGGGCAATGCCGGGCAGCAGGTGATGGACATCGCGATCGACAGCGATCAGCTCACGCCCGTGCAGATCAGCGACTATGTGCATCGCGTCATCAGCCCGCGGCTGCAGTCGGTGCCGGGCGTGCAGTCGGTTGAGATCAACGGCGCACCGAACGTGGTGATGCGCGCCTGGCTCGATCCGGACCGGATGGCAGCCCTCGGCCTGACCCCGGCCGACATCTCCACCGCCCTGGCCAGCAACAATTTCGTCTCCGGCGCCGGCAGCACGCTGGGCGCCAGCGTGTCGGTGACGCTCGACATCAATTCCGGCCTGCATACCGCGGCGCAGTTCCGCGACATGGTGATCCGGCAGACCGCGTTGCGCATCATCCATCTCGGCGACGTGGCCACGGTCGAACTGGGCAGCGATCCCGACACTTTCCAGATCGAGGCCGACGGCCGCAGCGGCGTCTATATCGACATCAAGCCGACGCCCAGCGCCAACACGCTGTCGGTGGCGGAGGGCCTGGACCAGCAGCTGGCGATGCTGCGCCACCAGCTGCCGGCGGCGATGCGGATCAACGTGTTCAACGATGGCGGCACCTATATCCGCCATTCGATCCGCGAGGTGATCATCACCCTGTTCGAATCGCTGGCGATCGTGGCGCTGGTGGTGTTCGCGTTCCTGGGCTCGCCGCGTTCGGTGGTGGTGCCGCTGGTGACGATCCCGTTGTCGCTGATCGGCACCTTCGCGCTGATGGCGGCGCTGGGCTTCTCGATCAACCTGCTGACGCTGCTGGCGCTGGTGCTGGCGATCGGGCTGGTGGTCGACGACGCCATCATCGTCGTCGAGAACGTCAACCGGCATCTGGCGCAGGGTCTGTCGCCGGTCGCGTCCGCATCCGCCGCAGCCCGCGAACTGCTGCTGCCGATCCTGGCGATGACGGTGGTGCTGATCGCAGCCTACGTGCCGCTCGGCCTGCAGGGCGGACTGACCGGCGCGCTGTTCACCGAGTTCGCCTTCACCCTGGCCAGCGCCGTCACCGTCTCGGCGCTGCTGGCGCTGACCTTGTCGCCGATGATGAGTTCGCGGCTGCTGCGCGCGCGCACCGCCGAGGGCCGGCCGAGGCCGCTTGCGGAACGGATGGAGCGGGCCAGCGAACGCGCCCTGGAGCGGGTGCAGCGCGGCTACAGCAGGGCGCTGCACGGGGCGCTGCGGTTCCAGCCGCTGATCCTGCTGGCCGGGCTGCTGGTGCTGGCCAGCACCTTCTATCTGTTCGACCATTCCAAGCACGAGCTGTCGCCGGCCGAGGATACCGGAAGCCTGATGATGTCGGGCAACGGCGCGCCGAACGCCACCGTCGATGCGCTCGCCGCCTACGTGCCCGGCATCGCCGCGATCTACCGCGCGGTGCCGGAGATGAAGGATTACTGGCACGTCACCGAACCGCCGGCGGTGCAGGGCGGCATGGAACTGGTCGATTGGAGCAAGCGCTCGCGCAGCATCTTCGCGATCGCCGCCGAGGTGCAGCCGAAGCTGGAGCGGATCGCCGGGCTGGAGATGGCGATCTTCGTACCGCCCTACCTGCCGGGCTCGCACGGGCTGCCGATCGAGTTCGTGCTGCAGAGCACCGGCGGCTTCGATCAGCTCGGCGAGGTCTCGGACGCCTTCCTGGCGCGGGTGCGGGCGAGCGGGAAATTCGCCTATGTCGACAAGGACCTGAAGATCGACCAGCCGCAATCGACCATCGTCGTCGATCGCGCCAAGCTCTCCACGCTCAACCTGACCATGAACGATCTGGGCACGCAGCTGAACGCGATGCTGGGCGGCGGCTATGTCGGGTTCTTCGCCACCGACCAGCGCTCCTACAAGGTGGAGCCGCTGGTGGCGCGCCGGTTCAGGCTCAATGCGCAACAGATCCTGGACTACCCGATCAAGTCGGTGGGCGGGGTGTCGGTGCCGCTGCGGTCGGTGGCGCATGTGGTCGACAGCGTGGTGCCGGAATCGATCAGCCATTTCCAGCAGCTCAACGCCACCACGATCGAGGCGCTGCCGATGCCCGGCATCACCCAGGGCGAGGCGTACGCCTACCTGCAGCAGCTCGCCGCCGAGATGCTGCCGGCCGGCTACGCCACCGACACCGTCGGCTCGCTGCGCCAGTTCGTGCAGGAAACCGGCGGTTTCGCCTCGACCTTCGCGCTGGCGGTGGTGATCACCTACCTGGCGCTGGCCGCCCTGTTCGAGAGCTTCCGCGACCCGCTGATCATCCTGGTGTCGGTGCCGATGTCGATCGCCGGCGCGCTGCTGTTCGTGTGGCTCGGCGTCGGCGGCGCCAGCATCAACCTGTTCACCGAGGTCGGGCTTGTCACCCTGATGGGGCTGATCAGCAAGCACGGCATCCTGATCGTCGAGGTTGCCAAGGAGAGCCAGGCGCTCGGGCTGAGCAGGCGCGAGGCGATCGAACGCGCCTGCGCGCTGCGGCTGCGGCCGATCCTGATGACCACCGCGGCGATGGTGCTGGGGGTGCTGCCGCTGGTGCTGGCGACCGGCGCCGGCGCCGCCTCGCGTTTCGTGATGGGGCTGGTGATCGCCACCGGCCTGTCGATCGGCACGCTGTTCACCCTGTTCGTGCTGCCGGCGGTGTATCTGCTGCTGGCCTCGACCCACCCGGTCACGCGGCCGGTGCGCAGCCCGGTGACGGTGGGCTGAGAGCGGGGCCGCCGGCGTCGCCGCCGGGCGGCCAGGGCGCGCGACGCAGCGCAAGTGCCGCGGCGATCGAGAACGGCACCACCAGCGCCAAATTGTAGCGGGTCTGGTTGACCGCGATCGCCGCATTGACGCCCAGCATGAACCAGGCCGGCAGCGAAAGCAGCAGGAGCCGGCACGCCTGCGGCCCTGGCCGGCGCAGCGCGCGCCAGGTGAGCGCCAGGCACGGCACCGAAAGCACCAGGCCCCACCAGTGGTCGACATACATGCCGCGCAGCGCCAGCGGCAGCGTCACCATCAGGTGCCAGCCGATCTGCGACAGCGGCTGGGCGAGCAGATAGGTGTGCACCAGATAGGCCATGTGGTGCTCGAGGCCGCCGGAGGCGCGCAGCGTCGCCGCCAGCATCGGCCCGATGCCGATCGCATAGAAGCTGTCGGGATGGTCATCCCAGCCGAACCGGTCGCAGGCGTGCGGGCCGCCGAACAGCGCGCCGAGCCCGTTGCCGTCCGGCAGCCAGCAGGCGAAGGACAGCCCCCAGGCGCCCCAGCCCATGCTGTCGAACGACAGACGCTGGACGAAGGTGTGCGAGGCGTAGCCGAAGGTCAGCGACGCGCGGTGCAGCACCACCAGGTTGCGCCCCACCCATGGCCCGACCGCGAGCGCGATCCCACACCAGCCGAGCAGCACCGGGCGCGCCGGCAGCCGGCGAAGCAGCATGGCGAGGCCGCTCACCGCGATCGCCGCTGCCGCCAGCAGCATGAAGCCGGGCCGCGACAGCACCGCCAGCCCGAGCGCCAGGCCGGCGAGCAGCGAAAAGCCGTCACGGTGGCGCCGCGACAGGCTGGCCCGCAAGGCGGCGGTCTGCGCCGCGGTGG
The DNA here is from genome assembly GCA_964658455.1 of uncultured Lichenihabitans sp. GTDB lineage: Bacteria > Pseudomonadota > Alphaproteobacteria > Acetobacterales > Acetobacteraceae > Lichenicola. The sequence continues at coordinate 3,924 of CAZZZA010000141.1, forward strand.
ACAGGAACAGGCTGACGGTCTCGGTCATCAGGTAGTCGACCGACAGCAGCAGCAGCGGCGCTGTGAGCAAGGCGATCGCCAGCGCCACCCAGCCGGTGCGCGCGCTGCCGGCGAGCGCTGCCGCCGACCACCAGATCATCCAGAACACCGCCGCCAGCAGAACGAACTGCAGCTGCCTGACATTGCCGCCGGCGCGGCTGCAGGTGGCGGCATCGCCGCGATGCGCGACGAGGCAGTCGGTGGCGGCGGCGAACGCCGGATCGAGCAAGGCGGCACCCGCCAGCACCGCCGGGTAGAGCGGGGCGAACCGCATGCCCGGCGGCCGTTCGGTGCCGGCGTCGCCGCCGGCGAACAGGAAGCCGTCGGTGAAGCGATGGTGGTGGCGCAGGTCGAAGGCGATGCCCAGATAGAAGCGCTGGTCGTAGCGGTCGAGCGCCTCCGGCCGGTCCCGGCGCCAGAGCCCGGCCAGCACCAGCAGGATCAGCAGGGCGGCCAGCGCTGGTCGGGCGATCCTCACGCCGCCGTCATACCGGCCGGCGCCGGGTCCGGTCCAGTGCGTCGGGCTGGAAGGCGGGGTCGGTTGGTGTCATTGAGGGGGTGTTACCGGTGGGGAAGAGCGGCATGGCGGCGCGCCGGCTTGGCGATGGCGAGCAGCGTCTCTGGTTCGAGAGCATGCGCGAGGTCAGACCGTTGCGGGGCCGTGCGCCGGACCGGGCGACGGGCGCGCCGCCGGACGAGAAGCCGCCGGCAGTCGGACCAGACGCGCTCGCCGCCGCGCTGCCGCCCGTGCCGCGCCCGCCATCGAGGCCGGCGGCCAGGGTGCCGCATGCCCGCCCGCCGGTCGAGATCGGCGCCAGGCAGGGCGGCCTGGACGATACGAGCTGGCGCATGCTGGGCAATGGCCGGCTGCGTCCGCAACGCCGTCTCGATCTGCACGGCCAGCGCGCCCAGACGGCGTTCCAGCTGCTGCACGCATTCCTGGTCCGCGCCCAGTCCGAGCGGCTGCGCTGCGTGGAGATCATCACCGGCGCCGGCAGCGGGCCGGAGGGCGGCATCCTGCGGCGCGAGCTGCCGCTCTGGCTGAGCCGGCCCGACCTCAGGCCGATGGTGCTGGCGGCGGTGCATCCGCACGCGCGCAATGTCGGCTCGGTGCGTCTGCTGCTGCGGCGCAAGGCGCCATGACGCGGCGCGTGCATACCTTGCGGCTGGTGCTGGGCGACCAGCTGTCGTCGGCGCTGCCGGCGCTGGACGGGATCGATCCCGCGCACGATCTGGTGCTGATGGCGGAGGTGATGGACGAGTGCACCTATGTCCGGCACCACGCTAAGAAGATCGTGCTGGTGCTCTCGGCGATGCGCCATTTCGCCGAGACGCTGCGCGCGCGGGGGATACGCGTCGCCTACAGCACGCTCGACGATCCGGAGAACACGCAGTCCCTGCAAGGCGAGATGCTGCGCATGGTGGCGCTGCACCGCCCGCGCCGGGTGGTGGTCACCGCGCCGGGCGAGTGGCGGCTGATGCAGGACATGGCGGGCTGGCAGGAGAAGGCCGGTGTGCCGGTCGAGATCCTCGACGATACGCGCTTCCTGTGCGGGGTAAGGCAGTTCCGTCACTGGGCGGAAGGGCGGCGCTCGCTCAGGATGGAGTTCTTCTATCGCGAGATGCGACGGCAGCATGCGATCCTGATGGAGGAGGATCAGCCGGTCGCCGGGCGGTGGAACTTCGATGCGGAAAACCGCAAGCGCATGCCAGGCGGGATCGTGCCGCCGCCTCCGCCCTCGTTCGCGCCGGACGCCATCACCAGGGCGGTGATGGCGCTGGTCGCCGAGCGCTTCGCCGATCATTTCGGCGCCGTCGAGGGTTTCGACCTGCCGGTCACCGCGTCGCAGGCGGCCGAAGCCCTGGAGCGGTTCATCGCCGAGCGTCTGGCCGATTTCGGCGACTGGCAGGATTTCATGCGCACCGGCGATCCGGTGCTGTTCCATGCGCTGATCTCGACCTCGCTGAATTGCGGCCTGCTTGATCCGCTCACGGTCTGCAAGGCGGCAGAGACCGCGTATCGCGACGGCATCGCGCCGCTGAACGCGGTCGAGGGCTTCATCCGCCAGGTGCTGGGCTGGCGCGAATATGTTCGCGGACTCTACTGGCTGCACATGCCGAAATACGCGCGCGGCAATGCGCTCGGCGCCACCCGTCGGTTGCCGGATTTCTACTGGACCGCCCGCACCAGGATGAACTGCCTGGCGCAGGTGATCGCCGACACCGAGCGCCACGCCTACGCGCATCACATCCAGCGCCTGATGATCACCGGCAATTTCGCGCTGCTGGCCGGGCTCGATCCGGATCAGGTCGATGAGTGGTACATGATCGTCTATGCCGACGCCTACGAATGGGTGGAGATGCCGAACGTGCGCGGCATGGCCTTGTTCGCCGATGGCGGGGTGATGGGCTCGAAGCCCTATGCCGCGTCCGGCGCCTACATCAACAAGATGAGCGACTACTGCCGGGGCTGCGCCTACGATCCGAAGCAGTCGGTCGGCGAGAGCGCGTGTCCGTTCAACGCGCTCTACTGGGATTTCATCGCCCGCCATGCCGACCGCTGGGCGGGAAACCAGCGCATGGCGATGCCGTTGCGGACCTTGGAGCGGATGGATCGCCGAAAGGTCGACGGCCTGCGGGCGCAGGCGGCGACATTCCTCGACGCACTGGACCGGCAAGACACGGTCTGAGACGCGCAGCCCCGCCGGGTCGCGCTGGAGGAGGGGGCCGGATGGCAGTGCAGGCAGGCGAGCAATCGCCGCATCTCGACCGCAGGGAAAAGGCGCAGGCGGCGGAGAACGCCACCGTCGGACCGCTGGTGATCCACGAGCTGGTCCGCGAGACCGGCGAGCGGGAGCTGACCCGCTCCTTCAACGGCCTGGCCTGGTCCGGCCTGGCGGCCGGGCTGTCGATCGGATTCTCTCTGGTGGCGCAGGCCTACATTAAGGCCGGGCTGCCGCCGAACGCGCCGTGGGCGCGGCTGGTGGACGGGTTCGGCTACAGCCTCGGTTTCCTGATCGTCATTCTCGGCCAGCAGCAGCTCTTCACCGAGACCACGCTGACCGCGCTGATCCCGACGCTGACCCGGCGCACCGTCAAGGATGCCAGGGCGACGTTGCGGGTGTGGACGATCGTGCTGTCCGCCAACCTGATCGGCACCTTCATCTTCGCCTTCATCCTGGCCCGTCCCGGCGTGGTGTCGCCGGAGGCCTACAAGGCGATGCAGGAGATCAGCGCCAAGCTGATGTCGCATTCGTTCGGCCAGACCGCGATGCTGGCCGGCGCCGCC
>CAZZZA010000142.1:0-7114 GCA_964658455.1 uncultured Lichenihabitans sp.
CCTCAGAGGAACTGCAACGCCGCCAGCCTGGCATACAGCCCCTGCTCGCCGATCAGCGTGTCATGGGTGCCGGTGGCGATGATCCGTCCCTCGTCGATCACGACGATGCGGTCGGCGTTGCGCACGGTGGCCAGCCGGTGCGCCACCACCAGCGTGGTGCGGCCGCGGGTGAGGTGGTCGAGCGCGTCCTGCACCGCGCGCTCGGATTCCGCATCGAGCGCGCTGGTCGCCTCGTCGAGCAGCAGCACCGGCGCGTCGCGCAGGATCGCGCGGGCGATCGCGATCCGCTGCCGCTGGCCGCCGGACAGGCGGATGCCCTTCTCGCCCAGGAAACTGTCGAAACCGTCCGGCATCTGGGCGATGAAATCGGCATGGGCGGCGCGCGCGGCGTCGATCACGGCGGCGTCGCTCGCGTCTGGGCGGCCATAGCGGATGTTCTCCATCGCCGTGGCGCCGAAGATCACCGCATCCTGGGTGACGATGCCGAGCCGGGCGCGCAGCGCCTCTGGCGACAGACGCGCAATATCGACCCCGTCCAGCGTGATCCGGCCCTGCTGCGGGTCGTAGAACCGCAGCAGCAGCTGCAGGACCGTGGTCTTGCCGGCGCCGGACGGCCCGACCAGCGCCACCGTCTCGCCCGGCGCCACCGCGAGGCTGAAATCGCGCAGCGCCGGCTGGTCCGGCCGCGCCGGGTAGCGGAACGTGACCGCCTCGAACGCCACCCGGCCGGTCACGGTCGGCGGCAGCGTCTCCGGGTCGGGCACGCAGGCGATGGTCGGTCGAGTCTCCAGCAGTTCGCGTATCCGGTCGGCGGCGCCGCCGGCGCGCTGCAGCTCGCCCCAGAGTTCGCTCATCTGCGCGCCGGAACTGGCCAGGATCACGGCATAGAACACGAACGCCGACAGGTCGCCGCCGCTCAGCCGGCCGGCGATCACGTCGCGGCCGCCGACCCACAGGCTGAACACGATCGCCCCGAAACCGAGCAGGATCACCGCCAGGATCAGCATCGAGCGGGTGCGGATCCTGGCCACCGCCGCCGCCACCGACCGTTCGACCGCCGCGCCGTAGCGCGCCCGGTCGATCGCCTCGTGGGTGTAGGCCTGCACGATGCGCAGCGCGTTCACGGTCTCCTCGGCATAGGCGCCGAGATCGGCGATGCGGTCCTGCGCCTGGCGCGACAGCGCGCGCTCGCGACGGCCGAACAGCACCATCGGCAGCACCACCAGCGGCACCACCAGCACGATCACCAGCGCCAGCTTCGCGCTGGTGACGACCAGCATCACCAGCGCCCCCAGCAGCAGCAGCGCGTTGCGCACCCAGACCGAGACCGCCGAGCCGATCAGCGACTGCAGCACCGCGATGTCCGCGGTCAGCCTGGTCAGGATGTCGCCGGTGCGCGCGGTCTCGAAGAATTCCGCCGAGAGCGACAAGGTGCGTTCGAACACGTCGCGCCGCAGATCCGCCGCCACCCGCTCGCCCAGCCACGAGACCAGAGAGAAGCGCGCCACCGTGGCCACCGCCAGCGCCGCCACCACCGCCATCATGCCGAGCGCCACATGGTCGAGATGCGCGGCATTGCCGCTGGCGAAACCGCGATCGATCAGCCCCCGCACCCCCTGGCCGAGCGCCAGCAGCAGCCCGGCGGCGCTCAGCAGCGACAGCGTGGCCAGCACGGTGCGCCCGGTATAGGGCCGCAGGTAGGGCAGCAGCAGCGAGAGCGAGGCGATCCTGGAAAAACGCACGGGCACACCTTGGTGAAGGGCCGGCCGGCGAACCCGTCCGGCCCGGCGCGGTTGTCGGGACGGACAACGGACGAGGACCATCGCCATGACCGACCTGCCGCACAAGGGCGACACCGTGAAATGGAACAGCATCCGCGGCGAGACCGAGGGCACGGTGAAGAAGGTGGTCACCAGCACCACCAAGGTCGCCGGCCATACCGCCCGCGCCACCAAGGACGAGCCCCAGGTGGTGGTCGAGAGCGCCAAGACCGGCAAGCAGGCGGTGCACAAACCGGAATCGCTGAAGAAGGGCTGAGGGCGGCAGGTCGCGCGCGGCCTCCGCCAGGCTCTGCCGGTGAGGGTCCAGAGGTGATCCCCGAGTGATCGGTATCCGTAACGGTGAACGCCGCCGCGGCATCGCGGACGGGGTTAAGCTTGTCTGTTTCCAAATCTTTCCGAAGCACGGGAAAAAGTCCGGTCCTACCGGGCTCAAACCGACCCCGGGCGACGTCCCCTCAAGACTTTCAGTCCGGAAAGAAGGGGAATGAGGAAGGCGAGACCGAGAACGGACAGCATGATCGGCAACGACCAGAGCGACCCCACGGCAGCCAGCGTCGCACTACGCCGTGGCGCGCTCCAGTCATACAGCACGGCAACCTTGTCACCGGGCCGATAGAAAAAGATGAGGCCGTTTGCGCCGAAATCGAACGATGCGCCGTCGGCCGTTGTGACATGAATGACCGGGTGGCTGCCGCCGGCGCTCGATGCGGTGATGACGCCTACAGTCCGGTCTGCCCTGGCTTCGAAGTCAGATATGCGAGAGCCCGAATGGAGGGCGGCAAGCAGCAGGCCGGCTTCCGCAAGTGCGAAGCCCGCCCGTATCAGGACCGAAGATCCGCCGTCGCCGACCACCCCGCTCATGAAGCCCGGACCCCTTCTTCGCAACGAACCCGTAACGGTTACGAATGGGCCTGGTTTTCCCCATGTGCGTAACCGTCACCGGTCGGCTGCCCGGACGAGGTTTGTGCGGTGGTGTCCGCTCTCGCGCTCAAGCGTAGGGGTAAGGGTGATGCCGGACGGTGTGGCTGGCTTTGGATTCCACCCCGGAAGGAGGTCAGCCAACAAGAGAGCTCGTTCAAGACGACTCCCGTGCCATCTGGCTGGGCAGACTTGATCCCCCGGCCTTCTCCGATGCATGCTGCAAAGACCGGGGCACTATCCTGTTCATGTTAGACAGGGGGATTCATGGCGATCTTCAAGGACGTGATAATCAGCATCGACCAGTATGACACGGTCCTCAAGACATATGCCTGGGACGTAATCAGCCTTGATAGAACCGGCACGCCGATTTACACGTTCTCCAAGCTCGCCACGGTCAAGCCGACCCAGCTCGTTGCTGCTTCGGACGCCTGTTCCTGGGAAACATGCCGTTGGCCGCGGATGGTTCCCTCGCCGTGCTGGGCGTCGATCTTTTAACGGGCAAGCGGTTCCAGCCGATCGCCGCGATCGCACCGATCAGCCCACCGTGCTACTTCATTCTCAAGCCCAAGACAGCATCCGGTTCCGTCTCCAGCCAAAGCACGGTTGGTCGCGAGATCACCAAGCCAACCTGGACCATGAGCGCGTCCGAAGCGTTGAAAGCGGGCCTCACGCTATTCGGCACCGGGGTCGAATCGACGACCACGGTGGGCGGGTCGCGCCAGGGCACCGTCGACAAGGGAACCCAGGCTCAGTCGACCACGACCACGACCCCAACGGAGGTCGTTTTGAGCCTGGAGCTGCACCGCACCACACACCTGCCCGACATCGCCATGCTCGAACCTGCCAACGGCGCCCAATCCGGATGATGCGTTCAGTCGCAGCTGGCACGCTGCTTATCGCCACCCTGCAGGCAGCGTCCGCCGCTCCCATCCAGGCCGGTCCCCTTCCGCAATGGGCGGTCGGCGACTGGGTCGCCACCACCGTGCTCGAGTTCGTCGATGGCACCCCGGAGGAAGCTGCCGACTTCGCCCGCGTATCCAGGAAAATCTACGCCGGCCTCCTCCCGAAGACGCGCATCGCCGTCCATCCCCATAGCATGTCGGCAGCTCCCGGCGGCGCGCTCACCCTCGTCGTGGCCCGGCACGCCGACGCCCGCATCGGGACCGCCTCGCCGCGCGCCCTCATGCACCTACCCCATGCGCCAAGCCTGTTCGGGGCCGTCCTCCCCTACGATCTTGAGGCGAGCGTCGCGTCCGCCCAGCTCGAGATACGCGGCTGTGCCGAGCAATTCATCCAGGGCCAGGTCGAGCCGTCTCCCGTCCAGCCCACTTGCCGTGGCTCCTACACCCTCCTCCGCTTCCCCACCCCGGACCGCCTCGCCATCTGGCAAGATGGCGGCTATGAACTCTACATCTACGAGCGTGCTCGCGCTCCAGAGCCGGCGTCGGGCCGCTGATCGATCGGGGACCTTGCAGCGGAGATGGAAGTCCGAGGGCATAGCATCGTCGGCCGCAACGACCCGTGACCATGTGGATCAGGTCGGCAACATAAGAAGGGCTGCGGGGCAAACTGACCGCCAAACCGCTACCACCGCTGAGCGGAACGCCGTATTCAGCACATGACGTTTCCCCAACATGCCTACCCGACGCCGTATCGCCGCAGCCAGGCGATCGCCCGTTTCCAGCCGTCCTCCGCATCGGCCGGCCGGTAGCTCGGCCGGTAGTCGGCGTGGAAGCCGTGCGGCGCGTCCGGATAGACCACGATCTCGACCGTGTGTCCGGCGGCCCGCGCCGCCGCCTGCGCCGCCTTCACGTCGGCCTGCGCGATGCTCGGGTCCTGGCCGCCATACAGGCCCAGCAGCGGGCATTTAAGGGTGGCCGCGAGTTCCAGCGGGTTGCGCGGCTGGATCGGCGAATCCTTGCTGGCGACCGGGCCGTAGAACGCCACCGCCGCCCGCAGCGCTGGTTCGTGCTCGCCCCACAGCCACACGTCGCGGCCGCCGCGGCAGAAGCCGATGGTGCCGAGCCGCGCGGTATCGCCGCGCTGACCGGCGGCGAACGCCACCGTCGATCCGAGGTCGGCCAGCAGCTGCGCATCCGGCGCCTTGGCGATCACGTCGCGCACGATCTGCTGCGGGTCGGTCATGGTCGACAGGTCGGCCAGCCGCGCATACAGCTCCGGCGCCACCGCGAGATAGCCGAGATGCGCCAGCCGGCGGCAGACATCCTTGATGTAGTCGTGGACGCCGAAGATCTCCTCGATCACCACCACGACCGGGAACGGCCCGGGGCCGTCCGGCCGGGCGAGATAGGCCGGCAGCATGCCGTCCGGCACCGGAACGTGGGTCTCGGCGACGAACAGCCCGTCGGTGCCGGTCTGGATCGGCGCCGCCTCGCCGCGGGCGGCGGCCAGCGTCAGGCCGCCGATCAGGCTGGTCATCAGGAAGCCGCGGCGCGGCAGGCCGGGGGTCGGGTTCGGTGCGTCGGCCATCCGCCTCACGCCTCGCCGGCTTCGGTCTCGATGGCTCTCGCCAGGGCGATGTCCCGCTCCGACAGCCCGCCGGCATCGTGCGTGGTCAGCGTCACGGTGACGCGACCCCAGCCGAAGGCGATGTCGGGATGGTGGTCCATCGCCTCGGCGCGCGCGGCGATCTTCGAGACCAGCGCGAAGGCGCCGGCGAAATCGGCGAAACGGTAGGTCTTCTCGATGGCAAGACCGTCGCCGCTGCGCCGCCAGTCCGGGAGCGCCGCCAGCGCGTCGCCGATCTCGGTGTCCGTCAATCTGGTCAGCATGATTCAGCCCCCGACGGTGTCGCGCAGCATCTCCAGCTCCAGCCAGCGCTCCTCCGCGCCGGCCAGCGCCGCCTCGGCCGTCGCGAGCGCGGCGGTGGCGCGCGAGAAGCCTGCCGGATCGCGTGCGTAGAACCCGGCATCGGCGAGAACGCCGCGCAGCCTGCTTATTTCCGCCTCGTGCGCGGCAATCTGCGCCGGCAGCTGTTCCAGCGCGCGCTTGTCCTTGAAGGAGAGCTTCCGCGACGCCGGTCTCGGCGCCGTCGGCGCCATCCTGCGTTTGCCGGCCGCCGCCACCGTCTCGCCGGCGCTGCCATGCAGCCCGCCGCCCTGGGCCACCATGTCGCTGTAGCCGCCGGCATATTCCGTCCAGACCCCGCCGCCGGACGAGGCGACGATCGAGGTCGCCACCCGGTCGAGGAAGTCGCGATCGTGGCTCACCAGCAGCACCGTGCCGGGGTAGGCGCCCAGCATCTCCTGCAGCAGGTCGAGCGTCTCCAGGTCCAGATCGTTGGTCGGCTCGTCCAGCACCAGCAGGTTGGACGGCCGCGCCATCGCGCAGGCCAGCATCAGCCGGGCCCGCTCGCCGCCCGACAGCACCCCGACCCGGGTGCGCGCCTGTTCCGGCCGGAACAGGAAATCCTTCATGTAGCCGATCACATGCCGCTTCTCGGTGCCGACCTGCACCATATCGCCGCCGCCGCCGGTCAGCGTGTCGGACAGGGTGGCGGTGTCGTCCAGCGAGCGGCGCTGCTGGTCGAGCGTGACCAGCGCCAGGCTGGCGCCGAGCTGGATCCTGCCGGCATCGGGCTGCTCCAGCCCGGTCAGCAGGCGCAGCAGCGTGGTCTTGCCGGCGCCGTTCGCGCCGACGATGCCGAGCCGGTCGCCACGCAGCACCCGCAGATCCAGGTTGGAGACGATCGGCCGGCCGTCGAAGGCTTTCGACATGTCCTCCGCCACCGCGACCAGTTTGCCGGACAGACCGGTGCCGCTGGCCTCGAGCTTCAGGCCCTGCGGGTTATGCACCGCCTCGCGGCGCGCCTGGCGCAGCGCCGCCAGCTCGCCGACGCGCCGCACGTTGCGCTTGCGCCGGGCGGTGACGCCGTAGCGCATCCAGTCCTCCTCGCGGGCGATCTGGCGGTCGAGCTTGTGCGCGTCGCGCTCCTCCTGCTCCAGCACCTCCTCGCGCCAGCCCTCGAAACGCGCGAACCCCTGGTCGAGCCGCCGGGTGACGCCGCGATCCAGCCACACCACGCTGCGCGACAGGGTCTGCAGCAGGCGGCGATCGTGGCTGATCATCACGATCGCCGAGGGCAGCGCGTTCAGCTCGCGTTCCAGCCACTCGATCGCCGGCATGTCGAGATGGTTGGTCGGCTCGTCGAGCAGCAGCAGGTCCGGCGACGGCGCCAGCGCCCGGGCCAGCGCGGCGCGGCGTGCCTCGCCGCCGGACAGCCGCTTCGGATCCTCCTCGCCGGTCAGTCCGAGTTCGTAGAGCATGGCCGGCGCGCGATGCTCTGCATCGTTGGGCCCGAGCCCGGCGCGGACATAGTCGAGGGTGCTGGCAAAGCCGGTCAGGTCCGGCTCCTGCGGCAAATAGCGCACCGTGGTGCCGGGCTGCAGGAA
>CAZZZA010000143.1:0-7043 GCA_964658455.1 uncultured Lichenihabitans sp.
GGCGTCGGCCCGTCCAACGCCAAGACCATCACCGACCATGTCGCGGTGCTGCGGCCGCATTGCTGGCTGATGGTCGGCCATTGCGCCGGGCTGCGCCGCACCCAGCGTCTCGGCGACTACGTGCTAGCGCACGGCTATGTGCGCGCCGACCACGTGCTGGACGACGATCTGCCGCCCTGGGTGCCGGTGCCGGCGATCGCCGAGGTGCAGGTGGCGCTGCAGCAGGCCACCAGCCGCATCACCGGCCTGTCCGGCGCGGAACTCAAGACCAGGCTGCGCACCGGCACGGTGATGACGACCGACAACCGCAACTGGGAACTGCGCTTCAACGCCCTGTTCAAGCAGATCAACATGAGCCGCTCGATCGCGGTCGACATGGAGAGCGCCACGATCGCGGCGAACGGCTTCCGCTTCCGCGTCCCCTACGGCACGCTGCTGTGCGTGTCCGACAAGCCGCTGCATGGCGAACTGAAGCTGCGCGGCATGGCGAACCGGTTCTACCGCGAGCGGGTCAGCCAGCATCTCAAGGTCGGCATCGAGACCATGCGCTCGCTGCGCGAACAGGGCGTCGGACGGCTGCACTCGCGAAAGCTGCGCGGGTTCGACGAGCCGCCGTTCCGCTAGCCGGCCGGACGGCGGGGATCAGTCGCCCTAGGCCTGCTGCTCGACGCTGACCTGCGCCTCGATCGCCGCGATCATCGCCGATACGGTATCGAAACTCTCGAGATCGGCGGCACTCAGACGGATGTCGAACGCATCCTCGCAATCGAGGATGATGTCGACCATCTTGATCGAGTCCCAGCCCGGCACGTCAGCCGGGCGGGTCTGCGGCGTGATCTCCAGCGTGTTGTCGTTCAGGTTGGCGCGAACGAGCTGGATCACGGTGGCGACGATGCTGTCTGTGCTGGTCATAAAACGATCCGGTCCCGGTTAAGTGACGAGGTCGGCGAACGGCGCCCGCATCGCCCGGTACGGCGCGTCGTCGGGCAGCGTCGGCAAAATCAGCGCCGGCATCGCCGCGGCACTGCACTGGCTGGAGAGCGTGGCCTGCAGCGACGTCGCCAGCCGGCGCAGCGTCTGCATCAGCAGCGGCTGGCTGACATGGCGCGCAAGATCCAACCCTGGGGCGCCATGCATGGTGGGCGACGGCACGCTGCCGGCGGGCCCGAACCAGGCGTCGAACCGGCCCTCAGGGTCGCCACGGACCGGGACGATGTCGCAGGCGAGCCCGGCCGCCTCGGCCATGGCTTCGAGGTCGCCGGGGTTGAACCCCTCGGGCGGCAGGCCGGCCGCGACCGCGCGCAGCGCGCCGGCCGGCTGCTCGCCGGGCGCCTCGCGGATCAGCTGCCGCGAGCGCGCATCCCGCGTCAGCCGCGCGTTGGCGCAGCCGGCCAGGCGGGCGACGCCGTCGGCGCCGGCGGCGATCCAGTCGCGCAGCGCGGCGAGATCACCCAGTTCGTGCGGCGCAGGCGGCGCGGGCGGCGCTGCCGCCGGGTCCGGCTTGCCCAGGATCGCGTCGAACCGGTAGCGGGTCATCTCGCACTGGCTGTTCCCGGCCTTGAGCAGGATGCGCGCGCTGCCGCCGTGCCGGGCCGCGAACCCGTCGAAGAATTCCGGCTCGACGAGCAGCTCGCCCTGTCCGAGCCAGGCGGCATGGATCGTCTGGCGCAGCCGGTCCGCCTGCAGCTCCGGTTCGGCCTTGGCCAGGGCGACCGCCGACAGCAGCATGTCCTGCAGGCGCATCGGCCGGACGTCGCCGACGACGACGTGCCCGCCCGGCAGCAGCGCGTTCCAGGCGGCGTCGAGCACGCGCTCGAAATAGGCTGCATCCGGGAAATACTGGCAGACCGAATTGATGATGATGAGATCGTAGCCGTCGCGATCCAGGATCGGCGCATCGGCCCCGGCCTGCTCGACCGCGACATGCGCGAGATCAGGGCGCGCGCCGAGCCAGTGCGAGAGCCTGTCGATCGCCGCCGCCGACAGGTCGCGCCCGGCATAATGCTCGCAGGACGGGGCGAGCGCCTCGACCAGCAAGCCGTTGCCGCAGCCGATATCGAGCACGCGGCGGTGCGGCAGGGCGAGCAGCCGGGCGCGGATCGCCGCCACCCAGGCGCGCATGTCGGACTCCGGGATCTGCTCGGCGGTGAAGCTGCTGACCCAGCCGACGAAGGTCGCGCCGGGCGCCTCGGTGTTCGCCGCGACCTGCGCCTTGCTGTTGTAGGTGAGATCGTAGGTGGTCTCCCAGCCGCGCAGCGACCGGCGCGCCGCCGATCCCGTCTCGCTCAGCTGCTGCGCCAGCCAGCCCGGCTCCGGCCACACCAGCACGCTCTGCCGCGCCTCGTGCGACGCCGGCCAAGGCGCGACCGCGGCGACCCGCGGATCGGCGCGCAGCAGATCGAATGGCGACTGCGCCATCGCGATATCCCCGCTCATGCTAGACCGGCGACGCGACGACGGGCGCGGCGGCGAAACGGCGCAGCGCGTCCGGCCAGCCCGCCGGATCGGTGCCGTGATGCCTGAACACGGCGAGCGCCAGCCGCTCGAGACCGAAGCCGACGCAGGCGGTGCTGGCCGCCTCGCCGGTCGACAGCAGCAGCCCGAACGCCTGCGCCATCTTGTTGCGATGCAGGTTGAAGCTGACGCAGGCGGTCGGCCTGGCGTCGGAGGTGACCGGGATCACCAGTTCGGCCTTCAGCCCCTGGTCGATCTGGTTGCGCACCATCACCTGGCCCATGCGGCCGAAGAACGGGTCGTTCGCCGCCTCGATGCTCCAGGGCAGCGACAGGGCGCTCATCAGCCGGCCGGCATGGCCGACCCAGCGTTCGCGGAATGCCGTTGCACCCTCGCCGCTGCCGATGAACACGCGCTCATGCATGCGAAACATCTGCATCCGCGCCGCATCGCGCGACGGCTCGCGTCGGAAGCAGTAGCTGCAGGCATCGATCACCACCCCGTCCGCGGCTACCGGCCCACGCGCGGCGATCGCGGGATAGACCGGGTAGCAGGCCGCCGGCACCATCACCAGGTCGCTGGCCTGCTGCTGCGAGGTCCAGTCCTGCGCCGCCTCGCCACTGCCGCGCAGCAGGCGACGGTGCGATTCCTCGTCGCCGCAGAAACAATGCACGGTGCCGACCAGTTCGGGAAAGTTCCGGAAATAGCCGGATCGTTCGAAATGCGTGCGCGGCATGACCGGGGGAAAGCGGAGCTGTTCGGCGTCCTCGTCGGACCCTGCCTGCAGCACCCAGCCGCTGATGAAGGCGGCGATCCGCTCCAGCGCCGCGCCACGGCCGTAGAGCCCGTCGACACCGGTATCGATCAGGTCGGCGGATTGGATCCAGCCATCGAGGAGACGGGGGTCGGGATCGGTCATGATGCGGCGTTCACGCGCGCGACGGCGCGTTCTGACCGCAATATCGCCGCGCGCTGCAGCACCTTGAGCCAGCCCTCGTGATCGACGGCGCTGGCGTCGTTGAAGAACGTGAATCCGATATGGCCGATCATGATGTCCTCGTTCAACCAGCGCACCGTGCCGATCGGGTTGTCGGCGTCGGCGACACGGATTCCCAGCAGCAGATTGTCGCCGTAGCGGCGCATGCCGGCGGACAGCACCAGCAGCATCTCGTCGCTGATGGCGTCGCCGGTGCGCCTGCAGATGAAGGTCTTGCGCGCCGCCTGCAGGTCGGCGATCTGCTTGCGCTTCAGGAAGCCCAGCCGCGCCGTCTGCTGCTGCAGGTAGCGCTGCGCATGCACCTCGGACTTCTTCACCATGCTGTGCAGGATGAAATAGCCGCGATCGTCGTAGATCAGGTATTCGTCGTGCTGGTCCTCGACACGGGTGTGCTGCGGGTCGCCGATCGGCGCGAACTCCAGCGCCAGCAACTCGACCAGCTTCTCCGGGGTGACGCCGGCGAAGCGGAACAGGCTGACCGGTTCGACGCCGTAATGCCGCTGCACCAGCCCGAACTCGCAGGTGTCGCAGAGATTCTCGAAGCTCTGCACCAGCGTCTCGAAGCCGTGTTCGACGTTCTCCTTGTCGCGCGCGCTGTCCATCGGCCGCGGCGCCGCCGCCTCGTCGGCGGTGGAGTATTTCGAACCGGGCTCGAACGCCCGGTGCCACACCGCCTTGCCGAGCTGCTCGCGGAAATTCTTGTTGTCGGGTTGCAGGCGCAGCGCACGCTTCCAGTGGATGACCGCCCGCCCCCAATCATGCGCATACTCGGCGACTCGGGCCTGCGGCACCGCCAGATCGGTGCGGCCGGGGTCGGCCGCCTCTGCGGCGTCGAGCAGCGCCATCGCCTCCTGCGTGTCGCCGGCCTTCGCGTAGGTGTGGGCCGCCATGCCGGCGAACAGGATCGCCGCCGGCGAGGAGGCCAGCACGCCGCGCCACCGCGCCGCCCCGCTAGGCCAGTCGCCGCGGCGCTCCGGGACCTGCGCGTGATGCGCCATGATCTCCAGATCGCTGGGGAAGCGCCGCAGCAGCGCCTCGAACTGGGCGTCGGCCTCGTCGTGGTCGCCGCAATCGCGCAGGTGGCACGCCAGACCCACCATGGCCTGCCGGTCGTCCGGATGATCGCGCACCAGCCCGGTCCAGATCTGCCTGGCGCGCGGCCATTGCCCTTCGGCCTCGGCCGCGTGCGCCTGGCGGACCGCCTCGTCGCGACGCTCGCCCGCCTCGCCCTTGTCCACGATCGCCGTCAGCTCTTCCAGGATCGGCGGCGCCACCGCGCCCGGCGCCGCGCCGACCAGCGCCAGCAGCCGGTCGAGCCCGTCGCGCGCCTTCGCCCAGTCGGTGCGGGCGGCCGCCAGCCTGATGGCCAGCACCAGCGCCTCGGGCGTGGACCGCAACGCCTCCGGCATCGCCGCGAACACCGCCTCCGCCTCGTCGGGCCGTCTCTGCAGCAGCAGCAGCCGGCCGTGGTTCTCGTGCGCCTTGGCAAGGCCAGGATGACGCCGCGACAGGTCGGCCCAGCGGTCGAGCGCGTTGGGCACGTCGCCCAGCGATTCGGCGAAGATCGCCTGCAGAACGCCGATCTCGGCCGACAGGCGCACCGGCTCCGGCGCCTGCTGGATCAGCGCCTCGATGCGGTCATGGCGTCCCTGCTGGTGCAGGATGCCGATCACCGGAAAATAGGCCGGCAGGTCGTGCGGCTCGCCCGCGATCCGGTCGAGATGGCCCTGCAGCACGGACTCGCCATCCGCCGCTTCCGCATGACACGGCTGCGGCGAGGAGTCGCCATGGCGCAGGGAACTGGCCGGTGCTGCGATCGGATCGGTCATGTTCAGATTTCTGGGAAATATCAATAATAAAGATAGTGTAACGTTAGCGGTCGTTGTTTCATAGCCAGCGAATATGGCTTTCTTCGTGAAACAATGTCTTGATCCGCGTCGTCCCCGCCCGGCCTGGCCGTGGCAGTGCTTAGGGGTCGTGGCCGGCCGCTACGCCCGCCTTTCCCTTTGCATCCAGACCGACGATAATGCAGCCACTGGCTGCCCAACGGGCTGTCGGCGGGCAGGGTCCGCCGGCGGCGCGCGCATGTGCCGCAATGATGGCGTCCACTGCGCGACGCACCAGCCGAAAGCCGACCGATGGACAGCCTGCCCGACACCCACCCCGATCCCAAGGCCAGGCCGGCGCCCGGCCGTCGGGCGGACGGGGCGACCCGTGGCGGGCTGGCCAAGACCCCGACCGGCATCGACGGTCTTGACGACCTGACCCTGGGCGGGCTGCCCGCCGGCCGGCCGACCCTGCTCTGCGGCGCGGCCGGATGCGGCAAGACCCTGTTCGCGATGACCTTCCTGCTGAACGGCGCCGTCCGGTTCGACGAGCCAGGCCTGTTCGTGAGCTTCGAGGAGCGGACCCACGAACTCGTCGAGAACGTCGCCTCGATCGGCTACGATCTGGACGATCTGATCGCCGCCGGGAAGCTCGCCGTCGACCATGTGCGGATCGAGCGCGGCGAGATCCACGAGAGCGGCGAATACGACCTGGACGGGCTGTTCGTCCGCCTCGGCCATGCGATCGACACCATCGGCGCCAGGAGGGTGGTGATCGACACCGTCGAGGCGCTGTTCGCCGGCCTGTCCGATACCGGCACGCTGCGCGCCGAGCTGCGGCGGCTGTTCGCCTGGCTCAAGGAGAAGGGCGTCACCGCGCTGATCACCGCCGAGCGCGGCGATGGCCAGCTCACCCGCTACGGCATGGAGGAGTACGTCTCTGACTGCGTGATCCTGCTCGACAACCGGGTGCAGGACCAGGTCACCACCCGGCGCCTGCGGGTGGTCAAGTATCGCGGCTCCTCGCACGGCACCAACGAATACCCGTTCCTGATCGACGAGCGCGGCATCAGCGTGATGCCGATCACCTCGGCCGGGCTCGGGCACGGCGTCTCTGCCGAGCCGGTGCCGACCGGCGTGGCGGGCCTGGATGCGATGCTCGGCATCGGCGGCTATTTCCGCGGCTCCAGCGTGCTGATCTCCGGCCTCGCCGGCACCGGCAAATCGACCTTCGCCGCCGCCTTTGCCGCCGCCGCCTGCGATCGCGGCGAGCGCTGCCTGTATTTCGCGTTCGAGGAATCGCCCGACCAGGTGATCCGCAACATGCGTTCGGTGGGCATCGACCTCGCCCAGCACCGCCGGTCCGGACTGCTGCAGTTCGAGGCTACCCGGCCCAGCGTCTATGGTTTCGAGATGCATCTGGCGCGGATGAACCGCGACATCCAGAGCTTCGACCCGCGCATCCTGGTGGTCGACCCGATCTCCGCGTTCCGCGGCCCCAGCACCGAGATCCACGCCACGCTGGTCCGGCTCGCCGACCTCTGCAAGATCCGCAACATCACCTGCCTGTTCACCAGCCTTTCGCAATCGGCCGAGCTGATGGACGAGGCCGACCGCAGCGTCTCTTCGCTGATGGATAGCTGGATCTCGCTCAGGAACGTGGAGTCCAACGGCGAGCTGAACCGGATCCTGTACCTGCTCAAGTCGCGCGGCATGAAGCACTCCAAGCAGCTTCGCGAATACCGGCTGACCGACCACGGCATCGA
>CAZZZA010000144.1:0-6952 GCA_964658455.1 uncultured Lichenihabitans sp.
ATGCCGCCCGACGTCACCGACCAGCAGCTCGTGGCGCTGCTGACAGAGAATGCCCGGCTGCCGGCCGCGGTGCTGGGGCGCCGGCTCGGGCTGTCGCGCACCACGGTGCAGAGCCGGATCGAGCGGCTGGAGCGCGACGGCGTGATCCTGGGCTACACCGTGCGCACCAGCCAGCCGGCGACCGCGCCGCTGCGCGCGCATGTGCACATCACCCTGGCCGCGCGCCATGCGGCCTCGGTGGAGACCGCGCTGCGCAAGCTGCCGCAGGTGCGCGAACTGCACGCGGTGGGCGGCGCCATCGACCTGATCGCCGGCCTTGCAGCAGGCAGCACCGCGGAACTCGACCAGGTGATCGACCGCATCGCCGGGCTCGACGGCGTGACCCGCACCAACTCGATGATCCTGCTCTCCACCCGCATCTCCCGCTAGGAGCGCCCATGACCCGCCTCGCCGATCCGGACCTGCTGCGCGGCGCGTTCTCCGAGGCGCTGTCCGGGATGTATCGCCGCGAGGTGCCGCTCTACGGCACGCTGCTGGAGCTGGTGGCCGAAACCAACCGCGCCGCCGGCGGCGACACCGACCGCGCCGCCGGCGGCGACATCGATCAGCGGCTGGGCAGCGAGCGGCACGGCGCGATCCGGGTCGGCACCGCGCAGGAGCTGGCGCTGGTGGCCAGGCTGTTCGCGGTGCTGGGGATGCGGCCGGTCGGCTACTACGATCTGGCCGGCGCCGGGGTGCCGGTGCATGCGACCGCGTTCCGGCCGATCGACGCCAGGGGGCTCGCCATCAGCCCGTTCAGGGTCTTCACCTCGCTGCTGCGGCTGGAACTGGTGGCCGATACCGGGCTGCGCCAGGAGGCGGCCGAGATCCTGGCGCGGCGGCGGCTGGGCAGCGATCGGCTCTGGTCATTGCTGGCGCTGGCGGAGCAGGAGGGCGGCCTGCCGGAGACCGAGGCCGACGCGCTGATCGCCGACGCGCTCGACCTGTTCCGCTGGCACCGGACGGCAACGGTGCCGGCAGCACTCTATGCGCGCCTGCGCGCGGCGCACCCGCTGGTGGCCGACGTGGTCTGCTTCCGCGGCCCGCACATCAACCACCTGACGCCGCGCACCCTCGACATCGATCGCTGCCAGGCGGCGATGCTGGCGCGCGGCATGAACCCGAAGCAGCGGATCGAGGGGCCGCCGCGTCGCGCGGTGCCGATCCTGTTGCGGCAGACCAGCTTCCAGGCGCTGTCGGAGACGGTGTCGTTCGCCGACGCGCCCGGCACCCATACCGCCCGGTTCGGCGAGATCGAGCAGCGCGGCGCGGCGCTGACCCCGGCCGGCCGCGCCGCCTACGACCGGGCGCTCGCGACGCTGCAGGCCGAACTGGCCGACGGACGGCCGCATGGTGAGGCACAGGCGCTCGCCTTCGCCGCCCTGCCGGACTCGGCCGCGGCCCTGCGCGAGCAGAAGCTGGCCTTCTTCGCGCCCGGCAGCGGGCAGCCGCTGCTGTACGAGGATTTCCTGCCGGTGAGCGCTGCCGGCATCTTCCGCTCCAACCTCGGCCCGGAGGCGGAGCAGGTGACGCTGCCGGCCGGCAAGCGCGGCGCGCTCGAGGCGGCGATGGGCATGAAGGCGCTCGACGAGATGGCGCTCTACCGCGACGGCGCCGCCTGAGCATCCCGCGCGGTCAGGCGGCCATCCTCCCGGCCCAGTATGTCGGCCAGCGCCACCAGGATCGAGGCGGTCGCCCCCCAGATGTCCTGCGCCTCGTGCGGCCAGACCCAGGCGCCGGCGCGCGGTCCCTCGGCGATGCGCCGCGGCGCGTCCGGATCGAGCAGCACCGAGACCGGCAGCCCGAAGATCGACTCGACCTCGTCCTCGGCGGCGACCACGCGAACCCCCGGCCGCAGCAGGGCGACGATCGGAACGATGCTGAAGCGGCCGAGATAGGTCTCGATGCGCGGCAGGCGGCCGACCACCTCCGGCAGGCCGGGATCGAGCCCGATCTCCTCGTGCGCCTCGCGCAGCGCGGTGGCGCTGGCGTCGGCATCGGCGGGATCGGCGCGGCCGCCCGGGAACGCGACTTGGCCGGCATGGTGGCGCAGCGCGCTGGAGCGCTTGGTCAGCAGCACGAACGGGGTCGGCGCCAGCACGATCGGCACCAGCACCGCCGCCGCCACCGCGCGCTCGCCGCAAGGCGGCCAGTGGCTGGTCTCGGCGGGTTCCAGGGCCGCGAGGCGTCGCCGCAGCCAGGACTCGGTCGGCTGCATCGCGCCTGTCCGTGCGGCCGGCGACGCGTCAGTCGCCCTGGGCCAGCGCGCCGCCATAGAGTACCGGACCGGTCGGCAGGCCGGTCGGCGAGCCGCCGGCCGGTTCCAGGCTGACAAGGATCTGCGCGTGCCCTGCCGGCAGCGCGCCGGGGGCGAGCCGGACCCCGGCGGCCGGCAGGACGCCGAGCGGGTGCGGCACCTTCTCGCCATCGGCGAGCGACCAGAGTTCGAGATCACGCCCGGTCGGCACCAGCGCCGGGCGGATCGGCAGCACCGAGACCACGCCGTCGCCCCGCGCCTCGACCACGAAGCCGGCCTGCGCCGCGCCGAGCGGCGCCAGCACCGCGACCGGGGTCGCCATCGGCACGTGGTCGAACAGCGCGATCGCCGCGACCGAGGCGGCGATCAGGAAGCTGATCGCGGTGGCGCCCTTCCAGGCGGCGAGGCTGCGCCGGCTGCCGCCCTGCCGGTCGTCGCCGCGCCGCGCCCGGCCGGCGACCGGCGGCCCGTAGGCGGTGCGCTCGATGCGCGGCCAGAGCCCGGCCGGCGGGGTCTGCGCCGGCACCGTCATCGCCAGCGGCGCCAGACGCTGCTCCCAGAAGCTGATCGCATCGGCCAGCAGCGGATCGCCGAACGCGTCGGCGGCGACCCGCGCCGCCTCGTCGCGCGGCAGCGTGCCGAGCACGTATTCGCCCGCCAGCACCGCGCGTTCGTCGTCGTCCGGACCCGCCCGGCCGCTCATGGCTCGAGGCACCGCTTGAGGGCGAGCAGGGCGCGACGCACCCAGGATTTGACGGTGCCGAGCGGCGCGTCGAGCCTGGCGGCGAGTTCGGTGTGCGACAGCCCTTCCATGAAGGCGAGCTGCACCGCGCGCCGCTGCGTCGGCTCGAGCCCGTCGAGGCACCGATGCAGCGCGTCGCCGTCGGCGCGATCGGCGAGCAGGGTGAATGCGTCGGGGCCGGTATCGGGCTCGTCGGTGCGCTCGAGCCCGTAGAACTCGCGGGAACGGCGGCGCAGGATGTCGATCGCCCGGTAGCGCAACAGGCTGCTGAGCCAGGCCTCGGCCTGGCCGCGCGACGGGTCGAACCGCGCCGAGCGCTGCCAGACCTGGATGAAGGCGTCGTGCACCGCGTCGGCGGCCAGCGCCGGCTGCTTCATCAGACGCAGCGCCAGCCCGTAGAGCCTGGGCGACTGGTCGTCATACAGCCGCCGGAAGGCAGCCTGGTCGCCATCGGCGCAACGTTTGAGCAGGAACCCGACATCGCCGTCGGCAGGCAAACGACCTTCCTGCTCATTCATGGCCAGCAACGATCCCCACGCTCTCCGCGGCATCATAGAGAGGCCCATCGGCCCTGACGATAGCGCAGCGCAGCTCATCGCACCGGTCTGTCCAGGAATTGAGCAGGTGAAATCATCATCGTGAGCGGATTACGCGCGGCCCGCGATTCCGGATGCCTGCTGTCAAGCCGGCGCGCGCAGGAAATCCAGGCAATCGCGCAGGGTCGGACACAGGAAACGCAGCGGCGCGCCGATCGCGCCGACGATCTCGCGATGGTCGATGCGCGGATAGAGGATGCTGCGCACCGGACCACCATGCTGGCGGATCCGCGCCGTCAGCCGCTCGGTGTTGGCGGGGCGGACCGTCTGGTCGGCGGTGCCGGCCAGCAGCAGCGCCGGCGGGTTGTGGCCATCGACGTAGCTGATCGGCTGCGTCGACGGACCGGCCGCACCCGGACCGAAGATCTGCCGCAATTCGTCGGTCTCCAGCGGCAGGAAATCATACGGGCCGGCAAGCCCGATCAGCCGGGCGATGTCGCGCTTCGCCGCGAGCCCGTGCGCGCCCAGCAGTTCGGGATCGAGGGTCAGCATCGCCGCGTTGTAGGCGCCGGCGGAATGGCCGATCAGCGCCGGCGCCGTCGTATCGCCGCCGAGCCCGGCGGCCTGTTGCCGCGTCCAGGCGAACGCGGCCGCGCAATCCTGCAGGCAGCCGCGATAGCGCACCTGCGGCCAGACCCGGTAGTCGGGCACCATGGTCAGGAAACCGGCCTGGGCGAACGCCCCGCCGACGAAGCGGTACATCGCCCGGTCGCCGCTGTCCCAGCCGCCGCCATACAGGAACACCAGCACCGGGAACGGGCCGGTCCCGGCCGGACGATAGACGTCGAGCCGCTGCCTCGGATCGGGCCCGTAGGCCAGCCCGTCGCGATACAGCCTGTCGGGCGCGAGCGTGTTCAACACGCCGAGCGGCGAACAGGCCGTCGCCAGCAGCGCCGCCTGGGCGGCGATCGCCGCGAAGGCGCGCCGCTTCAGCCCGCCAATGGCTACGCGCGGATCAGGCGGTCCGGCCATGCGCCAGGCCGGCGCCCTGCCCTGGACTCAGCCCAGCCGCTCGACATAGCGGCCGCGCAGCCACACCCAGCGATAGCCGTTCCAGTGCCAGCCGCCCTGGCGCCACACCCAGTACGGATGCTCGACGGGCGGCGGCGGCACCTGCTCGACGATCACCGGCGGCGGCGGCGGCCGGCTGACCACCACCGGCGCCGGGCGGTAGATCACCCGAGGCGGCGGCGGCGGCGGCGCATAGACGCAGCCGGCCAGCAGACCGCCCGCCAGGCCGATGAGTGCCAGGTTGCGCATCGATGTCATTTCGTTCCTCCAATCTTGCCGGCGCGCCGGCACCCGTGAACGCGGCGGACTATGAGTCGGATGCAACGGCGGAAATAAGTCCTGCTCGGAATCGGTATGTTTCAGGCCGCTCGGGCCGCTAGCGGGAGAGCGGCGCCGCGATGTCCTCCAGCGACTTGCCCTCGGCGTCGATGCCGAATTTGAGCGCCATCAGCCCCGCCAGGATCATCAGCACCGCGGCGCCGAGATAGCCCATCGCCAGCGGCATGTGCCCCGGCATGCCGATCAGCACCCCGAACAGGAACGGCGCGCCGACCCCGCCGATCAGCGTGCCGAGCACGTAGAACATCGAGATCGCCATCGCCCGGGTCTCGAGCGGGAAGATCTCGCTCGCGGTCAGGTAGGCGGCGCTGGCGGCGGGCGAGGCGAAGAAGAAGATCGCCACCCAGCCGATGGTCTGGGTCAGCGCCGTCAGGTGCCCGCCCGCGAACAGCAGCGCGACGACGATCATAAGCAGGCCGGACACGCCGTAGGTGAGGCAGATCATCTTGCGCCGGCCGATGGTGTCGAACAGCGAGCCGAGCAGCAGCGGCCCGATCACGTTGCCGACCGCCAGCGGCAGGATGAACAGGCCGACCCGGCCCGGCGACACGCCCTCGTCCTGGGTCAGCACCTGCCCGTAGGTGAAGAACACCGCGTTATACAGGAAGGCCTGGGCGACCATCAGCGTCAGCGCCAGCGCCGAGCGCAGCTTGTACTGGCCCAGCATCGCCCGGCTGATGATGCCGAAGCCGAACACCCGCCTGGGATGCACGGTCAGCTGCTGGTCGACCCTGGCCAGGCGGCCGGGTTCGCCCTGGGTGCAGCGCTCCTCGATTTCCGCGGTGACGGTCTCGGCCTGCGACAGATGGCCGTGCGTCAGCAGCCAGCGCGGGCTCTCCGGCACCCATTGGCGCATCAGCAGCACGCCGAAGCCGAGCACCCCGCCGACCGCGAAGCCGAACCGCCAGCCATGCGCCGGCCCCATCCGGCCGTCGAGCAGGAACAGGGATATGACCGCGCCCATCGCCGCACCCAGCCAGTACGAGCCGTTGACCATGAGGTCGATGCGGCCGCGCAGCTTGGCCGGCACCAGCTCGTCGATCGCCGAATTGATCGCCGCGTACTCGCCGCCGATCGCCAGCCCGGTGAGGAAGCGGAAGGCGACGAAGCTCCAGCCGTTCCAGGCCGCGGCGGTGGCCAGCACGCTGAGGATGTAGATGCCCAGCGTCAGGCTGAAGATCCGCTTGCGCCCGACCCGATCGGTCAGCCAGCCGAACAGCAGCGCGCCGCCGACCGCGCCGGCGAGATAGAACGACGCGGCCATGCCGACGTCGCGCACCGACATGCCCAGCGCCAGCGGATTCTGCAGCGCCGGCCCGATCGAGCCGACGATGGTGACCTCGAGCCCGTCCAGGATCCAGGTGATGCCGAGACCCGCCACCACCAGCAGGTGGAAGCGCGACCAGGGCAGCCGGTCGAGCCGGCCCGGAATGTCGGTGACGATGGCAGGCAGGTCGACGTTCACGCCTGCCGCGCCGGATCAGCCTTGGCCGGCTTGCCGGTACTGGCGGCCATCGACTCCAGCAGGCTGTCGATGACCGAGGGATCGGCCAGCGTCGAGACGTCGCCGAGCTGGTCGTGCTCGCCGGTGGCGATCTTGCGCAGGATGCGGCGCATCACCTTGCCGGACCGGGTCTTGGGCAGATCGGACACCAGCACCACCAAGTCCGGCGCCGCATAGCGGCCGAGATGCTGGCCGACATGGCGGGCGAGGTCGGCGCGCAGCGTCTCCGGCGCGTTCTGCGCGCCGCCGCGCACCACCACGAACGCCGCCAGCGACTGGCCCTTGAGATCGTCCGGCACGCCGATCACGGCGCTCTCCGAGACCGAGTTGTGCGCGGCGAACGCCTGCTCGACCTCGGCCGATCCGATCCGGTGCCCGGACACGTTGATCACGTCGTCGACCCGGCCGGTGATCCAGAAATACCCGTCCGCGTCGCGCCTGGCGCCGTCGCCGGAGAAGTACAG
>CAZZZA010000145.1:0-6938 GCA_964658455.1 uncultured Lichenihabitans sp.
GCCAGCGCGGCGCGGGCGCAGATGGAGAGCCGGGAAGCGATCTCGCTGCAGAACCAGATCCTGGAGCTGCGCCACGAGATCGAGCAGAATGGCGGCGGCGGCAACGCGCAGCCATCGGCGCCGCCGATCGGCGGCGTTCAGCCGGCGCCCTCGCTCGACCAGTCCGGGCTGGCGCCGCAGCTGCTCGACCGCGTGCAGACGCTCGAGCAGCAGGTGCGCGACATGCGCGGCGAACTCGACCAGCTCAACAACCAGGTGCAGCAGCAGAACGCGGCGCTGTCGAAGCAGATCTCCGACATGAAGTTCGCGCTGCAGCAGAATGGTGGCGCGGCCGGCCCCGGTGCCGCGCCCGCCCTGGGTGCCGCTCCCGGCGACCAGGCTCCCGGCGATGACGGCGCGCCGCCGGCCGCTCCGGCGGCACCGGTGGCGCCGCCGCCGGCGGTGGTGCATCGCACCCCGGAGGCGACCCTGGCCGCCGGCAATGCGGCGCTCGCCCGCCATGACTACGCCGCCGCCCAGGGCGCCGCGCAGCAGGTGCTGTCCGGGCCGCGCAGCCCGCGCCAGGTGGACGCGCAGTTCCTGCTCGGCCAGTCGCTGGCCGGGCAGCACCAGTACCAGCAATCGGCGGTGGCCTATTACGATGCCTACAACCGGGCACCGCGCTCCGGCCGCGCGCCCGATGCGCTGCTCGGCGTCAGTGCGGCGATGCTGTCGCTGGGCGACAGGAGCTCGGCTTGCCAGGCGCTGGCCAAGATGCACGCCGAGTTCCCGCAGCCGCCGCCGCGCACCAGGGCGGCCTACGCGTCGCTGCACGGACGCGCCGGCTGCCACTGAGCGCCGCTCCGGTCCCGGCGGCGCCGATCACCGACGCTGCCTTCGCGGCCCTGATGGCGCCGCTCGGACCGTGGCCGGCGCCGGGCAGCACGATCCCGCTCGCCGTCGCCGTGTCCGGCGGCGCCGACAGCCTCTGCCTCTGCCTGCTCGCCGCCGCCTGGGCCGCCGCACGGCGGCTTTCGGTTCTGGCGCTGGTGGTCGATCACGGGCTGCGTGCCAGCGCGGCCTCGGAAGCGCGCGAGACCGGCGCCAGGCTGCACCGGCTCGGCGTGCCGGCCCGGCTGCTGCGGATCTGCGGCCTGTCGCCGGGGCCGGGGCTGGCCGAGCGTGCCCGCGCCGCGCGCTATGACGCGTTGACCGCAGCCTGCCGGGCCGCCGGGTGCGTCGATCTCCTGCTCGGGCATCATGCCGGCGACCAGGCCGAGACGGTGCTGATGCGGCGGCGCGCCGCGAGCGGGCCGGACGGGCTGGCCGGCATGGCGGGCCTGGTCGAGACCGCCGACCTGCGGCTGCTGCGCCCGCTGCTGCCGGTGGAGCCGGCGCGGCTGCGCGCGACCCTGACGGCGGCCGGGCAGGGCTGGATCGAGGACCCGTCGAACCGCGACCGCCGCGCCGGCCGCACCCGGCTGCGCCAGGAGCTGGCCGCCGCCCCGGCGCAGGGCGCAGCCCTGCTCGCGCACCAGGCCGATGCCGCCCGGGCCCGCCTGGCGCGGCGGCGGGCGGAGGCCGCCGAACTCGCCGCCTCGGTGCGGTTCGCGCCGCAGGGATTCGCGATCCTGCCGCCGGAGCTGGTGTCGGCCGGCGCGCTCGCCGCCCTGATCCGCAGCGTGACCGGCCAGCCCTACCGCCCGGGGAGCGACCCGGTGGCGGCGCTCGTCCGCCATCCCCGGCCCGCCACCCTGTCCGGTGCGCGGCTGCTCCGGGCCGGACGGCTGGGGCCGGGCTGGGTGCTGCTGCGCGAACTGGCCGCGGTCGCGGCGCCGGTGCCGGCGACGCCCGGGGCGATCTGGGACCGCCGCTTCGCCTTGCTGGGCGACGCCGGACCCGCCGCCGGCCTGATGATCGCGGCTCTTGGCGCGGCCCCGTGCGACGGGCCGGGGCCGGAATGGGCGCGGGCGCGCCGGCGGAGCGGGCTGCCGGCGGCGGTGGTCGCGACCTTGCCGGCGCTGCGCGCCGCCGACGGCGCGGTGCTGGCGGTGCCGCATCTGCGTTGGTGCGTCCCCGGGCTCGGCCTGGATCGGCTGTGGTTCGCCTTCCGGCCCGCCGCGCCGGCGACCGACGCCGCCTTGTTCACCGAGCGTTAACGGCGCCAGGCGAAGATGGCGGCGCGGCACTTACCGGGGGGCCGGCGCGTCCCAATCTAGGCAGACGAGAGTACAATGGCTTCTCCGCGCCGAATGGGTATGATCGCCTCCTGCGCCATGGCGCACCGGGCGTCGCCGACTGGGCGCCGAGCATGAACTGTAAGGCAAGATGAGCAATTTCGGCCGGAACTTGGCCCTCTGGGTCATCATCGCGCTGCTCCTGGTGCTGCTGGTCAGCGTCTTCCAGCCGGGCAGCAACCAGCACGCGGCGCAGCAGCTCGCTTATTCGGACTTTGTCGGCGACGTGAATGCGGGCCATGTGCGCTCGGTGGTGATCCAGGATCACAACGTCTCCGGCGTGCTGACCGACGGCACCAGCTTCGAGACCTACACGCCCGAGGACCCCAACCTGGTCACCCGCCTGACCGGCAAGGGCGTCGAGGTGGTGGCCAAGCCGGAGGATAGCGACGTCAACCCGCTGCTGCGCTACCTGCTGAACTATGCGCCGCTGCTGCTGATCGTCGGCGTCTGGTTCTTCATCATGCGCCAGATGCAGTCCGGCGGCGGCCGCGCGATGGGCTTCGGCAAGTCGCGCGCCAAGCTGCTGACCGAGAAGCAGGGCAGGATCACCTTCGAGGACGTGGCCGGCATCGACGAGGCGAAGTCGGAGCTGGAGGAGATCGTCCAGTTCCTGAAGGATCCGCAGAAGTTCCAGCGCCTCGGCGGCAAGATCCCCAAGGGCGTGCTGCTGGTCGGCCCGCCCGGCACCGGTAAGACGCTGCTGGCGCGGGCGATCGCCGGCGAGGCCAACGTGCCGTTCTTCACCATCTCCGGCTCCGATTTCGTCGAGATGTTCGTCGGCGTCGGCGCGTCGCGTGTGCGCGACATGTTCGAGCAGGGCAAGAAGTCCGCGCCCTGCATCATCTTCATCGACGAGATCGACGCGGTCGGCCGCCATCGCGGCGCCGGGCTCGGCGGCGGCAATGACGAGCGCGAGCAGACGCTGAACCAGATGCTGGTCGAGATGGACGGGTTCGAGAGCAACGAGGGCGTGATCCTGATCGCCGCCACCAACCGTCCCGACGTGCTCGATCCGGCGCTGCTGCGTCCCGGCCGTTTCGACCGCCAGGTGGTGGTGCCGAACCCGGATGTGAGCGGACGCGAGAAGATCCTGCGCGTGCACATGAAGAAGGTGCCGCTGGCGTCGGACGTCGACCCGAAGACGATCGCGCGCGGCACCCCTGGCTTCTCCGGCGCCGATCTCGCCAACCTGGTGAACGAGGCGGCGCTGCTGGCGGCGCGGCTCGGCAAGCGCACCGTGGCGATGCTCGAGTTCGAGAGCGCCAAGGACAAGGTGCTGATGGGCGCCGAGCGCCGGTCGCTGGTGATGAGCAGCGACGAGAAGAAGATGACCGCCTACCACGAGGGCGGCCATGCGCTGTGCGCGATCTACACCCCGGGCTGCGATCCGGTGCACAAGGCCACCATCATCCCGCGCGGCCGGGCGCTGGGTCTGGTGATGAGCCTGCCCGAGGGCGACCGCTACTCCAAGAGCAAGTCCAAGCTGCTCGCCGAGCTGACGATGGCGATGGGCGGCCGTGCCGCCGAGGAGATCATCTTCGGCGCCGAGAACGTCTCCAACGGCGCGTCCGGCGACATCAAGATGGCCACCGACCAGGCGCGCCGCATGGTCAGCGAATGGGGCATGAGCGACAAGCTCGGCATGATCGCCTATGGCGACAACGGCCAGGAGGTGTTCCTCGGCCACTCCGTGACGCAGAACAAGAACGTCTCGGAGCAGACGATCCGGGAGATCGACGCCGAGATCAAGGCGATCATCGACCAGGCCTACATCAACGCCAAGACGCTGCTGACCGACCGGATCGACGAGCTGCACAGCCTCGCCAACGGCCTGCTCGAATACGAAACCCTGTCCGGCGACGAGATCCGCCAGGTGCTGCGTGGCGAGACGGTCGACAAGCGGGTGATCGACGACCCGATGCCGGAGAACCGGCGCGCCTCGGTGCCGAACACCAAGAAGCCGGAATCGCTGCCGCCCGGCGGCATCAACCCGGCGCCGCAGCCGGGCTGAACCGGCCGGACCCGCCAGAGGCTCTCGCCCCTGGTGGGTTTTCTTGCGCCGTGCGGCCTCAGCCGGCGACCGGGTAGTCGACGTAGCCTTTCGGCCCCTGGCTGTACCAGGTCGGCGCGTCGTCCTTGGCCAAGGTCAGCCCTTCCTTCAGGCGACGCGGCAGGTCCGGGTTGGCGATGAAGGGCCGTCCGAAGGTGATCGCGTCGGCCCGGTCCTCGTCGAGCGCGCGCTGCGCGCTCGCGCCGTCATAGTCGGAGTTCAGCACCAGCGGCGCCTTGAACACGTCGCGGATCGCGGGCGCCACCGGCTCGCGGTCGGCCTTGCCGAACGTGCCCTCGAAGCCGGGCTCGCGCAGTTCCAGGAAGGCGATGCCGATACCGGCCAGCGCGCGGCCGGCACTGACGAACAGCGGCACCGGATCGCTGTCGTTGACGCCCTGGCTGTCGCCGTTCGGCGAGAGCCGCACCGCGGTCCGCTCGGGGCCGGCGATCGCGGCCACCGCCTCGGTCACTTCCCGCAGCAGCCGGACCCGGTTCTCGACCGCGCCGCCATAGCCATCGGTGCGGTGGTTGGCGCCGTCGCGCAGGAATTCGTCGATCAGGTAGCCGTTGGCGGCATGGATCTGCACCCCGTCGAACCCGGCGGCCAGCGCATGGCGGGTGGCGCGGCGGTAATCCTCGAGCAGCGCCGGGATCTCGTCTGCCTCCAGCGCCCTGGCCTGCGCATAGGGCTGCTTGCCGGCATAGGTGTGGGCGTGGTGCGGCGCGGTGGTCGCCGAGGACGAGACCGGCGCCTCGCCGCCCAGGAAGTCCGGATGCACCAGCCTGCCCATGTGCCAGAGCTGGGCGAAGATGCGCCCGCCGGCCTGGTGCACGGACCGGGTGACAGGCTGCCAGCCCTCGACCTGCTGCTCGCTCCACAGGCCCGGCGCATACGGCCAGCCCAGCCCCTGCTGACTGATGCCGGTCGCCTCGGAGATGATCAGCCCGGCACTGGCGCGTTGCGTGTAGTAGTCGATCATCAGCGCCGTCGGCACGTGGTCACGGGTGGCGCGGCCGCGGGTCAGGGGCGCCATCAGGATCCGGTTCGGCGCGTCGATCGCCCCCAGTTGAATCCGGTCGAAGAGTGTCGGCATGAAGGCGTCTCCAGGAATGAGCGCCTCATCTGGTGTGGTGACGCCGGCGTTTGCAGAGGAGCGGGGCCGATGGACGAGCATGGCGCCGATGCAGCCGCCGCCCTGTCGGCAGGCCTGGTCGAACCGCTCGGGCTGCTGCACGGCGAAGCGGCCGACGCCGCCTGCGCAGCCGGGCTGGCGCGGCGCCTGGCCGACGGCAGCGCCGCCTTCACGCTCTGCCGGCTGATCCGGGGCGAGCGCTCGCGCATCGTCGCGGTGCGCGATCTCGGCACCGAGGCCGGCCCGGACTGGGCCGGCCCGCTGGCGCGGGTCAGCCACCCGGTAGGCGCGGCCGGGCTGCCGCGCGGCGTCCTGGTCATGGGCATCCTCAACGTCACGCCGGACAGTTTCAGCGATGGCGGCGCCTACCTGCGGACGGCGGACGCGATCGCCGCCGGGTGCAGGATGGCCGAGCAGGGGGCGGCGCTGATCGATGTCGGCGGCGAGAGCACCCGTCCGGGCGCGACCGCGATCGGCCCGGAGGAGGAGCAGGCGCGAATCCTGCCGGTGGTGGAGGGCCTGCGCGCGGCCGGGATCATGGTGTCGGTCGATACCCGCCATGCGGCGACGATGCGGGCGGCGCTGGCGGCGGGCGCCACCCTGGTCAACGACGTCTCGGCGCTGGCGCACGATCCGGCGGCGCGGGCGGTGGTGGCCGAGGCGGGGTGTCCGGCGGTGCTGATGCATATGCGCGGCACCCCGCTGACCATGGCCGGGCTCGCCGCCTACGACGATGTCGCGGTCACGGTGACGCTGGAGCTGGCGGCAGCCCTGGCGGCGGCGGAGCAGGCCGGCATCGACCGCCGGATGCTGCTGGTGGATCCCGGGATCGGCTTCGCCAAGACCACGCAGCAGAACCTGGCGCTGCTGGCGCGCCTGCCGATCCTGGCCAATCTCGGCTGCCGCATCCTGCTCGGCGTGTCGCGCAAGGGCTTCATCGGCGAGGTCGCGGGCGGCGGGGGTCCTCCGCCGGTGGCGTCGGCGCGCGGTCCGGGCTCGATCGCCGCGGCGCTGCCGGCACTCTGCTTTCCTGATGCGGTGCTGCGCGTGCATGACGTGCCCGGCACGCTGCAGGCGGTGCGTCTCTGGCAGGCGATCCATCGCTGAGCTAGAGCAGGGGCGAATGCATCGCCACGCGCGGCGGCGCAGGCGTTGGGAGAGCGCTATGGGCACGACCAGGAAACTGTTCGGGACCGACGGGATCAGGGGCACCGCCAACGCCGAGCCGATGACCGTCGAGATCGCCCAGCGTCTCGGCCAGGCCGCCGGCCTGCGGTTCCGGCGCGGCGCGCATCGCAACCGCGTGGTGCTCGGCAAGGATACCCGACTCTCCGGCTACATGATCGAGTGCGCGCTGGTGTCCGGCTTCCTGTCGGCCGGGATCGACGTGACGCTGGTCGGCCCGCTGCCGACGCCGGCGATCGCGCTGCTGACCCGCTCGCTGCGCGCCGATCTGGGGGTGATGATCTCGGCCTCGCACAACCCGTTCGAGGATAACGGCATCAAGCTGTTCGGTCCGGACGGGTTCAAGCTC
>CAZZZA010000146.1:0-5439 GCA_964658455.1 uncultured Lichenihabitans sp.
GCGCGGCCGAGATCGGCGGCGCGATCAGGTCGTCGCTGGCGATGCCGCCCAGCACCCCGACCGCGTTCAGGCAGATCTGCAGCACCGTGATCACCTGGCCGCTGTTGCGTCGCAGCGCCAGGAAGCGGACCGCGCGGGGGTCGCCGAGTTCGGCACGCGAGCGCAGCCTGGCCTCGCGCGCCGCCGCGAACGAGATCTCCGACATCGAGATCAGCACGCTCAGCGCCACCAGGGCGATGATCACGATCAGGCCGAGTAGCAGTGTCATGGGTCGGTTCCGCGGATGCGGCCGGAAACTGCGCGTTCGCGCGTCGGCACTCAAGCAGGCAGAGACGAGGCATGCGAAAACCGCGTCCAGACCGCGCGGGCGGCGGGCTGGATGGCGCGCCGCGGCGACCCCATCTACCGGGCATGGGCCAGGACGAGGATACTCAGGCGATGACGCGGCGCTGGATGAGACGCGATCTGCTGCGGACCGCGGCGATGCTGGTGGTGGGCGGCGCGGTGGCGCGTCTGGCCTGGGGCGGGTTCGGCGGCCGGGCGCAGGCGGCCGACGGCGCCTTCGCGCTGACCGACGAGCAGTGGCGGGCCAGGCTCAGCCCTGCCCAGTACGACGTGCTGCGGCACGAAGACACCGAGATGCCGTTCAGCAGCCCGCTCGACACGTTCTACGGCAAGGGCCGCTATGCCTGCGCCGGCTGCGGCCAGGAGGCGTTCGCCTCCGACACCAAGTTCGACAGCCATACCGGCTGGCCGTCCTTCTGGAAGCCGCTGCAGAACGCCGTGGCCACGCGCGACGACGGCTCGATGGGCATGCAGCGCACCGAGGTCCATTGCAGCCGCTGCGCCGGTCATCTCGGCCACGTGTTCGATGACGGGCCGGCGCCGACCGGCCTGCGCTACTGCATGAACGGCGTCGCCCTGCGCTTCCTGCCGGCGCCGGGCACCGCGCCGCCCAACCCTTCGTGAGCCAGGAGACGACCCAGATGAGGAACCGTCGCATGCCCTTCCGCCGCCTGCTGCTCGGCCTGTCGCTGCTGGCGATCGTGCCCGCGCGCGCCGACGAGACGCCGCATCTGGTGCCGCCGGCCGCCGTCCCATCTGGTGCCGCGCCAGAATCCGGGCACGGGCTGCAGCAACTGACGCTGTCCGGCGGCTGCTTCTGGGGTGTCCAGGGCGTGTTCGAGCATGTGAAGGGCGTGACCCGGTCGGTGGCCGGCTATACCGGCGGCGCCGCCGGCACGGCGAACTACGAGACCGTCAGCGGCGGCGACACCGGCCATGCGGAATCGGTGCAGATCACCTACGATCCGTCGCAGGTCTCGACGGCGCGGCTGCTGCAGATCTTCTTCTCGGTGGCGCTCGATCCGACCATGGTCAACGCGCAGGGCCCGGACAGCGGCTCGCAGTACCGCTCCGAGATCTGGGCGGCGTCGCCGGCCCAGGCGCAGCTCGCCCGGGCCTACATTGCCCAGCTCGACGTCGCGCACGCGTTCTCGGCGCCGATCGCCACCCGCGTCGACAAGCTCGGCGGCTTCTACCCGGCCGAGCGCTACCACCAGGACTATCTGGCGCTGCATCCGGACGCGCTCTACATCGCCGTCAACGACATGCCGAAGGTCGAGGCGCTGCGCCGGCTGTTCCCGCAGGATTACGTTTCGCGGCCGGTGACCGTGCTGGCCTCCTCCTCGCCCGGCTGAGCCGCCGCCGATGGCGGCCTGGCCAGCAGCCCGTGCACCTTCAGATGGTGCCGGAACTGGTAGTAGGTCAGGCCGAGCATGCGCGCGGCGTTGCGCTGGTTGAACCGGCTCGCCTCCAGCGCCTCTCCGAGCAGCCTGGCCTCGTAGGCCCGGGTGCGGGCGGTGAAATCGCCCGGCGGCCCGTCCGACTCCGGCCCCGAACCCGGCGCGGCCTCCGCCATCGCGGGCGCGGGTGCGGCTGAAGCAGCCGGCGTGCCGTGTGCGGCAGCATTGGGCGCGGTAGCGGGAAACGGGTCGAGCACGATGGTCGAGAGCGGCCTGGTCGGGTGTTCCATCCGATAGACGCTGCGCTCGACCGCGTTCCTGAGTTCGCGCACGTTGCCCGGCCAGTCATGCCCGCGCAGCACCGCCATCGCCTCAGGGGCGAAGCCGGCAAACAACTCGCGGCCCAGTTCGCGGGTCATGCGCAGCGCGAAATGCGCGGCCAGCAGCGGGATGTCCTCGCGCCGTTCCCTGAGCGCCGGCACCGCCACCACGTCGAACGCCAGCCGGTCCAGCAGGTCGGCCCGGAACCGGTCGGCGCGCACCAGCGCCGGCAGGTCGGCATGGGTAGCCGCCACCACCCGCACATCGACTTGCTGCGGCTCGTTGCCGCCAACCCGCTCGAAGCTGCCGTATTCGATCACCCGCAGCAGTTTCTCCTGCACCGCCATCGAGGCGGTGGCGATCTCGTCGAGGAACAGCGTCCCGCCATCGGCCAGCTCGAACCGCCCCGGCCGTCGCCTGGTGGCGCCGGTGAAGGCGCCGGCCTCGTGGCCGAACAGCTCGCTGTCGAGCAGCGCCTCGCCGAGCACGGCGCAGTTCAGCTTGATGAACGGCCGGTCCCAGCGCGCCGAGAGGAAGGCCAGCCGGTTGGCGACCAGCTCCTTGCCGGTGCCGCGCTCGCCGAGCACCAGCACCGGACGATTCAGCGGCGCCGCGAGCGAGATGTGCGCCAGCATCGCCCGGAACGCGGCGGCCTCGCCGATCGGCGAAGCGCTCTCTGAAGCGGTGGGCACACGCGCCAAATGTTGGTCCTCCGTGCCATGCGCCGCCGGCCCTGCATCCTCGCCGGACGCGGCGCACTCCGCAAGGCGGTCGTGAAAAACCCAGCCGGAACAACGGCATGCCGGCCGGTGCGGGTCGCAAGCGGCTCTGGCATGGAAGCTGCTGTGGAAGAGGAAGCTGCCGTGCAGAGACGGCAAGACCGCGCCGCAAGGAGACCGCCGATGAGCATCTTTTCTCGACTGTCCGACATCGTGAATGCCAACATCAACACGCTGGTGGCGCGCGCCGAGGATCCGCGCAAGATCATCCGGCTGATCATCCAGGAGATGGAGGACACGCTGGTCGAGGTCAGGTCGTCCGCCGTGCAGACCATCGCCGAGCGCAAGGAACTCGAGCGCCGCATCGCCTCGCTGGCCCGCGACGAGGCGGAATGGGAGCGCAAGGCCGAGCTGGCGCTGAGCCATGAGCGCGAGGATCTGGCCCGCGGCGCGCTGCAGGCCCGCACCCATCTGGCCCGGACCAGGGAAGGGCTGGGCACGCAGCACGAGCAGATCGTCTCCGGCCTGGCGCAGCAGAACGAGGACATCGCCAAGCTGCAGGCCAAGCTGGCCGACGCCAAGTCGCGCGAGCAGTCGCTGCTGTCGCGCGCCAGCATCGCCAGTTCCCGCGTCAAGCTGCGCGAGCGTCTCCACGATGCGCGCATCGGCGACGCGTTCGGCCGCTTCGAGCAGGTCGAGCGCAACCTGGACGCGCTGGAGGGCAGGGCGGAATCCTACGATCTCGGCCGCCGCACGCTGGAGCAGGAGATCGAGAGTCTCGAGGCTGACAGCGCGGTCGAGAGCGAACTGGACGCCTTGCGCGCCAGGCTGCGTCAGCGCAAGGAGCCGGCATCGGCTGCGCGCGTGCAGGGGCCGGACCAGCAATCCTGAGGGGATGGAAAGCCGTGGATCCCGAAACCCTCGCCATCATGGGCGGCACGCATTTCATGAACGACCTGACCGGCCTGGTGGCAGTGATCGGCGGCATCCTGTTCGCGGCCTGGCTGGTGAAGCTCCGGCACGAGCGGCGCATGCGCCAGTTCGGCGCGCAGAGCCTCGGCGCCGAGGAACAGCGCGCGCTCGCCGACATGAACGAACTGGCCAGACGCATGGAACAACGGGTGGAGAACCTGGAGCGGATCCTCGACACCGAGCTGGCCGGCTGGCGCAGCCGGCTGCCGCGCTAGCGAGGGCGTCGGCATGAACCAGCCCGATCCCTTCGATCGGCAACCAGGCCGCCTCTGGCGCCACGACGAGGGCGCGATGCTGGCCGGGGTGTGCGCCGGCCTTGCCGAGGATCTCGACCTGCCGCTGCCGCTGGTGCGGCTGGTGGCGATCCTGTTCCTGGTGCTGCCGACCGGGCTCGCCTATCTGGCGCTCGGCCTGCTGCTGCGCCGCCGTCCCGGCACCGCGTCCAGCGCCGCCTGGCGCGACCGCGCCCGGTCGCAGCCGGCGCGCGGACGGCCCGCCGGACCGGCGGCGATGCCGGCCGGGCAGGATTGGGCGCTGCTGCGTCACCGGCTCGCCGCCCTCGAGCCGCGTCTGGCGCGGATCGAGGGCTTCGTCACCGCCAGCGATTTCGAGCTGCATCGCGATTTCCGCCGGATGGGGGAATAGGCCTTGCCCTGGTTCCCGATCACCGACCCGGCGCGCGAGGCGGACATCCGCATGCGCCGCCGCCGCGCCGCGATGCTGCTGACCGGCATCGTGTTCGCGCTGTGGAGCTGGTCCGGCGGCGGGGCCGGGTGGCAGGCGCGCGGCCACCATGCCGATATCGCGGCGCCGCTGCCGACGGTGCCGCCGCCGCCCGCCGCCGCCTCGGCCCTGCACGAGATCGCCGCACAGCGCTTGCGGATCGATTTGCCCTGCGCCGGGTCGGTCACCATCCTGGCCGATCCCGCCTTCCAGGGCCGCGCCGCGGTCGATGCCGGGCGCGGCGGCCATCCCGGATTGGCGCTGCGCGACGGGTCGATCAGCCAGAGCGGCGCCTGCGACGATGACGGCGCGCTGGTGGTGCGCACCGGCCCGGCCACGCCGCTGACGCTGATCCAGTCCGGCGACAACGCCCTGCATGCCGGCAGCTTCGATGCGCCGGTGACGGTCGAGAGTTCCGGCAGCGGCAGCGTCACCATCGACAGCTCGGGCCCGCTGACGGTCCGGCAGCGCGGCAGCGGCGATGTGAAGGTCGGCACCGTCAACGGCCCGCTGACGGCGCTGCTGCAGGGCTCCGGCGCGCTGACGGTCGGGGCGGGCGTGGTGCCGAGCCTCGATGCGACCAGCAGCGACAGCGGCGACCTCACGCTGGACGGCGTGCGGCTCGGCGGCGGCAAGGTGGTGCTGGACGGGTCGGGCGATTTCAGCGCCGGCACGGTGGCCGGCACGTTCCAGGCCACCAGCAGCGGCAGCGGCGACGTCGCGATCGACACCGCCGACAGCGACCGGCTCACTCTGATCGGGCAGGGCTCCGGCGACATCCTGGTGCGCCACGGCCGGATCAGGATGCTGCAGGCGGTGATCGCCGGATCGGGCGACCTGACGGTCGGCGCCAGCGTGGAGGCCGGCACGCTCGGCCATCACGGGAGCGGCGACATCGCGGTGCCGAAAACGGTGCTCAGGACCGATGGCTGACCGACGGCCAGGGGCGGACGGTGGAT
>CAZZZA010000146.1:5449-6834 GCA_964658455.1 uncultured Lichenihabitans sp.
CCCGCGACAGGCTCAGTGCTGCGGGTGGTCGTCGCCCATCGGCGCCGCGTCGCCGGAATGCTCGGCGCGGTAGGCGGCGGCGTCGCGACGCTGCTGCTTGCGGTAGCGGTGGCGCACATACATGCCGGTGGCGCAGCCGCCGGCCGCGCCCAGCACGCCGTGGTGCGCGAGATGGCCGCCGACCGCACCGGCCGCGCCGTATTTCAGGCAGCCGCCCGGCTCCGCGAGGGCCGGCGCCACCGGCAGGGCCGCGCCCAGCGACAAGGTCAGGGCGAGCGGCAATGCGAAGAGTTTCCTGGTCATGGCTGTCCTTTGATGGCCGGTTCGATCAACGAAACGTTCGGCGACAGAAAAGGCTGCCAACGCGGCGAAATTAAGACCCGCGCAGCCGATACAGCCGGGTCGGACGCAAGGTCCGGTCTTCGAGTTCCAGCGAGGTCGGCACGTCGTAGCCGCCGATCGGCTCCAGGCCGCTGCCCGGCAGGTAGGCGCGTCCCGGATCGGCGATCCTTACCTCGCCGATGGCGGCGCGGCGCAGCAGCCAGGGCAGGATGTGCCGCGTCATCGGCGCCTCGTAGCAGACGTCGCCGCACAGGATCAGATCCCAGGCGGCGTCGCTGCCGACCATGTCGTCCGCGGTCGCCGCGACCGCGACCCCGTTCAGCGCCGCGTTGAGCCCGATCGCGGCGACCGCCATCGGGTCGATATCCGCCGCCTGCACCCGCGCCGCCCCGGCCATCGCGCAGGCGATCGCGGCGATCCCGCAGCCGGCGGCGAAATCCAGCACGACGCGGCCGGCCACCTGCTCCGGGTGATCGAGCACGTGGCGCGCCAGCGCCTGTCCGCCGGG
This sequence comes from uncultured Lichenihabitans sp., assembly GCA_964658455.1. GTDB lineage: Bacteria > Pseudomonadota > Alphaproteobacteria > Acetobacterales > Acetobacteraceae > Lichenicola. The sequence continues at coordinate 6,300 of CAZZZA010000146.1, forward strand.
CCAGGCGAACGCCCAGAATGGCGGCTCGATGCCGGTCCGCTGCAGCCAGGCCTCGCTGGCCTGCCAGATCGGCGTGATCGCGCCGGCCAGATGCAGCCTGATCTCCGGCACCAGTGGCGCGGTGGCGATTGCGGTGTGGGCGGCGATGAAGCCGTGCATCGAGGCCGCGTCGCCGTGCGCGACCGGACCGGTCAACACAGCGCGCCTTCCGCGACCGCCGGCTCCTGGGCGCCGGTCTGCAGGCAGGCCAGGGCGGCGAGGATGCCGCGCGCCATGTCGGCCAGCGCCATCGAGGGTTGCCCGGCTGCCGCCTGCTCCGGCAGCAGCGGCAGGTGGATGAAGCCGCAGCGCAGCCCCGGCTGCGTGGTCGCGGCGCGGTGCAGCGCGCCGTAGAGCAGGTGGTTGCAGACGAAGGTGCCGGCGCTGTGCGAGACCGCGGCCTCGATCCCGGCGGCGCGGATCGCGGCCGCCATCGCCTTGACCGGCAGGGTGGCGAAATACGCCGCCGGGCCGCCGGCGGCGACCGCGCGGTCGA
>CAZZZA010000147.1:0-6769 GCA_964658455.1 uncultured Lichenihabitans sp.
CCGGTCTGCATCCGCACTTCCGCCTGGCTCTCCGGCGGCGCGACGAGGAGCGCGTCCCGGCCCGCCGACAGCGCCGCGACCTGCTGGCTGCAGGCGCGCTCGAGGAAGAACATGTTGATCCAGGCCGCCGGCGCGGTCTCGCCGACCGCCAGGGTGCCGTGGTTGCGCAGCAGCATCACCGAGCGGTCGCCGAGATCGCGCACCAGCCGGTCGCGCTCGTCGAGATGCAGCGCGATGCCCTCGTACTCGTGCGTCGCCAGCACCGGCAGCACCACCAGCGCGGTCTGGCTGATCGGCAGCAGCCCGTGCGCCTGCGCCGAGACCGCGACGCCGTCGATGGTGTGCAGGTGCATCACGCAATGCGCATCGGTGCGCGCGGCGTGGATCGCGGAATGGATGGTGAAGCCGGCCGGGTTGATGCCGTAGCGGCCGGGCACGACGATCCGGCCGTCCAGATCGACCTTGACCAGCGCCGATGCCGTCATCTCCTCGAAGAACAGCCCGTACGGGTTGATCAGGAAATGCTGCGCCGGCCCCGGAACCCGCATCGAGATGTGGGTGAAGATCGCATCGTCCCAGCCATGCAGCGCCACCAGCCGGTACAGCGCCGCCAGCTCGATCCGGGCCCCCCATTCCGCCTCGTCCATGCCGCGCGGCGGCGCCGGGCTTGCCTCGCCGCCGATCGATCCGTCCGCCATCGCGCCACTCCCAGCTTCCCACGGGCGCTCGAGCCGGCGCCCTTTCGGGCGTTCAAGCGAGCGCCCTTGCGGGCGACGTTACGCCAGCCGCGCGGCGGTCGGCGAGCGCGAAACCGGCCTAGAGCGGCTCCGGCACCTCGATCGCGGTCAATCCGCTGGCCAGCGCCGCCCGGAGCGCGTCCGGCTGCAGCGCGATGCATCCCGCCGTCGGCGCGCCGTCCGGCGGCGCGACATGCAGGAAGATCGCGGAGCCGCGTCCGGCGACGACCGGGTCGTCGTTCCAGCCCAGCACGCCGGCCAGGTCGTAGAGCCCGTCCTGCCGCCACAGCGCCTCGTGCCGCGCCGGGTGAGGCAGCACGATGCGGCGGTTGTAGTCCGGGTGCGCCGGGTCGTCGCACCAGCCGTCATCGGGCGCCAGCGCCTCGCGCGGCACCGCGCAGGCCGGCGCGGCCAGCCGGTCGGCGCGATAGAACAGGCGCCGCAGCACCAGCAGCCCGGCCGGGGTGGCGCGGTCGCCCTCCTGCTTGCCGGCGCGGATCCCCGCCTCGCCGAGCACCGCCGGCAGCGCCAGGCCGCCGATCCTGAGCAGGGCTTGATGGCCGCCGAGCGGCTCGATGACGGCGACAGTCATGCGGTCTGTCCCCCGGCGGAGTGGATGGAATTGAAATGCGCGCCGCGGCATCCATATCACGCACTTGTGCGTTTACCCGACGCTGCGGCGGTTGGGTGCAAACGTCTGCCACCGCGTTGTGATGCCTGACAAATCGCGTGGCGTGCGGAACAAGCCGGTGGACCGCACGTTTGCCGGGAAAGCGAGGGTTTCTATGGCGGGTGCACGTCCCATTCTGATCCTGGACGATGACCAGGCGCTCCGCGAGGCGCTGGTCGAACAGCTGCATCTGGATGGCGAATTCACGGTCACCCAGGCCGACAGCATCGAGGCGGCGCGCAAATGCGTCGACGGGCCTTCCGCCCGGTATGATGCGCTGATCCTCGATGTCAGCCTGCCGGACGGCGACGGCCGCGATTTCTGCGCCGAGCAGCGCAAGCAGGGCCGGCGCATGCCGATCATCATGCTGACCGGCTCCGACGACGAGGCCGACGTGGTGCGCGGGCTCGATGCCGGCGCCAACGACTACGTCGCCAAGCCGTTCCGCATCGCCGAGCTGCTGGCGCGGCTGCGGGCACAGATGCGCATCTTCGAGAACAGCGAGGACGCGGTGTTCACGATCGGGCCATACGTGTTCCGCCCGTCGGCCAAGTTGCTGCAGGAATCCGCCCGCAACCGCCGCATCCGTCTCACCGAGAAGGAAGCCGCGATCCTGAAGTTCCTGTATCGCGCCGGCACCCGTCCGGTGGCGCGCCAGGTGCTGCTGAACGAGGTCTGGGGCTACAACGCCGCCGTCACCACCCACACGCTCGAGACCCACATCTACCGGCTGCGGCAGAAGATCGAGCCGAATCCGGCCGTGGCCTGCCTGCTGGTGACCGAAAGCGGCGGCTACCGGCTCGACCCGGCCGGCGGGGTTCCGGCCTGAGTCTCAGAGATCGAGGTCGATCGCGACCGGCACGTGGTCCGACGGGCCGGGCCAGTCCCGTGCCGATTTGAGCACCAGCAGGCCGCGCAGGGCAGGGACCAGATCCGGCGTCACCCAGCAATGGTCCAGCCGCCGGCCGCGATCGGAGGCGCGCCAGTCGCGGTTGCGATACGACCACCAGCTGTAGAGCTTCTGGTCCGACGGTACGAAATGCCGCATCGCATCGACGAAGCCGGTCGCCAGCCAGGCCTGCAGGCGGCTGATCTCCGGCGCGGTGTGGCTGACCACCTGCAGCAGCTGCCGGTGGCTCCAGACATCATGCTCGAGCGGGGCGATGTTCAGGTCGCCGACCAGGATGCTGCGCACCGGCGGCACCGCGGCGAAATAGGCGGTCGCCTCGTCGACGAAGGCGAGCTTGTGCGCGTATTTCGGGTTCAGCACCGGATCGGGAATGTCGCCGCCGGCCGGGACGTAGAAATCATGCAGGGTCAGCGGTCCCGACGCGGTCTCGATCACCGCGGCAACATGGCGGCGATCGTCCTTCAGGCACCAGTCCGGCGCCTGCGTATCCGGCCGCATCGGCAGCCGCGACAGGATCGCCACCCCGTTGTACGACTTCATGCCGCGACGCAGATGGTAGGGATAGCCGAGCGCCGCCGGCGCCGCCTCCGGGAAGAATTCGTCCGGGACCTTGGTCTCCTGCAGGCAGATCACGTCCGGCGCCAGTTCGGCGACCAGGCGTTCGAGCAGCCCGAGCCGGAGCCGGAGCGAGTTGATGTTCCAGGTGACGATCCGCATGCGCCGCCATCGCCCGGGCCGGCGCCGAAGGCAAGGGCGGGGCAGAGACCCTGGACCGGGCTTACGATCGGCCGCCGCTTGCCAAATCGCCTCGGACGGCGTTGCGTCGCCGCATGACCGACGCCACCGACCCAGCCGCCCTGCACGCCCGCATCCTCACCCTGGACAGCCATATCGACATCCCCTGGCCGGACGGCGACGACCCGTTCCTGCGCAGCGCCACGCGCCGGGTCGATCTGCCGAAGATGCGCGAGGGCGGCGTGTCGGCCGGGTGCTTCGCCGCCTACATCCCGCAGGGGCCGCGCGACGCCGCCGGCCACGAGGCGGCGCGCACGCGCGCCTTCGCGATGCTGGACCGGATCGCCGAGATGGACGCCAGCCGCGACGGGCTGCGCGCCGCGCTCTGCACCAGCGCCGACGCGATCGAGCAGGCGCATGCCCGGCAGGTGCTGGCGGTGGTGCCGGCGATCGAGAATGCGTACGCGTTCGGCACCGACCTGTCGGTGATCGCCGCCTTCCGCGCCAGGGGCGTGCGGATCGTCACCCTGACCCATAACGGCCACAACGCGATCGCCGACAGCGCGATCCCGCGGCGCGACCTGGGCGACCAGGAGACGCTGCATGGCGGGCTGAGCCGGCTCGGCTACGAGGCGGTGGCGGAGATGAACCGACAGGGCATGCTGGTGGACGTGTCGCACCTCTCGCGACAGGGAATGCTGCAGGCGGTCCGGCTGTCCAGCACCCCGGTGGTGGCGACCCATTCCTGCGTGCGCGCGCTGTGCGACCACCGGCGCAACCTCGACGACACCCAGCTCGACGCGCTGCGCGACAGCGGCGGGCTGATCCAGATCACCGCGATGCCGGGCTTCCTGCGCCCGCGCGGCGTCAAGGAGAACGGCGCGCCCGCCGACGTTGCCGACCTGGTGGACCATCTGGACTACGTGGTGCAGCGGATCGGCACGGCGCATGTCGGGCTGAGTTCGGACTTCGACGGCGGCGGCGCGATCGAGGGCTGGCGCGACGCCTCGCAGAGCCAGGCGGTGACCGCCGAACTGCTGCGACGCGGCTACGGCGAGGCCGAGATCGCCGCGTTCTGGGGCGGTAATCTGCTGGCACTGCTGCGCGCCGCCGAGCGCGCCGCCGCCTGATCGGCGCGTCTCAACGGTGAGACTGGTCGCGCCTGCGGAGCCGCCGCAACCGACACGACATGACACGCGGCGTCGTCCGCCGCCGGCGCCCCGGCGCATTTTGTCCACCCCGCGCCATTGACTCGTAGCTTTTCCAACGGAATGGCCGGTTATGTTAGCCGTGTGACAGGTTCGCCACCTAGTTATACTGCAATATCAGTATGTTATCAGCTGTGCCCGGATTTTAGGCAATCCGAACGAGGCCCAGCGAAACCGCGCTTCCCGGGTGGTTTTCCGGCCGGTTTCCACAAGCTTATCCACAAGGTCGGTGGAGAAGCGGAAAGCCGCTGGAATCACAAGCGGCTAGGATTGTCGCTCCACAAGTGCGGCTGACGGCACTAGATCAGGCGGCATGAACGAGCGCTCCGACCAGACCGAGACCCCGCCGGCGGGCGGGCAGACCGACGCGAACGAGCCCGCGCTTGGGCCAGCGACCGGAAGCGGGGTCGGGGTGATCGAGCGGGCGCTGCAGACCATGCCGCTGTCGCCCGGCGTCTACCGCATGCTCGATGCCAAGGGCGACGCGCTCTATGTCGGCAAGGCGCGGGCGCTGCGCAAACGGGTGCACGCCTACACCCAGCTCGGCCGGCTGCCGGAACGGCTGCGGCGGATGGTCAGCGAGACCGCCTCGATGGAGATCGTCACCACCCACACCGAGGCCGAGGCGCTGCTGCTCGAGGCCAACCTGATCAAGCGCCTCAAGCCGCGCTTCAACATCCTGCTGCGCGACGACAAGACCTACCCGTGGCTGATGATGACCGACGGCCACGCCTTCCCGCAGATCACCAAGCATCGCGGCAAGCCGTCCAAGGGCGCCAGCTACTGGGGCCCGTTCGCCTCCGCCTGGGCGGTCAACCAGACCGTGACCGCGATGCAGCGCGTGTTCCTGCTGCGCTCCTGCTCCGACAGCGTGTTCAACACCCGCACCAGGCCGTGCCTGCTGCACCAGATCAAGCGCTGCAGCGCCCCCTGCGTCGATCGCATCGACAAGGCCGGCTACGACCGGCTGGTGGCGCAGGCCCGCGCCTTCCTGTCCGGCAAGGCCGGCTCGGTGCAGGCGGCGCTGGCCGCGGAGATGGAGCAGGCCTCCGCCTCCATGGAGTTCGAGCGCGCGGCGGCGCTGCGCGACCGCATCCGCGGCCTGACCCATGTGCAGGGCACCGGGATCATCAACCCGGCCAGCATCGAGGATGCCGACATCGTCGCCATCCACCAGGCCGCCGGCCAGGCCTGCGTGCAGGTGTTCTTCATCCGCGGCGGCCGCAACAACGGCAACCGGGCCTTCTTCCCGGCCAACACCAAGGGCGAGGAGGCGGCCGAGGTGCTGTCGGCCTTCATCGCGCAGTTCTACGACGACAAGCCGCCGCCGCCGCTGCTGCTGACCAACGTCGCCGTGGCCGAACCGGCGCTGATCGAGGAGGCGCTGAGCCTGAAGGCGGACCGCAAGGTCGAGCTGCTGGTGCCGCAGCGCGGCGAGAAGCGCGCGGTGGTGGAGCACGCCGTCACCAACGCCCGCGAGGCGCTAGAGCGCAAGCTGGCCGAGGGCGCCGGGCAGGCCAGGCTGCTGGACGGCGTCGCGGCGCTGTTCGGCCTGCCGGCGCCGCCGGAGCGCATCGAGACCTACGACAACAGCCACATCATGGGCACCAACGCCTACGGGGTGATGGTGGTCGCCGGCCCGGAGGGGTTCATCAAGCAGGCCTACCGGAAATACGCGATCCGCGGCCCGATCACGCCCGGCGACGATTTCGCGATGATGCGCGAGGTGCTGGAACGCCGCTTCGGCCGGGCGCTGCGCGAACAGGCGGCCAACCCGGAGGCCAGGACCGACTGGCCGGACCTGCTGCTGATCGATGGCGGGCTCGGCCAGTACGGCGCGGTGCGCCAGGTGCTCGACGATCTCGGCGTCACCGACGTCAAGCTGGTGGCGATCGCCAAGGGGCCGGACCGCGACGCCGGCCGGGAATGGTTCCATACCGGCGACGCGCCGCCGTTCCAGCTGCCGCCGCGCGACCCGGTGCTGTACTACCTGCAGCGCCTGCGCGACGAGGCGCACCGGTTCGCCATCACCACCCATCGCGCCGGCCGCTCCAAGGCGATCGTCAGGAGCGAGCTGGACGAGATCCCCGGCATCGGCCCGCTGCGCAAGCGGGCGCTGCTGAACCATTTCGGCTCCGCCCGCGGCGTCAAGCAGGCAGGCCTGGTGGACCTGGAGAACGCCCCCGGTATCAGCCGCGAGACCGCGCGCTCGATCTACGGCCATTTCCACGCCGGCTGGCGCGAGAGCCAGGGCTGAGGCGCGGCCGGCAGCTTCCGCGGTATCGGCGACGGCCCGGCTCGGCTAGGTTGCAACACCGAGCCCCGAACCCGATCGATCGTCGCCATGCTGACCGACCTGCCCAATGTCCTGACGCTGTCGCGGATCGCCGCCATCCCGGTGCTGGTGGCGCTGGTGGCGATGCACCGTCCCTGGGGCGACCTGCTGGCCTGCGTGCTGTTCGCCGCCGCCGGCATCACCGACTGGCTGGACGGCCGCATCGCCCGCTCG
>CAZZZA010000148.1:0-6750 GCA_964658455.1 uncultured Lichenihabitans sp.
GGTCGTAGTTCTCGCGCGCCAGCAGGCGCAGCGGAAAGCCGATGATGCCCGAGCCGTGGCCGAGCAGCCGCTCCATCGCCAGGTGGGTCTTGCCGGTGTTGGTCGGACCCAGCACCGCCTTCACCCGCGGTGCGAACGGACCGCTGCGCGGCCCGTCCGCGTAGGAGGGGGTCTGCGGGGAGTAGAAGCGGCCTTGCGGCCTGAAGGGTGCGCCGGACATCGCCTCGATGGTCGGGCCGCCGGCCCGGGTTTGCAAGCGGCGGCACGCCGGACCAGCATTGCGGCGATTCGCGACCGTTCCCCGAAAGCCAGCCGATGCCAGATGATCCCGCCGATTTCGTCTTCGACCGGCCGCTCGATTGTCTGCTCAACGAGGCCGATCCCAGGGCGGAAGCCGCGCGCTCCGTAATCTGCGTCAGGCCGGCGGGGCTGGAGGCGCTGCTGGCCGGGCTGCCCGACGCGCAGGCCGGCTGGGCGCGTGCCCGTGGCTTCAATGCCGCCGAGGGCGCGCTGCTGCTGCTGCCAGCGGCGGATGGCGGGGTCGGCGCGGCGCTGCTCGGGCTCGGCGAGGCGGACGGTCCGTTCGCCTATGGCGGGCTGGCGGACGGGCTCGGCGCCAGGGCCGGCGCATCGCCCGGGGAGCCGGCGGCCTGGCGTCTGGCGCTGCCGCTGGATGCCGACCCGGCGCAGGCGGCGCTCGGCTTTTGTCTCGGCGCCTACCGTTTCGGCGCGTTCAAGGCAGCCGCGGCCAGCCCGGTGCTGCTGGTCGTGCCGGAGGCGGACGCCGCGCTGGCCACCGCGCTGGCGACGGCGCGGGCGGCGTGGCTGGCGCGCGACCTGATCAACATGCCGGCGAACCGGCTCGGGCCGCTGGCGCTGGCCGAGGCGGGACGCGATGTGGCGGCCCGGTTCGGCGCCGACACCGAGATCGTGTCGGGCGCGGCGCTCGAGGCGCGCTATCCGGCGGTGGCGGCGGTCGGCGCCGGATCGGCGCGGCCGGCGCAGGTGCTGCTGGCGCGCTGGCGCGGCAGCCGCGCCGCGGACGATGCGCCGCTACTGTCGCTGGTCGGCAAGGGCGTGGTGTTCGACAGCGGCGGCTACGATCTCAAACCGTCGGCCGGCATGCTGCGGATGAAGAAGGACATGGGCGGCGCGGCGCTGATGCTGGCGCTGGCCAGGATGGTGATGGAGCGCGACCTGCCGGTCCGGCTGTCGCTGCGGCTCGGCTGCGTCGAGAACAGCGTCTCCGGCGAGGCGATGCGGCCCTCCGACGTGCTCGCCACCCGGCGCGGACTGTCGGTCGAGATCGGCAACACCGACGCCGAGGGCAGGCTGGTGCTGTGCGACCTGCTGGCAGAGGCCTCGGACGAGGCGCCGGACCTGCTGCTCGATGCCGCGACCCTGACCGGCGCCGCGCGCGTGGCCCTCGGGCCGGATCTGCCGGCGCTGTTCTGCAACGACGAGGTCGTGGCGCAGGCCCTGCTGGAAGCCGGCCGGATCGCGCACGACCCGCTCTGGCGGCTGCCGCTCTGGAACGGTTACGATTCGTGGCTGTCGAGTTCGGTTGCGGACCTGAACAATGTTTCATCCCGTCCGATGGCCGGCGCGATCGTCGCTTCACTGTTTCTTCAACGTTTCGTGGCAAGATCGACCAGGTGGGCCCATATCGATACCTATGCCTGGAACGATCAGGCGCGTCCGGGCCGCCCTGAGGGCGGGGAAGCGCTCGGATTGCGGGCTTTGTATCAGGGAAGTTTAGCAATTCTTAATATCGATTACGATACGAAACACTCAGGTAACGTAATCGGCACTGAACCAAGTCAATAGAACGGACTATATCACCAAGTGCCATCACCGCTGCATGTCCGGCTCGCCACAGGGTCCCCGGCATCCAGGTTCGGACCCAGAATGGGCAACGATGGATGGGCGATGTCGCACACGGCGATCATCCCCGATCAGGAAAGGAGTTTCATGATGGCTCAGGCCTCGACGACCGACCATCTCGTGGCAACGTTGCGCGACACCATCGTCTCGATGGTCCGGCGCGACGGCCCGGATCTGTCCGCACGCCAGCTCGGCGTCTTTCTCACCTGCTACCTCCAGGACGAGGCGCACACCGTTCGCGGTCTCGCCGCCGATCTCAACGTGTCGAAGCCGGCCATCACCCGCGCGCTCGACCGGCTCGGCGAACTCGACCTCGCCCGCCGCAAGGTGGACCCGATGGACCGGCGTTCGATCCTGGTGCAGCGGACCCTGAAGGGCGCGGCCTATCTTCGTGAGCTGCGCTCGATCATGGCCGAAGCCTCCGGCACGCCGAACCGGCGCGGCCACCATGAGGAGCGCGGCGGCCGACGCGCCGCCGGCTGAGGGCAACCACGCCGCGGCCCGAACGTTGCCATGGCGATGCCGGCCCATCCGGGCTGGCTTGCCTGCCGATTTTCGGGGATAAATCCATGCGTTTCGCCGTTCTTGCCTCCAGTCTGCTCCTCGCGTCAGCCGGCCTCGCCGCCCCCGCCCTGGCCGCCAACGACCCGCTGAAGAGCGGCGCGCCCGATGGCTACGTCACCATCGTTTCCAAATCCGCCGATATCGGCGTCGGCGCGAGCTGGGGCAGCGGCACGCTGACCTTCCACCACCACAAATACAGCTTCTCGGTGAAGGGCGTGGACGTGGCGGCAGTCGGCTACTCGAAGGTGACCGGCCACGGTCGCGTCTACGACCTGAAGTCGCTGCATGATTTCAACGGCACCTATGCCGCCGCCGATGGCGAGGCCACGGTCGGCAAGGGCCTCGGCGGTCAGGTGCTCAAGAACGGCAACGGCGTCGAGCTGCGGATCGACAACATGACCAAGGGCGCCCGCCTGGCCGGCGCCGCCCAGGGCATCGAACTCACCCTCGACGACGGCAAGTAACCCTCGCCCAGGCCCCGGCCTACCTCCAGGCGCATCGCCGTCCGGCGCGGACGGCGATGGCGGTCCAGGGCAGCTGGGGCGCCAGGACGAGCAGGATCGCCGCGACCGGCCGCCCTGGCAGCAGGACGACCGCGACCGCGCCGCCCCACAACGCGAATCCCCAATGGATCAGCGCGACCGCGAGCGGCGTAAGCCCGGCGCGCGCCATCACCTGATACAGATGGCCGCGATGCGCCTGGGTCAGACGGTCGCCGGCAGCCAGCCGGCGCGCCAGCGTGAACACCACGTCCCACAGGATCGCCGACAGGATCAGCGGCACCGTCAGCGCCAGCGCCAGACTTCCGGTTCCGGCGAGCAGCAGCAAAGCCAGGCCGCCGCCCAGCAACCCGCAGACCTGGCTGCCCACGTCGCCCATGAAGATGCGCGCGCGGGGCATGTTGAACGGCAGGAAACCGGCCAGGCCGCAGGCGAGCATCAGCGCCAGCGCCGCCAGCACCGCGTCGGCGCGGGACAGCGCCAGCGCCAGGGTGAACAGGCCGCAGATCGCCGTCACCCCGGATGCCAGGCCGTTCAGCCCGTCGATGAAATTGAGCGCGTTTGTGGTCAGCAGCAGCCAGCAGAAACCGGTCCCGCACAGGCCGGCCAGCACGATGCCGCCGGGCAGCGCCGGGGCCGCCGCCACCGAAGCCGCCACCATCAGCGCCGCTGCCGCGCATTGCGCGGCGAACTTGGCGCGCGGGCCGAACTGGCGCAGGTCGTCGAGCCAGGAGACCAGCGCCAGCAGCGCGGTGGCAAACAGCGCCAGGGAAGCGGGCAGCAGCCGCGCGCCCGGCAGCAGCGCCAGGCACACCGGCACGCCCAGCAGCACCGCGCCGACCATGCCGACGCCGCCACCGCGCGGCACCGGCCGGTCATGGGCGCTGCGCGCGCCCGGCACATCCATCACCGCCAGCCGGATCATCCATCTGACCAGCAGCGCCGAGCCCAGCATCGCCGCCAGGCCGGCCGCCGCCAGCCGCAAGCCGGTCGCCGCCGGCAGCGCGGCAAGGATCGCCTGGTGCATGATCGCTTGTTCCCCGATCGCGGCGCGCCCGGCTGCCTGCCGGCCGGGCCGGCCGCGCGCGCCTTCTAGTGCGGCCGCGGCTGGGCTATACGGACCCGAGCATGCCGCCGCAACGCCCAGACCCGCCGGACCCGCGCCAGGACCGTGTTCCCGATGCGCTGTCGGTCCGCAACCGCCTCCGGCCCTGGAACCGTATCGCGGTCAACATGGCGCTCGATGGCGCGCTAGCGGCGCTGGCGGCGCCGATCGCGCGCTGGCTGGCCGATCCTGGCGGCGGCCTGCTGCATCCGCTCTGGTTCCTGGCCGGCGGCGCCATCACCCTGCTGGTGGGCGGCGTGCCGTTCCGGGTCCAGCAGCAATACTGGCGGTTCTCCGGCGTCGCCGACCTGCTCGGCATCGCCGGCGGCTCGGTCGCCAGCGCCGCGCTGTTCGCGCTGCTGCTGATCGGCACCGGTTTTGCGCTGCCCAGCATCAGCTTCCCGATCATCCATGCCCTGACCCTGCTGGTGCTGCTGGGCGGCCTGCGGATCGTCTACCGCCTGTCGCAGGGCGGCCTGTTCGCCGGTCGCGGCGGCACCCAGCGGGTGCTGCTGGTCGGCGCCGACCAGCAGGCCGACCTGTTCATCCGCGCGGTGCGCCGCGAGCGCGCCACGCCGCTGCGGGTGGCCGGGCTGCTGGCGCGTGGCCGGCATCAGCCCGGTCGGCGCATCCATGGCGTGCCGATCCTGGGCACGCTCCAGGATATCGACCAGGTGCTGGACCGGCTCGACGCCGGCGGCCGGCGTCCCGACGGGCTGGTGGTCACCGATCCCGAACTGCGCGGGGCGGATCTGGCGGCGGTGATCCGCGCCGCCGACCGGCTGAACATCACCGTCGGCCGGGTGCCCGACCCGACCGCGCTGTCGCCCGCCTCGCGCGTCGAGCTGCGTCCGGTGGCGATCGAGGAGCTGCTGAACCGGCCGCCGGTCTCGCTCGACAAGAGCGGCATGGCGGCGCTGGTGGCCGGGCGGCGGGTCATGGTCACCGGGGCCGGCGGCACCATCGGCGCGGAACTGGCGCGGCAGCTGGCGGCACTCGGCCCGCAGACGCTGATCCTGCTCGATCATGGCGAGTTCGCGCTGTGGCAGATCGATCTCGAACTGGGCGAGCGCCATCCGGCGCAGGATCGCCGCGGCGTGGTGGCCGATATCCGCGACGCCGCCCGGTTGCGTTCGGTGTTCGACGGGCTGCGGCCGGAGCTGGTGTTCCATGCCGCCGCGCTCAAGCACGTGCCGATCGTCGAGGCCAACCCGTCCGAGGGCATGCTGACCAACATCATCGGCACCCGGAACGTCGCCGACGCGGCGCGGGCCGCCGGGGCGTCGGCGATGGTGCTGATCTCGACCGACAAGGCGGTCAATCCGAGCAGCCTGATGGGGGCCTCCAAGCGCGCCGCGGAGATCTACTGCCAGGCGCTCGACGTCGCCGGCCGCGCCGACCGGGCGGCGATGCGCTGCGTGACGGTGCGGTTCGGCAACGTGCTGGGCAGCACCGGGTCGGTGGTGCCGCTGTTCAGGCGTCAGCTCGAGCGCGGCGGGCCGCTGACCGTGACCCACCCCGACATGCAGCGCTATTTCATGACGGTGCCGGAGGCGGTGTCGCTGGTGCTGCAGGCGAGCGCACTGGGCCGCACCCTGCACCGCGACGGCGCCATCTTCGTGCTCGACATGGGCCAGCCGGTGAAGATCGTCGATCTGGCGCGGCAGATGATCCGGCTCGCCGGCCTGCGTCCCGACCAGGACGTGCAGATCCGTTTCACCGGCCTGCGTCCGGGCGAGAAACTGTTCGAGGAGCTGTTCCATGGCGCCGAGGCGCCGCTGCCGACCGGGCATCCTGGCCTGCTGATCGCCACGCCGCGCGTCGCCGATGCCGGCTGGGTCGGCGCGATGCTGGATGCGATCGACCGAAACTGCCGCGACGGCGGGACCGACCGGGCGTTGGCGCTGCTCAAGCAACTGGTGCCGGAATTCGCGCACAACCCGGACGGGCGCGTCGCCGAACCGGAAAGGACCGTCTCATGACACGCAGTATCGCCTTCCTCGATCTGGCGGCGCAGCAGGCCAGGATCGCGCCCGCGCTGCGCGCCAGGCTGGAGACGGTGCTCGGCCACTGCCAGTTCGTGCTCGGGCCGGAGGTGCGCGAACTCGAACAGCGCCTGGCCGGGTTCTGCGGCGCCGCGCATTGCGTGGCACTCAGCTCGGGCACCGACGCGCTGCAGATCGCGATGATGGCGGCGGGGATCGGCACCGGCGATGCGGTGTTCCTGCCCGCCTTCACCTACACCGCGACCGCCGAGGTGCCGCTGGTGCTGGGGGCCACGCCGGTGTTCGTCGATGTCGATCCGCGCACCTTCCAGATCGACACCGCGCATCTGCAGGCCAGGATCGATGCCGTGCGCGCCGCCGGTCGGCTGCGTCCGGCGGCGATCGTCGGCGTCGACCTGTTCGGCCAGCCCGCCGACTGGCCGGCGCTGCGTCGGATCGCCGGCGAGGGCGGCATGTTCCTGCTCGATGATTGCGCGCAGAGCTTCGGCGGCTCGCTGGCCGGCAACCGGCTCGGGCGGGAGTCGGATGCGACCGCGATCAGCTTCTTCCCCTCCAAGCCGCTCGGCGGCTACGGCGATGGCGGCGCGCTGCTGACCGACGATGCCGACCGGGCCCGGCTCTACCGCAGCCTGCGATCGCACGGCGAGGGCGAGACCCGCTACGAGGTGCTGCGCACCGGCATGAACGGCCG
>CAZZZA010000149.1:0-6725 GCA_964658455.1 uncultured Lichenihabitans sp.
GGCGACGTGGCGCTCGATCCCTACACCGACCACGGCCATGACGGGCTGCTGCGCGACGGCCTGATCGTCAATGACGACAGCGTGGCGGTGCTGGTGCGGCAGTCGCTCAACCAGGCGGCGGCGGGAATCGACATCCTGGCGCCGTCGGACATGATGGATGGCCGCATCGGCGCGATCCGACAGGCGCTCGACGCGCACGGCCGCAGCGACGTCCGGCTGATGAGCTACGCCGCCAAATACGCCTCCGCCTTCTACGGCCCGTTCCGCGACGCGCTCGGCTCCGGCGGTTTCCTCAAGGGCGACAAGCAGACCTACCAGATGGACCCGGCCAACAGCGACGAGGCGCTGCGCGAGGTGGCGCTCGATCTCGCCGAGGGCGCCGACATGGTGATGGTCAAGCCGGGCATGCCCTATCTCGACATCATCCGCCGCGTCCGCGAGCGGTTCGCGGTGCCGACCTTCGCCTACCAGGTGTCCGGCGAGTACGCGATGATCATGGCCGCCGCCAACCATGGCTGGATCGACCGCGAGCGGGCGATGATGGAGAGCCTGCTCGCCTTCAAGCGCGCCGGCTGCAACGGCATCCTGACCTATTTCGCCCTCGACGCCGCCAGGCTGCTGCGCGCGCGCTGACCGTGCGCGCCATCCGCCACCTCGGGCTGCTGGCCGGGCTGCTGATCGGCCTGGCGGTCTCCGCACTCCTGGCCTGCCTGGTCGCCACGCTGCCGCCCACCAAGCGGACCGTGCATCTGTCCGGGCTGCACCATCCGGTCACGGTGCGGTTCGACGCGCACGGGGTGCCGCACATCCAGGCCGGCGACCTCGAGGATGCCGCGGTCGCGACCGGCTACGTCCATGCCCGCGACCGCATGCTGCAGATGGAGCTGATGCGGCGGCTCGGCTCCGGCCGGATCGCCGAGATCGCCGGACCGGCCGGGCTGCCCACCGACCGCATGATGCGCACCATGGGCCTGCGCCGCCTGGCCGAAGCCAGCTATGCCAGCCTGCTGCCCGACACGCGCGGGCTGCTCGACGCCTATGCCAGGGGCGTCAACCTGGCGATCGCCGACCGCGGCCGCTTCATCGCCCCGGAGTTCGTCCTGTTCGGCCGGCCGGCCGCCTGGACCCCGCCGGACAGCCTGCTCTGGGGCCGGCTGATGGGGCTGAGCCTGGCCGGGAACTGGCGCACCGAACTCGACCGGCTGGGCGATCCGCAGCCCGCCGACCGCGACCGGCTGCTGCGCCTGTTCTCTGCCCATCCCGAGACCCGGGCGCCCGATCGCGCGGCGCTCGGGTCGCTGGCCGGTCGGCTCGCCGCGGCACTGCCGCGCTTCCCGGCACCCTACACGCAGCCGGACGAGGCCTCGGACGAGTGGGCGGTCGACGGGCGGCACAGCAACACCGGCGCGCCGCTGCTGGCCGGCGATCCGCACCTCGCCTTCGGCTTTCCGGCGCTGTGGTATCTGGTACGGATCGACGTCCCCGGCCTGTCGCTGGCCGGCGCCACCGCGCCCGGGGTGCCGTTCCTGGTGATCGGCCAGAACGGCCATGTCGCCTGGACCTTCACCAGCAATTCCGCCGACACCCAGGACCTGTTCGTCGAGACCGTGCTGCCGGACGGCCGCTACGCCACCCCGGACGGCCCGCGCCGCTTCGCGCTGCGCACCGAGACCATCCATGTCCGCGGCGCCCCGGACGTGACGCTGACGATCCGCGTCTCGCGCCACGGCCCGGTGATCAGCGACGCGCTCTCGCCCGGCGGCGCCGGCCGGGTGCTGGCGCTTTCGGCGGAGAACCTGCAGGCCGACGACGCCGCCCCGGGCCTGGCGGCGCTCGATCGCGCCACCGACATCGACCAGGCCGGCAGCGCCGCGCCGCTGATCACGAGCCCGGTGCAGAACCTGCTGGTGGCGGATCACGACCGTATCGCCCAGTACACCACCGGCCGGGTGCCGGTGCGCCGCGCCGGCGACGGCAGCTTCCCGGCCGACGGCGCGTCCGGCGCGTCGGACTGGGTCGGGCTCGCCAGCGGCCAGGCCCTGCCGCACATCGTAGCACCGGCCAGCGGCCAGCTGCTGAACGGCAACGAGCGCACCGCGCCTCCGGATTTCCCGGTCTTCCTCGGCCGCGACTGGCCTGCGCCCTGGCGCGCCGAGCGGATCCGCGCCCTGCTCGCCGCGCATGCGACCCAGACCCTGGAGGGGTTCGGGCGCATGCAGTCCGACATCGACAGCGCCTATGCGGCGCATCTGCTGCCGCTGCTGCTGGCGCATCCGCCCGCGGCGGGCGGCCTCGCGGCATCGGCGTTCGGCATGCTCGCAGGCTGGCACGGCACGATGGACGAGGCCGCGCCGCAACCGCTGATCTTCAATGCCTGGGTGCAGCGGTTCGTCGCCGACGTCGAAGCCCACGACCACATCACCGACGCCTCCACCGGCTGGGAGGCGATGGCCGACCTGCTGCTGTCGCCGGACGGCGCCGCCTGGTGCGACGGCGATTGCGCGCCGTTCCTGGCCCGGGCGCTGGACCGTTCGATGCAGGCGCTGTCCACGCGCTACGGCGACGATCCCGCACGATGGCGCTGGGGGCAGGCGCATCGCGCGGTGTTCGACAACCCGCTGCTGCGCGCGATCCCCCTGGTCGGCTGGCTGGCGCGCGAGAGGGTCGCGATCGGCGGCGACGACACCACCCTGCTGCGCGGCGGCAACGCCTCGGCGGAGGATTTCCAGTCCAGGCACGGCGCGGCCTATCGCGGCCTGTATGACCTCGCCGACCAGGAACGGAGCCGGTTCATCGTCACCCCCGGACAATCGGGCAACTGGCTGTCGCCGGGCGCGTGGAATCTGGTGCAGGATTGGGCGAAGGGCTCTAGCATACAGCTGGCCCGCACGCCGGCGCGGGTCGCCGCCACACTCTCCTTGCTGCCGTGATCAAGACCGACCATCGTCCAGGAGACCGGACCCCGACTGCATGACATACACCTCGCCAAAACGGCCGCAATTCTTCTACACCACGGCGCCGCTGCCCTGCCCGTACGTGGCCGGGCGCATCGAGCGCAAGGTTGTCACCGAGATCAGCGGACCGGAAGCCGAGTCGCTCCACGACCGCCTGTCGCGCGCCGGGTTCCGCCGCAGCCACAACATCGCCTATGCGCCGGTCTGCCCGGCCTGCAACGCCTGCGTGCCGATCCGCATCCCGGTGAACCGCTTCCAGCCGGGCCGCACGCTGCGCCGCATCCGCGCCCGCAACGCGCTGGTGGAGGGTTTCGAGGTGCCGGCCCGCGCCACCGCCGAGCAGTACGGGCTGTTCAAGCGCTACCAGCAGGCCCGGCACGGCGAAGGCGACATGGCGTCGATGAGCTTCTACGACTACCGCGCCATGATCGAGGACACGCCGATCGAGACCGTCCTGGTCGAGTTCCGCGATCCCGAGGACGAGCTGATCGGGGTCTGCCTGACCGACCGGCTCGGTGACGGCCTGTCCGCGGTCTACAGCTTCTTTGCCCCGGAGCTCACCGAACGCTCGCTGGGCAGCTTCGCGATCCTGTGGCTGATCGACCGCTGCATCGCGCTCGGCCTGCCGCACGTCTATCTGGGCTACTGGGTCGCCGACAGCCGCAAGATGGCCTACAAGGCGCGCTTCCGGCCCAGCGAGATCCTCGCGCAGGGCGCCTGGAGGGAGCTGCGCCCCGCCTGAGCGGCCGGCCTCAATCCTGCGGCAACCAGCGCGGCGCCGGACGGCCCTGATCGCCCCGCGCGCCCACGTAGGCCAGCAGGTCGGCCATGCTCCTCGGCTTGGCGCCGTCCTGCCACACCAGGCCGGTGGCGGAATCGAACACCCTCACCGCCCGCAGCCCGCCCTCGCGATATTTCTGCAAGGTGGTGCCGGTGCCGCGCCCCAGCACCGCGACCTGCTCGAGCGGGAACACCAGCAGCCGCCGGTTGTCGCCCAGCACCGCCACCCGGTCGCCTTGCGCCGGCACGCACGCCACCGTCCGCTCGCCCGGCTTGAGGTTGAGCACCTGCCGTCCGGTGCGCTTCTCGGACGCCAGGTCCGCCGCCTCGATCGCCAGCCCGCGGCCGTTCGACCCGGCGATCAGGAACCGTCCGCTCTCCGGCAGCCTGAACAGGGCGATGATCCGCACCTCGTTGGCCAGTTCGATCATCAGCCGGATCGGCTGCCCGTCGCCGCGTCCGCGCGGCAGGTCGCCGGCCTTGAGCGTGAAGGCGCGGCCGTCGCTGGCGAACAGGCACAGCCGGTCGGCGCTGGTGCAGGCGATCACGCCGAGATCGGCGCGCAACCCGTCGCCTTCCTTGAACTTCTGCGCCGACGGGTCGATCTGATGGCCGCGCACCGCCTTGATCCAGCCTTTCTCCGACAGGATCACCGAAATCGGCTCGCGGTCGATCGCGGCGATGCTGGCGATGTCGATCGGCCGCGGCGGCTCGGCCAGGGTGCTGCGACGCCGGCCGAGCGGCCCGTCGCCGAACTGCTTGGCGAGCTTGTCGAGTTCGCGGCCGATCCGCTTCCAGCGCAGCGGCTCCGACGCGAGCAGCGCGTCCAGTCCGCCGCGCTCCTCGGACAGGGTCGCGTGTTCCTTGCGGATCTCCAGTTCCTCGAGACGGCGCAACGAGCGCAGCCGCATGTTCAGGATCGACTCCGCCTGCAGCTCGGTCAGCGCGAAGGCGCGCATCAGTTCGGCCTTCGGCTCGTCCGCCTCACGAACGATCCTGATCACCTCGTCGAGGTTGAGGTAGACCGCGAGGAACCCGTCCAGGATCTCCAGCCGCCGCACCACCGCCGCCAGACGGTGCGCGCTGCGGCGCCGCAGCACCTCGTGGCGGTGGTCGAGCCATTCCAGCAGCACCGCGCGCAGGCCCATCACCCGCGGCACGCGGTCGGCGCCGAGCACGTTCATGTTCAGCCCGTAGCGGGTCTCGAGCTGGGTGGCGCGGAACAGCGTCTCCATCAGCACTTCCGGCTCGACACCCCGGCTCTTGGGCTCCAGCACCAGCCGGATGTCGGCGGTGCTCTCGTCGCGTATGTCGCCGAGCAGCGGCAGCTTCTTCTGCTCCATCAGCTCGGCGACCTGCTCGATCAGGCGTGATTTCTGCACCTGGTAAGGGATCTCGGTAACGACGATCTGCCAAGTGCCGAAGCGCCCCTCCTCGCGCCGCCAGCGCGCACGGATGCGGAACCCGCCGCGTCCGGTTTCGTAGGCGGCGCGAATCGATGCCGAATCCTCGATGATCAGGCCGCCGGTCGGGAAGTCCGGCCCCGGCATCACCGCCAGCAGCGCATCGAGACCGGTGTCGCGCCGGCGCACCAGCAGCGCGGCCGCCGCGCAGAGTTCGCCGACATTGTGCGGCGGGATGCTGGTCGCCATGCCGACCGCGATCCCGGTCGCGCCGTTGGCCAGCAGGTTCGGGAAGTTCGCCGGCAGCACCACCGGCTCGCTTTCCTCGCCGTCGTAGGTCGGCCGGAAATCCACCGCGTCGTCGTCGATGCCCTCGAGCAGCGCGCTCGCGACCTGGGTCAGCCTGGCTTCGGTGTAGCGCATGGCGGCGGCGTTATCGCCGTCGATCGAGCCGAAATTGCCCTGCCCCTCGACCAGCGGGTAGCGCACCGCGAATTCCTGCGCCAGCCGCACCAGCGCCTCGTACACCGACGCATCGCCGTGCGGGTGATACTTGCCGATCACGTCGCCGACCACGCGGGCGCATTTCTTGAAGCCCGCGGCCGGGTCCAGCCTGAGCTGCTGCATCGCATAGACCAGCCGCCGATGCACCGGCTTCAGCCCGTCGCGCACGTCCGGCAGCGACCGCGACATGATGGTCGACATCGCATAGGCCAGGTAGCGCTCGCTCAGCGCGTCGCTCAGGCTGGTCGGCTCGACATGGCCCGTCACATCATCCGCCATCACCCATCCCCCGCAACCCGTCCGCACGATCGCCGGCGACAGGAACAAACAGAGAAGACGATCCTTGTCCAGTGACCGTCGATCCGCGCGCCCGTGCGTTGTCCGGGACCGCACCCCACCTCTGCAGGAGCTGCCAATGTCCGAACCCGGTCCGCTTCCCCGCTACCCGAGCGCGCGCGTCACCACCATGCGGGTGCTGGCGGTCACGCTGCTGATGGTGGCCGGCACCATCAACTATTGCGACCGCTCCGCGCTCTCGATCGGCGCGCCGGCGATCGCCGCCGACCTGCATCTGAGCGATGCCGAACTCGGGCTGCTGCTGTCGGTGTTCGCGATCGCCTATGGCGTGGCGCAGCTGCCGGTCGGCATCCTGATCGATCGCTACGGGCCGCGCCGGCTGATGGGGCTGGGTCTAGTGCTGTGGTCGGGCGCGCAGATCGCCGCCGGCTTCGTCGGCGGATTCGGCCAGTTCGTGTTCGCCCGCACCGCCCTCGGCATCGGCGAATCGCCGATGTATCTCGCCGGCACCAAGGTCTGCTCGACCTGGTTCCGCGCCTCCGCCCGGGCGTTCCCGATCGGCCTGTTCAACGCCACCGCAGCGCTCGGCCCGGCGATCGCGCCGCTGGTCCTGACCTTCCTCATGCTGCAGTACGGCTGGCGCTCGATGTTCGTGATCGTCGGCGTCGCCGGCCTGGTGATCGCGCTGCTGTGGGTGGCGTTCTACCGCGACCCCGCCCAGTTCGGCATCGACGAGCAGGAGCAGCGCTGGATCACCGCCGAGGACGCGCCGCATGCCCAGGGGACC
>CAZZZA010000150.1:0-6609 GCA_964658455.1 uncultured Lichenihabitans sp.
ATCCGGTGGTGATCATGCTGGTGCGGCATGGCGAGCGGGCGCTGCTGGCGCGCGGGGTGCGGTTCCCGCCCGGTAACGCGGTCTCGGCGCTGGCCGGGTTCGTCGAACCGGGCGAGACCGCCGAGGAGGCGGTGGCGCGCGAGGTGTTCGAGGAGGTCGGCGTCCGGGTGCGCGACGTGCGCTACCTGGCGAGCCAGCCCTGGCCCTATCCCGGCTCGCTGATGCTGGGCTTCCACGCCGAGGCCGAGGATACGGCGCTGACCATCGACGGCAACGAGATCGTCAATGCGCGCTGGGTCACCCGCGCCGAGGTGCGTGCGGCCGATCCCGCCGACTTCACGATCCCGGACGTGACCGCGATCGCCAGGCTGCTGATCGATGCCTGGCTGCACGAGGCCTGACCGGACGACAAGGCTCGGCCGGGGCGGCGCTCAGCCGGGACGGCCGGTCGCGGTCTCGCCGCGCTGCGGGGCGCGCGGGTAAGTGCCCAGGATCAGCACCTCGTCGGAATAGAAGCGCAGCTCTGCCAGCGCATTGGCCAGGCCGGGCTGGTCCGGATGGCCCTCGACATCGAGCAGGAACCGGGTGGCGAGAAAGATCCCGGCCTCCATGTAGCTCTCGATCCTGGTCATGTTCACGGCGTTGGTGGCGAACCCGCCCAGCGCCTTGTAGAGCGCGGCGGGTACGTTCCTGACCCGGAACAGGATCGTCGTCATCACGCCAGGGCCTGGCGGCGGCACCAGCCGTTCGCGCGCAGCGACGTAGAAGCGGGTGGTGTTGTGGTCGGCATCCTCGACATTGCGCCGCAGGATGGTGAGCCCGTGCAGGTCGGCGGCGAGTTCCGAGGCGATCGCCGCGTCGGCCTTGCGGCCCCATTGCGCCACCAGTGCCGCGGCGCCGGCGGTGTCGAACTCGATCACCGGCTGCAGCGCCAGCTCGGCGATCAGCCGCCGCACCTGGCCCATCGCCACCGGATGGGTGTGCAGCCGCTCGAGGTCGCCGAGCGTGGCGCCGGGCACGCCGAGCAGGCAGTGCTCGACCCGCTGGAAATGCTCGGCAACGATGTGCAGGCCGCTCTCCGGCAGCAGGCTGTGGATATCGGGCACGCGGCCGGCGAGGCTGTTCTCGCAGGCCAGCATCGCCAGCGCCGCGCGGCCGTCATGCACCGCCTCGATCGCCTCGGCGAAGGTCGGGCACGGCAGCGTCTCGCGGCCGGGAAAGGCGTTGCGGCAGGCCAGGTCGGAATAGGCGCCGCGCAGCCCCTGGAAGGCGATCGGGCCGCTCTGCAGGCCGTGTGCCGGTAACGCGGAGGGCGGGATCATGAGCACGGACCGGGTTGTTCGGTCGGGGTGCATCCCATACGGTTCGGGACACCGCAAGCATGCGCAGGCCAGGCGGCGGCAAAGCCGGGCCGGAATTCGGGGCGGCCTGGCCGATGGACTACCGTGACATCAACAGGCTTGGCGCGGCCGTCTTGTGCGTCGCCATCGCCGCCGGCGCGTCGGTGCTGGCGGCCGGCGCGCTGGTGCCGGATACCGCGCCAGCCCGCCCGGCCTTCGCGATCGCCGGGCTCGACCCGCGCGACGCGGCGCCGGCCGCACCCGCACCCACGCCGGCCCGGCTGCGCCGCGCCTCGGTGTCGGCCGGCGCCGATCTGGCGGGCGCGCAGTGCGCCGCCTGCCACACGCTCGACCGCGACGGCGTCTCGATGGTCGGGCCGAACCTCTATGGCGTCGCCGGCGCCCCGGTCGCGGCGCGGGCCGGCTACGTCTATTCCGACGCGCTGCGCGCCCTCGGCGGGCGCTGGAGCCTGGACCGGCTGGATCGATGGCTGACCCGGCCGCAGGCGATGGCGCCGGGCACCCGCATGGGGTTCGCCGGGCTGGACGATCCGGGGCAGCGCGCCGATATCATCGCCTTCCTGCAGAGCCTGTCGCGATGACCGACCCGCGTTTCCTCGCCGCCGCGCTGGCCGCAGCCGATCTGGCGCGGCGCGTGATCCGGCCCTATTTCCGCCAGGGCGTCGCCGCCGACCTCAAGGGCGACGAGAGCCCGGTGACCATCGCCGACCGCGAGGCCGAACAGGCGATGCGGGCGCTGCTGGGCGCGTCGCTGCCGGAGACCGGGATCCTGGGCGAGGAGCACGGGCTCGAGCGGCCGCAGGCGCGCTGGCGCTGGGTGCTCGACCCGATCGACGGCACCCGCGCCTTCCTGACCGGGCGGCCGAGCTTCGGCACGCTGATCGCCCTGCTCGAGGACGGGGTGCCGGTGCTGGGCATCATCGACCAGCCGATCACCGGGGAACGCTGGATCGGCCAGACCGGGCAGCCGACCCGCTTCGAATCGTCGCCCGGCCTGCCGCTGGGCGGCGCCGCCGGCACCCGCCGCTGCGCCGCCCTGGCGTCGGCCGAGCTGTCCTGCACCGACCCGGCGATGATGACCGGGCCGAGCGCGCTGTCGTTCGCGTCGCTGCAGGCGGCGGTGCGGCGCACCAGCTGGGGCGGGGACTGCTACGCCTACGGGCTGCTGGCCCTGGGGCAGATCGACATCATCGCCGAACGCACCATGAAGGTCTGGGACTGGGCCGCTTTGGTGCCGGTGATCGAGGGCGCCGGCGGCCGGGTGACGGACTGGGCCGGCCGGGCGCTGCGCCCGGACAGCGACGGCAGCGTGCTGGCGGTGGGCGACGCCGCCCTGACCGCGCCGGCGGTGGCCCTGCTCGGCTCCGGGGCCGCCGCGGCCGGCGCGTGATGGCTGCCATACCGCGCCCTCCCTGTTCGGGGGCGCGGCTTTGCCCTACCGATCCGATCCTCGCCCGAACGATGAGCGCTCCCCGCCATGGCCAGCCAACTCTCCCTGCCCAAGGATCGCATCCGCATCCTGCTGCTCGAAGGCGTGCATGACAGCGCCGTCGAGGCGCTGGCCGCCAGCGGCTACGCCTCGGTCACCCGCCATGCCGGCGCGCTCGACGGCGAGGCGCTGCGCCAGGCGCTCGACGGGGTGCATATCGTCGGCATCCGCAGCCGCACCCAGCTCACCGAGGCGGTGATCGAGGGGGCCGACAAGCTGATCGCGATCGGCTGCTTCTGCATCGGCACCAACCAGGTGGCGCTGC
This sequence comes from uncultured Lichenihabitans sp., assembly GCA_964658455.1. Lineage (GTDB taxonomy): Bacteria > Pseudomonadota > Alphaproteobacteria > Acetobacterales > Acetobacteraceae > Lichenicola. The sequence continues at coordinate 3,116 of CAZZZA010000150.1, forward strand.
ACGCCGCCGCCGCCAGGGGCATCCCGGTGTTCAACGCGCCGTTCAGCAACACCCGCAGCGTCGCCGAGCTGGTGATGGGCGAGATCGTGATGCTGCTGCGGCGCATCTTCCCCAAATCCGGCGCCGCCCATCAGGGCGTCTGGGACAAGTCGGCGGCCAACAGTTGGGAAGTCCGCGGCAAGACGCTCGGCATCGTCGGCTACGGCTCGATCGGCAGCCAGCTCTCGGTGCTGGCCGAGGCGTTCGGCATGCGGGTGATCTATTTCGACACCATCAACAAGCTCGGCCACGGCAATGCGATCGCGGTGCCGAGCCTGGACCGGCTGCTGGCGGAAAGCGACGTGGTCAGCCTGCATGTGCCGCAGACTCCGGAGACCGACCTGCTGATCGGCGAGGCGGAGATCCGCGCGATGCGGCCGGGCAGCTTCCTGCTCAACAATGCGCGCGGCAATGTGGTCGATCTGGACGCGCTCGCCCGCGCGCTCGACGACCATCATCTGCTGGGTGCGGCGATCGACGTGTTCCCGCGCGAGCCGGGCAGCAACAAGGAGGCGTTCGTCTCGCCGCTGCAGGGCCGCGACAACGTGATCCTGACCCCGCATATCGGCGGCTCGACCGCTGAGGCGCAGGAGCGGATCGGGGTCGAGGTCGCCGTCAAGCTGGTGGAATACAGCGATGTCGGCGCGACGCTGGGGGCGGTGAACTTCCCGCAGGTGCAGCTGCCGCCAAGGCCGCGCGGCACCCGCTTCATGCACGTGCATCAGAACACGCCGGGCATCCTGCGCCGCATCAACGAGATTTTCTCAGAGGCGCACGCCAACATCGCCGCGCAGTTCCTGCAGACCGACGGCGAACTCGGCTACGTGGTGGTCGAGGCCGAGACCCGGCGCGACGACGATGCCGCGATCCTGGCGCGGCTGCGCGCGCTCGACGGCACCATCCGCGCCAGGCTGCTCTACCAGCGCTGAACGGCGCGCCGCGCCTTAACCGGACCTTAAGCAGGGCGGCCGCATGCTTCGGATCGGATGATCCGGAGGACCGCATGAGCATCGCCTGTGTCAGGAGCTTCGCCTTCGCCGGCGTCGACGCGGTTCCGGTCGACGTGCAGGTCCAGATCTCGAACGGGCTGCCGGCGTTCCTGATCGTCGGCCTCGCCGACAAGGCGGTGGGCGAGGCGCGCGAACGGGTCCGGGCGGCGCTGACGGCGATGGGGCTGGCGCTGCCGCCGAAGCGGGTGCTGATCAACCTGGCGCCGGCCGACCTGCAGAAGGAAGGCAGCCATTTCGACCTGGCGATCGCGCTCGCGGTGCTGGCGGCGATGGACGTGCTGCCGCGGCACGAGGTCGCCGGCTACGCCGCGATCGGCGAGCTGTCGCTCGACGGGCGGGTCAACCCGGTGACCGGGGTGCTGCCGGCGGCGATGGGCGCCTCGGCGCTCGATCTCGGCCTGATCTGCGCCGCCAGCCAGGGCGGCGAGGCCGCCTGGGCCGGGCGCATCGAGGTACTGGCGACCCCGGACCTGCTGTCGCTGGTCAATCATTTCCGCGGCCAGCAGGTGTTGAGCCCGCCGGTACCGCCCGGCATCGCCGACGCCAGCCATCACCCGGACATGGCCGACGTGAAGGGAATGGAAACCGCGCGGCGGGCTCTGGAGATCGCCGCCGCGGGCGGTCATTCGCTGATGCTGATCGGGCCGCCCGGCGCCGGCAAGTCGATGCTGGCCGCGCGGCTGCCCGGCCTGCTGCCGGACCTGTCGGCGACCGAGGCGTTGGAGGTCAGCACCATCCACAGCATCGCCGGGCTGCTGCAGGACGGCAAGCTGGTGACGCGGCCGCCGTTCCGCGAGCCGCATCATTCCGCCAGCCAGGCGGCGATCGTCGGCGGCGGCCCCCGCGCCAAGCCCGGCGAGGTGAGCCTGGCGCATCGCGGCGTGCTGTTCCTCGACGAGATGCCGGAACTGCCGCGCCAGTCGCTGGAGGCGCTGCGCGCGCCGATCGAGACCGGACGCACCACCGTGGCCCGCGCCGCCGGCCACTACACCTACCCGGCCAGGTTCCAGCTGGTGGCGGCGATGAATCCGTGCCGCTGCGGCCATCTCGGCGACGCCACCCGCGAATGCCGGCGCGCGCCACGCTGCGGCGAGGAATACATGGCGAAGATCAGCGGGCCGATGCTCGACCGCATCGACCTCACGGTGGAGATGCGGCCGATCACGCCGGGCGAGCTGTCGCGTGCGCCGGCCGGCGAGCCGAGCTGCGATGTCGCCACCCGGATCGCCTGCTCCAGGTGGCGGCAGCACGCGCGCCAGGACGGGCTGTGCAACGCCGAGACCAACCCCGACCGGTTCGTGCTGTCCGACGATGCGCGCGCGCTCAGCGAACAGGCCTCGGACCGGCTCGGCCTGTCGGCGCGCGGCTTCACCCGGCTGCTCAGGGTGGCGCGGACCGTCGCCGACCTCGAGGCGAGCGACAAGGTCGAGCGCCCGCACATCGCCGAGGCGCTCTGCTTTCGCCGGCGCAGCCTGGCGCGCGTCTGACGCCGCCAGCGCACGGCGAAGTGACCGGCGTCATGGAACAAACCATGCACATGGCCGTTGGCAATGTATGGACAAGAACCCGAAGACCGACGCTGGCGACGCGCAGGATCTGCCGTCGAACACCGTCAAGAATCCCGACGACTGGACCACCGGCCACGAGACCATGACCGGCGCCCAGGCATCCTACCTCAAGACGCTCTGTGAGGAGGCCGGCGAGCCGTTCGACGAGACGCTGAGCAAGGGCGAGGCGTCGAAACGCATCGATGCGCTGCAGGCGGCGACCGGACGCGGCAAGGACCACTGACCGGGCCCCGGGGCGCGGGGGCAGCGCTCAGCGGGAGGCGGCGCGCAGCACTTCCAGGCCGCCCTCGAGATCGGCGATCAGATCCTCAACCGGCTCCAGGCCGACATGCAGCCGCAGTGCCGGTCCGCCGGTCATTGGCCGCGCCTGCCGGCTGATGATCCCGGTGGTCGGCAGCGCCAGGCTCTCGTAGCCGCCCCAGGAGGCGCCGAGCCCGAACACCGCCAGCGCCGCCGCCATGTCCTCGACCGCGCCGGCGGTGTAGCCCGCATGGAACACCACCCCGAACAGGCTGGTGGCGCCGCTGAAATCGCGCTTCCAGAATCCGTGGCCGGGGGTGCCCGGCAGCGCCGGATGCAGCACCTGGCACACTTCCGGCCGGGTTTGCAGCCATCGCGCCACCTGGAGCGCCGATCGCGACTGGCGTTCGAGCCTGATGCCCATGGTGCGCAGGCCACGCAGCGTCAGCCAGCAATCGTCCGGGCTGGCAAACTGGCCCATCTGCACCACCGAATCGCGCAGCACCACCCAGTCGCTCTCGTCGGCGACGGTGATCGCGCCGACGATCGCGTCGGCGTGGCCGGCCGGGTATTTGGTCAGTGCCTGGATCGACAGGTCGACGCCGTGCGCGAACGGCTGGAACACATGGATGCCCCA
>CAZZZA010000151.1:0-6604 GCA_964658455.1 uncultured Lichenihabitans sp.
GCATGCGCGAGATGTCGAGCAGGGTCGCGGTCTCCAGCTCCTTCTCGGCGAAGCGGTGCCGGATCAGGTCGCGGATGCTGATGATGCCGACCATGCGCCTGCCATCCACCACCGGCATGTGACGCACCGCCCGCTCGCTCATCATCGCGATCACCCGGTCGATGCGGTCGTCGGGGCGGCAGGTGATGACCGGCGCGGTCATGCTGCGCCTGAGCGGCGTGTCCAGCGCCGCATGGCCTTCCCTGGCCAGCAGCTTGACCAGGTCGCGCTCGGAGAAGATGCCGACGATCGCGTCGCCCTCCTCGATCACCACCGCGCCGATGCGCCGCTCCGCCATCAGCGTCACGGCGTGGGAGACGGTATGGGTCGGGCGCAGGCTGGCGACCTCGGGGCCCTTCTTGTCCAGGATGGTCGAAATCAGCATGGGTGTGGTCCTCCGTTGCTGGCTAAGACGTAGAGCAGGTGGGCCGGGTTCGCGCGCCGGGCGTCGCTCACATTCTCTAATTTTTCAGTCATGATCACTCCGACGCGGCGCGCAGGCCGGCGCCGGCGGCGATCGGACAGAGCGGCAGCGCCAGGGCCAGGAACGCGCCGAGCAGCAGCAGCTGCGGGTGCCAGTCCAGGCCGCCCTGCGCCGCATCGACTGCGGCGGCGCCGAAGATCAGCGCCGGGGTCGCCAGCGGCAGCACCAGCAGCGGCAGCAGCACCCCGCCGCGTCGCGCGCCCAGCACGATCGCCGCCGCCATGCCGCCGATCAGCGACAGCACCAGGGTGCCGAGCGCCAGCCCGCCCAGCAGCACCGGCACCGCGACGCCGGGCAGCCCGAACATCAGCGCGATCGGTCCGGCCGCCAGCAGCAGCGGCAGCCCGGTCGCGAGCCAGTGCGCGGCGATCTTAGCCAGCGCCACCGCCGGCGCCGGCAGGCCGCACAGCATGAGCTGGTCGAGCGAGCCGTCCTCGAGTTCGGCGCCGAACAGCCGGTCGAGCGGCAGCAGCGCCGCCAGCAGCGCGCAGACCCAGATCACGCCGGGCGCCATCCGCCGTAGCAGCTCCGGCGACGGGCCCAGCGCCAGCGGGAACAGGCTGGCGGCGAGCACGAAGAACAGCATCGCCGCCAGCGTGTCGGCGGCATGGCGGGCCGACAGCATCAGGTCGCGGGCCAGCAGGGCGCGGAACCGGGCCGGCGCCGTCACCTTGAGGCGCCCAGCCGCAGGGTGACGGCGCCGGGCAGCGGCAGGCCGACATGGGTGGTCGCGATCACCAGGCCGCCGGCGTCGCGATGCCGCGCCAGCACCGTGCCCAGCCGGTCGAGCGAGGCATCGTCCAGCCCCAGCGACGGCTCGTCCAGCAGCCAGAGCGGCGCCGCGCCGAGCAGCACCCTGGCCAGCGCGGCGCGCCGCTTCTGGCCGGCGGACAGCAGCCGCGCCGGCAGGTCGGCGAGCGGGCGGAGCGCGAACGCCTCCAGCGCCGGGGCGATCGTCCGTCCGGACAGGCTGGCGGCGAGGCGCAGGTTCTCCGCCACCGTCAGGCCGGGCTTGAGCGCGTCCTGGTGGCCGAGATAGGCGACCCTGGCGGCATGCGCGGCGGGGTCGTCCAGCAGGTCGGCGCCGTTCCAGAGCAGCCGGCCGGCGGCCAGCGGGCACAGGCCGGCCAGGGTCCGCAGCAGGGTCGATTTGCCGGCGCCGTTCTCGCCGGTGAGCAGCAGCGCCTGCCCGGACGTGAGCGACAGGTCCAGCCCGTCGAGCACGAGGCGGTCGGCGCGCATCACCGCCAGCCCGATCGCCTGGAGCGTCTGCGTGCGCCATTCCGTCGCCTGCACGCTGCCTCCGGCGCTGTCGAACGGCCTGCAGAGCCGCACCCGCGCCGCGGCGCGCGCGCTTGTCTCTCGCGGGCATGTCGGTATGTTCTAGCCTTAATGGAAATTCAAGCCACGTGCCTTCCGATCCGACCCCTTGGTCCGCGCCGGTCCTGGTCGCGACGGGTTCCGGACAGGTCGTGTTGTCTAACGCCCTCGGAGGGAACAGCGCCATGAAATCGGTCGGTCACGACACGCTCAAGACCCGCAGCACGCTCGATGTGGACGGCAAGACCTACCAATATTTCTCGATTCCCAAGGCCGAGGCCGCGATTGGCGACGTGAGCCGCCTGCCGGTCAGCCTGAAGGTGCTGCTCGAGAACGTGCTGCGGTTCGAGGACGGGCGCTCCTACACCACCGAGGACGCCAAGGCGGTCGCCGGCTGGCTCGAGGCCGGACGCAGCAGCAACGAGGTGCCGTTCCAGCCCTCGCGCATCCTGATGCAGGACTTCACCGGCGTGCCGGCGGTGGTCGATCTGGCGGCGATGCGCGACGGCATCACCGCGCTGAACGGCGACCCGCAGAAGGTCAATCCGCTGGTGCCGGTCGACCTGGTGATCGACCACTCGGTGATGGTCGACGTGTCCGGCACCGCCGACAGCCTGCAGCGCAACGTCGAGATCGAGTTCCAGCGCAACGGCGAGCGCTACGCGTTCCTGCGCTGGGGCCAGGAGGCGTTCGAGAACTTCACCGTGGTGCCGCCGGGTGCCGGCATCTGCCACCAGGTGAACCTGGAATACATCGCCCAGGCGGTCTGGACCGCGACCATCGGCGGCGAGACCTTCGCCTATCCCGACACGCTGTACGGCACCGACAGCCACACCACGATGGTCAACGGCATGGGCGTGCTGGGCTGGGGCGTCGGCGGCATCGAGGCCGAGGCGGCGATGCTCGGCCAGCCGATCGCCATGCTGATCCCCGACGTGGTCGGCTTCAAGCTGACCGGCCGGATGCCGGAGGGCGCCACCGCCACCGACCTGGTGCTGACCGTCACCCAGATGCTCCGCCGCCAGGGCGTGGTCGGCAAGTTCGTCGAGTTCTACGGCCCGGCGCTGGACACGCTGCCGGTCGCCGACCGCGCCACCATCGGCAACATGGCGCCGGAATACGGCGCCACCTGCGGCTTCTTCCCGGTCGATGCGCTGACGCTCGACTACCTGCGCCAGACCGGCCGCGACGAGCACCGGATCCGTCTGGTCGAGGCCTATCTCAAGGCCCAGGGCATGTTCCGCGAGAGCGACACCCCTGACCCGGTCTTCACCGCCACGCTCGAACTCGACCTGTCGACGATCGAGCCGTCGCTGGCCGGACCGAAGCGGCCGCAGGACCGCGTCGCGCTGAAGAGCGCCTCGGCCGCCTTCGAGAAGGAACTCACCGGCAGCCTCGGCGTGCCGGCCAACGACGCGCACAAGAAGGTGCGTGTCACCGGCACCAACTACGAGATCGGCCATGGCGACGTGGTGATCGCCGCCATCACCTCCTGCACCAACACCTCCAACCCGGCGGTGCTGATCGCCGCCGGCCTGGTCGCCCGCAAGGCCCGGGCGCTCGGGCTCAAGCCGAAGCCGTGGGTCAAGACCTCGCTGGCGCCGGGCTCGCAGGTCGTGACCGAATATCTCGACCGCGCCGGCCTGTCGCAGGATCTCGACGCGCTCGGCTTCCAGACCGTGGGCTATGGCTGCACCACCTGCATCGGCAATTCCGGGCCGATCGCCGATAATCTCGTCGACGCGATCGAGGACAACAAGCTGATCGCGGTCTCGGTGCTGTCGGGCAACCGCAACTTCGAAGGCCGGATCAGCCCCAACGTGCGCGCCAACTACCTGGCGAGCCCGCCGCTGGTGGTGGCCTACGCGATCCTCGGCACCATCCGCGAGGACATCACCACCGCGGTGCTGGGCACCACCGCCGACGGCAAGCCGGTCTACCTTCGCGACATCTGGCCGTCGAACAAGGAGATCGCCGACCTGATCGCGTCCTCGATCTCGCGCGACCAGTTCATCGAGCGCTACGGCCAGGTGACCAAGGGCACCAAGGAATGGCAGGCGCTGCAGGTGGCGACCGGCTCCGAGACCTACCGCTGGAACGCCGGCTCGACCTACGTGCAGAACCCGCCCTATTTCGAGGGCATCACCATGGAGCCGCAGGACAAGGGCGACATCATCGGCGCCAGGGTGCTGGCGCTGCTTGGCGACAACATCACCACCGACCACATCTCGCCCGCCGGCGCCATCAAGAAGAGCGCGCCGGCCGGGGTGTATCTCGAGCAGCACCAGGTGTCGCAGGGCGACTTCAACTCGTACGGCTCGCGTCGCGGCAACCACGAGGTGATGATGCGCGGCACGTTCGCCAACATCCGCATCAAGAACGAGATGGTGCCGGGCGTCGAGGGCGGTGTCTCCAAGCATTATCCGGATGGCGAGCAGGGCGCGATCTACGACGTGGCGATGCGCTACCAGGCCGAGGGCGTGCCGCTGATCGTGTTCGGCGGCAAGGAATACGGCATGGGGTCGTCGCGCGACTGGGCGGCGAAGGGCACCGTGCTGCTCGGCATCCGCGCCGTGGTGGCGGAGAGCTTCGAGCGCATCCACCGCTCCAACCTGGTCGGCATGGGCGTGCTGCCGCTGCTGTTCGAGGCCGGCACCACGCGCGAGACGCTGGGGCTGCGCGGCGACGAGACCATCGACATACGCGGGCTGGGCGCCATCACCCCGCGCATGACGCTGACCCTGGCCATCACCCGCGCCGACGGCTCCACGCTCGACGTGCCGGTGATCTGCCGCGTCGATACGCTGGACGAGGTCGAGTACTACCGTCACGGCGGCATCCTGCAGTACGTGCTGCGCGGCATGGCCAAGGCCGCCTGACCGTCCGCTGACCGACACGGCGCCCGATCCCGTGCCGCCCGCTGCCGGCGCGCCTGCCCCGGCGGTTCGGGTCAGCGACCTGCGCAAGAGCTTCGGCGGCCACGCGGTGCTGGACGGCATCTCGTTCTCGGCCGAGACCGGTGATCTGGTCTCGATCATCGGCCCGTCCGGCTGCGGCAAGTCGACGCTGCTGCGCTGCATGAACCTGCTGGAGATCCCCGATAGCGGGGCGATCCGCATGGTCGGGCACGACATCGTCCGCGGCGGCGAACGCTGGCGTCGCGCCGACGAGCGCCTGGCGCACGCGGTGCGGGCCGAGGTCGGCATGGTGTTCCAGAGCTTCAACCTGTTCGGCCACCGCACGGTGCTGGAGAACGTGATGCTGGCGCCGACGGTGGCGAAGCGGATCGGCCGCGCGGCGGCGAGCGCCGAGGCGATGGCGCTGCTGGACAAGGTCGGGCTGACGCAGATGGCGGACCGCTATCCGGCGACCCTGTCCGGCGGCCAGCAGCAGCGCGCGGCGATCGCCAGGGCGCTGGCGATGGCGCCGAAGGTGATGCTTTATGACGAGCCGACCTCGGCGCTCGATCCGGAACTGGCCGAGGAGGTGCTCGGCGTGATGCGCCAGCTCGACGACGAGGGCATGACGCAGATCGTGGTGACGCACGAGATGCGGTTCGCGCGCGCCGCGTCCGATCGGGTGATCTTCATGGATTCCGGGCGCATCGTCGAGGAACTGCCGCCCGACGCGATGTTCAGCGCGCCCGCCGATCCCCGGACCCGCCAGTTCCTGCGGAACTTCCTCTGATGCGCGGCAGGGCCGTCTCCGCCCTCGCGGCGCTGCTGCTGCTGCTGTTCGCCGGGCGGGCCGCCGCCGCGCCGCCGCTGCGATGGGCGTCGGATTCGCAGTCCGGGGCGCCGTTCGTGTTCCACGATCCGGCCGACCAGTCCAGGCTGACCGGCTTCGAGACCGACCTGATCCAGGCGCTGGCGGCCAGGATGGGCCGCGACCCGGTGTTCGTGCAGAACGACTGGGACGGGCTGATCCCCGGCCTGCAGCGCGGGCTGTACGACGTGGTGATCGACGGCATCGAGATCACGCCCGAGCACCGCGCGGTGGTGGCGTTCTCCACGCCGTACTACCGCACCGCGGAGCGGATAGCGGTGCGCCGCGGCACCAACGGTCTTGACACGGTCGAGGCGCTGCGCGGCCATGTGGTCGGCACGCTGAAGGACACCACCAGCCAGCGGCTGCTGGAAAAGGCCGGCGGCATCACGCTGCGCTCCTACGACGACGAGACCAACGCCTATTCCGACCTGGCCAACGGCAGGCTGGACGCGGTGATGCTCGATGCGCCGATCGCGCAATACTATGCGGTGCCGAACGACCGGCTGAAGCTGGCCGGCGGGCCGATCGGGGCGCTGTCGTACGGCATCGCCATGAAGCAGGGCGACACGGCGCTGCAGGACGCGGTCGACGCCGCCCTGGAGACGATGCGACGGGACGGCTCGCTGCGTCGGATCCTGCAGAGCTGGGCGATGTGGACGCCGCAGATGGCGGCGGCGCTCGACGATCCCTCCACCGAGCAGGTGCCGCCGACCAACTGGGACCATTGGGTGGCCTCCACCCGGCCGACCGGCAGCCTGCGCGACCGGCTGTCGCGCTATGCCGGCTTCCTGCCGCTGATCGGCCGCGCGGCGGTGATGACGCTGGCGGTTTCGGCCTGCGCCATGGTGCTCGCGGTGGCCTGGGGGCTGCTGCTGGCGCTAGCGCGCCGCTACGGCGCCTGGCCGCTGCGCGCCGCCGCCACCTGCTATATCGAGGTGGTGCGCGGCACGCCGCTGCTGATCCAGATCCTGTTCATCTTCTACGGCCTGCCGT
>CAZZZA010000152.1:0-6600 GCA_964658455.1 uncultured Lichenihabitans sp.
GACAGGCCGCCGAAATTGATGCCGTGATAGCCGCGCTCGCGGCCGATCAGCTTGACCCGCTGCGACTGGCCGCAGGCGCGGTGATAGGCCAGCGCGATCTTGAGCGCGGTGTCGGCGCTCTCGCTGCCGGAATTGGTGAAGAAGATGCGGTCGAGGCCGGGCGGGGTGAGTTGCGCGATGCGCGAGGCGGCCTCGAACATCAGCGGATGACCCATCTGGAAGCTGGGCGCGAAATCGAGCGACGCGGCGGTGCGCGCGATCGCCTCGGCGATCTGGCGGCGTCCGTGCCCGGCATTGACGCACCACAGGCCGGCGGTGCCGTCGAGGATCTGCCGTCCGTCCGGCGTCCAGTAGTGCATGCCCTCGGCACGGGCCAGCAGCCGCGGCGCCTGCTTGAAGGCGCGGTTGGCGGTGAACGGCATCCAGAGCGACTCGAGATCGTTCGGACGGGCGACGGTCGTATCCATGGGCTGTCTCGATGCGCCGCCGGGTTCGCGATGCTCCTGGCCGGTCCCGGACGCTAGGCCACGGCTCGCGCGGCCGTCCAATGCTTTGTCCGCGCCGGCGCCGGCGACTCCGGCCTTGCACCGGCCCGGTTTGTGCCGGAGAAGCGGGCATGACCAGTTGTCGCGGCGGGCCTTGCGCATGATCGAGGGGGTGCTGCGCGGCCTGCCGGGGATGCTGCTGCTGCTGGCGGTCGGGATCGCCTGCTCCACCGACCGGCGCCGGATCGCGCCGCGCACGGTGCTGGCGGCGCTTGGCTGCCAGATCGCGCTGGGGGCGCTGATCCTGTTCGTGCCGCCGGGCCGCTGGGCGCTCGGCATGGCCGCGGATGCGGTCAACGCGGTGCTGGGCTACGGCGCGCAGGGCAGCGCGTTCCTGTTCGGCGACCTGGTCGGGCCGCGCATGGCCAGCCTGTTCCCGCAGAGCGGCGGCTTCGTGTTCGCGCTCAGGGTGCTGCCGCAGATCATCTACATCTCGGCGCTGATCGCGCTGCTGTATCATCTGCGGGTGATGCAGTTCCTGGCCCGCGTGCTGGGCGGCGCGGTCAGGCGGGCGCTCGGCACCACCAGGATCGAAAGCTTCTCGGCGGTGACGACCATCTTCCTCGGCCAGAGCGAGATGCCGGTCGCGCTCAAGCCCTATGTCGCGGCACTCACGACCGCGGAACTGTTCACCGTGATGTCGAGCGGCACCGCCTCGGTCGCGGGGTCGGTGCTGGCCGGCTATGCCGGGCTCGGCGTGCCGATGCCTTACCTGCTGGCGGCCTCGGTGATGGCGATCCCGGGCGGGCTGCTGTTCGCCAAGCTGCTGATGCCGGACACCGAGCCCAGCCGCATCGCCAGCCTCGACGTGTCGTTCGACGAGAAGCGGGCCGCCAACCTGTTCGAGGCGATCTCGGTCGGCACCGGCAACGGGGTGCGGGTGGCGGTCGCGGTCGGCGCGATGCTGATCGCCTTCATCGGCCTGATCGCCTGCCTGGACGGGCTGCTGGCGATGCTCGGCGCCTGGTTCGGCGCCGGCGGGCTGTCGCTGGAGGGGCTGCTGGGGCGGGTGTTCGCCCCGGTGGCGTGGTCGATCGGCGTGCCGTGGGGCGAGGCGTCGCGGATCGGCGGCATCATCGGCCAGAAGCTGGTGTTCAACGAGTTCGTCGCCTACGTGACGCTGTCGCCGCTGATCCACGCGTCGGCGATCTCGCACCATGCGATCGCCATCGCCTCGTTCGCGCTCTGCGGGTTCGCCAATTTCTCCTCGATCGGCATCCTGCTCGCCGGCTACGGCGCGGTGGCCCCGGCGCGTCGCGCAGAGGTGGCCGAGATGGGCCTGCGCGCGGTGCTGGCCGGCACGCTGTCGAACCTGATGTCGGCGACCATCGCCGGGATGTTCATCGGCTAGCCTGGACGTATCGCGGCAGCAGCGCCGCCACCGCATGCAGATCCGGCATCACGTGCCAGACCTTGTCGTGCATCTCCGGGATCGGCGGCAGCAGGTCGGGGACCATGATCACGCATATGCCGGCATTGTGCGCGGAGCGGACGCCGTTATGCGAATCCTCGAGCGCCAGACAGGCGGAAATTGGGACCTGCAGCCGTCGGGCGGCCAGCAGATAGGGCTCCGGGTCCGGCTTGCCGCGCTGCACCTCGTCGCGCGAGATCACGAGATCGAAACGATCCAGGATCCCGACGGCGCGCAGATGGTGCGTCGCGCGCGCCCGTGCCGACGAGGTGACCACCGCGCGCCGCAGCGCCAGCCGGTCGAGCGTGTCGAGCAGCGCCTCGGTGCCGGGGCGGGTGGCCAGCAGGCCGGAATCGACGAACCCGCCGAGCAGGGTCTCGTGCAGCGCGGTGAAGCGCTCGACCGGAAACGACTCGCCCTCGCGTGCCCTGACCATCGCCGCGCACACATCCATCGGGCTGCCGATCATGGCGTGGCAGAAGGCCGGCGGCAGGCTGGCGCCGAGTGCCGCGCCGGCCTCGGCCAGCGCCCGCATCGACAGCCGCTCGCTGTCGAGCAGCAGCCCGTCCATGTCGCACAGCACGGCCTGGATGGTCGGTTCGCTCATCGGGGTCTCCTGAAATGAACCAATGCGTTGCTGGAACGTCTGATTTCGAACGCCCTGTGAGGAACCGTCCGTGACCATCACCGTGCATCATCTGAACGAAAGCCGGTCGCAGCGGGTGCTGTTCCTGCTCGAGGAACTCGGTGTGCCCTACGAGATCGCCTTCTACCAGCGCGACCCCAAAACCATGCTGGCGCCGCGGGCGCTGGCGGCGATCCATCCGCTCGGCAAGTCGCCGGTGGTGGTGGATGGCGGCAGCGTGCTGGCCGAGACCGGCCTGATCGTCGACACGCTGATCGATCGGCATGGCGCGGGCTCTACGCTCCGGCCCGAAGCCGGCGCCCCGGACCGGCTGCGCTACGATTATTTCCTGCATTACGCGGAAGGCACCCTGATGCCGCTGGTGCTGCTGTCGCTGGTGTTCGCCAGGATCCCCCGGCAGATGCCGTTCGTGTTGCGCCCTGTCGCCAGGCTGATCGGCGCCGGGGTGATGTCGTCCTTCGTCGGCCCGAACGTGAAGACCAACCTCGATTTCCTGGAAAGCGAGCTGGCGGCGCGGCCCTGGTTCGCCGGCGAGTCGCTGACCGGCGCCGACGTGATGATGAGCTTCCCGCTCCAGGCGCTGAACAGCCGCGTCGGCCTGGCCGGACGGCCGCGCCTGCAGGACTGGCTGCGTCGCCTCGAGGCGCGCCCGGCCTGGGGCAGGGCGATCGACAAGGGCGGCCCGCTCACCTTCGGCTTCGGCTGAGCCTCAGGGACGGCCGTAGCCCCAGGCGGTGCGCGGCAGCGGCACCATCGCCACCCGCAGGCCGGCCGGGGAGAGGTCGGGACGGCGCGGGTCGATCGCCGGCAGCAGGTCGCCGTTGCCGAGCAGGATGTAGTCCGGCAGATGGCCGCCCGGGCTGTGGTCGAGGTGGAACACGGTGTAGGGCGCGCCGGCGCCGGTCCGCAGCACCCGACGCACCCAGCGGTCCGACCAGTCGATGTTGCGGACATCGTCGCTGGTGCCGAGTTGCGGGGTCTGCGAGACCAGGTGGTAGGTGCCGGATGGTGCGTCGGCGGTGCCGTCGAGGATCAGTTCGGTGACCCTGGTGTAGTAGCCCTCGATCGAGGGCTCGGCGCCGCGCCAGTCGCCGAGCACCGGGCCGGTGGCCTGCACGCAGCCGCCCAGCATCAACCCGGCCGCCAGATAGAGATGTCGCATCGTCGGTGGTCCTCCAGCCATGGCGACAACGCGCGCCACGCCGTTTGGTGCGGCGCTATTCCACCGCCAGCGGCCGGTTCAGCAGGCCGTGTTTCGCTTCCTCGAGCCCGATCCGGCCGGTGAGCAGGGCGGCGACGGTGGCGATGATCGGCACGTCGATGGCGCGGGACGCGGCGCGGGCGGCGAGCGCCGGTGCGGTCTCGACCCCCTCGGCCACGGTCGAGCGGTCGGCCAGGATCGCCGCCAGGCTGCGCCCCTGCGCCAGCTCCAGGCCCAGGCTGAAATTGCGCGACGCGCGGCCGGTGCAGGTGAGGACGAGGTCGCCGACCCCGGACAGGCCGCTGGCGGTCTCCGCGGCGCCGCCGAGCGCTGCGATCAGCCGTCCCAGCTCGGCGATGCCGCGCGTCACCAGGGCGGCGCGCGCATTCTCGCCGAAGCCGGCGCCGATCGCCGCGCCGGCGGCGATCGCGATCACGTTCTTGGCGGCGCCCCCCACCTCGACCCCGACCGGATCGGCGCCGGCATAGACCCGGAACGCGCCGCCCGACAGCAGGCCGGCCAGCTGCCTGGCCAGGCCGAGATCGGCGCAGGCCAGCACCGCGGCGGCCGGCAGCCCGGCGGCGATCTCGGCCGCGAAGTTCGGACCGGACAGCACGCCGCGCGGCCGTTGCGGATGCAGCGCGCCCAGGATCTCGCCGGGAAGCGCCAGGCTGTCGCGTTCGACGCCCTTGCAGCAGGCGATCAGCGGCGCCGAGCCACGCAGCCGGCCGGCGATGGCGCGCAGATGCTGCATCGGCACCGCCAGCAGCACCAGCTCGGCCTGTTCCGGCAGGGTCGCGGTAAGCGTCACCGATTGCGGCAAGGCGAAGCCGGGCAGGCGCGGCAGGCAGCGCGAGGCGTCCAGCGAGCCTGGATCGCGGGCCCAGAGCGTGACCGCGGCGCCCTGGCGCGCGGCCTGCAGCGCCAGGGCGATGCCCCAGGCGCCAGCGCCGATCACGGCGACGCGCGTCTCGCTCACGGCCGGCCCCTGGCGGCCGTGTCCGCCAGGGTCTCCGGGGTCAGGCGCCGCACCGTGCTGGTGGCCTCGCCGATCCCGAGCGTCGAATCGATCGCCGACAGGATCGCGGTCGCCGCCTCGGTGAAACCAAAGGGCGGCGAGGCGACCAGCAGGCCGCAGCCATTGAGCCGGTCCGGGTCCAGCGGCGGGCGCAGCAGCAGTTCGGCGGCGACGAGATCGGCATGGCCGGTATCGGCCAGCCGGTCGAGGAAACCGCGCGACGGCGCGCGATGCTTGATCGGATACCACAGCGCCACGATCCCGGTGGCGAAGCGCCGCCGCGCCGTCGCCAGCGCGGCCTCCAGCCGGGCGAACTCGCCTTCCTGCTCGAACGGCGGATCGATCAGCGTCAGGCCCCGCCTGATGCCGCCGGCCGGCGGCAGCAGGGCGGGAATGGCGCCGTAGCCGTCGCGGTGATGCACCGCGATCCGCTGGTCCTGGCCGATGCGGCGCCTGAGTTCGGCATGGTCCTGCGGATGCAGCTCGCAGGCGAACAGGCGATCCTGCGGCCGCAGCATCGCCGCCAGCAGGCAGGGCGATCCGGGATAGGCGGCGGGCGCGCCTGCGGCCCGGACCAGCCCGAGATAGTCGTCGAGCACCGGTGCGGCGGGCTGTTCGAGCAGCCGGCCGATGCCGGCGCGCCATTCCCCGGTCCGTTGCGCCGCCGGGGCGCCGAGATCGTAGCGCCCGGTGCCGGCATGGGTGTCGAGGAACGCGGCGGGCGTCGCCTTGCGCTGCAGCGCCCGCACCAGCCAGACCAGCAGCGCGTGCTTCATGCAGTCGGCGAAATTGCCGGCATGGTAGGCGTGCCGGTAGTTCACGCCGCGATCTCGTCCAGCGGCCAGCGCGGCCTGGGGCGGCTGCCGAGCCCGTCGCCAGGCCGGCCGGAGCGCAGCATCTCCAGCGCCGCCCAGGCGACCATGGTCGCGTTGTCGGTGCAGAGCCGCAGCGGCGGCGCCGCGAACCGCACCCCGCGCGCCGTGGCCAGGCCTGCCAGGCGTGCGCGGATCGTGGCGTTCGCGGCGACGCCGCCGGCCGCCACCAGCAGGGTGGCGTCCGGCATCGCCGCCAGCGCGTTGCCGGTGCGGTCGGCCAGCACGTCGGCCACCGCCTGCTGGAAGGCGGCGGCGAGATCGGCGGCGTCGCCCGGCGGGAGCGGCGCCGGCAGCGCCGCGATCCGCTGCGCGACGGCGGTCTTCAGGCCGCTGAAGCTGAAATCGCAGCCGGGCCGGCCGGCCAGCGGGCGCGGCAGGCGATGCGCGGCCGGGTTGCCGGCGGCGGCCAGCTTCTCCAGCGCCGGGCCGCCAGGCCAGCCCAGCCCGAGCATCTTGGCGACCTTGTCGAAGGCCTCGCCGGCGGCATCGTCGATGGTGCCGCCGAGGCGGCGATAGACCCCCAGCGACTCGACCGCGACGCACTGGCAGTGCCCGCCCGACACCAGCAGCAGCAGATAGGGGAACGGCGCGCCGCCCGGGACCAGGTCCGGCAGGCGCGCGGTCAGCGCATGCGCCTCGAGATGGTTCACCGCCACGAACGGGATGCCGAGCGAGAGCGCCAGCCCCTTGCCGAGCGTGCCGCCGACGATCAGGCCGCCGATCAGGCCGGGACCGGTGCTGGCGGCGACGGCGCCGAGCGCGGCCGGCGTCAGGCCGGCGCGGCGCAGGGTCTCGGTGAGGAGCGCCGGCAGGTGCGCCAGATGCGCCCTGGCGGCGATCTCCGGCACCACGCCGCCGAACGGCAGGTGCTCTTGCTGGCTGAGCACGGTCTCGGCCAGGATCG
>CAZZZA010000153.1:0-6554 GCA_964658455.1 uncultured Lichenihabitans sp.
ACCCTGGAACAGATCGTCGTCGTCGCGCTCGGCGACGTCCGGCGGCGGCAGGTCCCCGGTCAGGGTGCCGTCGCCCTCGCGCAGCAGCCGCTGCACCCCCTTGATGGTGTAGCCCTGGATGTAGAGCAGATCGGAGATGCGCCGCAGCAGCGCGATGTCGTCAGGGCGGTAGTAGCGGCGGCCGCCGCCGCGCTTGAGCGGCTTGACCTGCGGAAAGCGCGTCTCCCAGAACCGCAGCACATGCTGCGGGATGTGAAGATCGTCTGCTACCTCGCTGATTGTGCGGAAAGCAGACGGGCTCTTCTTCAGCCGCGTCGATGGCGTATCGGTCCTGTCGTCGCGACCGGCTTCGCCCGGCGCGTCGTCGTCGGGCTCGGCGGCGGGCCCGTCCTCGTCGGGATCGTCGCCGGTCGGGTGCCAGTTTCCGGACGGGTTCATGTGGCGTCGTCCTCACCGGTCGGGTCGCGGCCATTGACCCTGGCCTTCAGCACCTGGCTCGGGCGGAACACCAGCACCGAGCGCGGCAGGATCGGCACCTCGACGCCGGTCTTGGGGTTGCGGCCGACGCGACGGCCCTTCTGACGCACGGTAAAGGTGCCGAAGCCGCTGATCTTGACCGGATCCCCGGCCGCCAGCGCGCCCGCGATCCGCTCCAGCACCGCCTCCAGCAGCGCCGCCGATTCGTTACGCGATAATCCGACCTGCGTGTAGATATGCTCAGCCAGGCCGGCGCGCGTCACGGTGCTCATCGCCCGACCGTAAGCACGCCATCAAGAGCCGTCAAACCAATGATCTAGCGGATGAGGATGAGATCGGCTGAGAGTCCGCGACTGTATCCCGAACGACACCACTACGCCGGGCCGTTACTGTGCCGTTCCGGCCGGACGCTACAGCCGGAGCAGCGCCGAGCCCCAGGTCAGCCCGCCGCCGAGCGCTTCCATCAGCACCAGCTCGCCGCGCCTGATCCGTCCGTCGCGGAACGCCTCGGCGAACGCCAGCGGGATCGAGGCGGCCGAGGTGTTGGCGTGGCGATCGACGGTGACCACCACCCGTTCCGGCGGCAGGCCGAGCTTGCGGCCCATCGCATCGATGATCCGCTTGTTGGCTTGGTGCGGCACCAGCCAGTCCACGTCGGCATGGCCGAGCTGGTTGGCGGCGAGCGCCTCGTCGACCGCGGCGGCCAGCTTGGCGACGGCATGGCGGAACACCTCGCGGCCGTTCATGCGCAGAAAGCCGCTCGCCTCGCGCAGCCCGACCGCGCCGTCGACATAGAGCAGATCGCCGCCGCCGCCATCGGAATGCAGGTGCGTCGACAGCAGCCCGGGCCCGTCGGCATCGCCGGCGCCGAGCAGCACCGCGCCGGCGCCGTCGCCGAACAGCACGCAGGTCGAGCGGTCGGTCCAGTCGAGGATACGCGAATACACCTCGGCGCCGATCACCAGCACGGTCCTGGCGCTGCCGGAGCGGATCAGCGAGTCCGCCATCGCCAGCGCGTAGATGAAGCCGCTGCAGGCGGCGGCGAGGTCGAAGCCGAAGCCGCGCTGCATGCCGAGCGCCGCCTGCACGCGCACCGCCGTCGCCGGGAACGCCTGGTCCGGGGTCGCGGTCGCCACCAGCACCGCATCGACCGCGTCGGCGGCGACCCCGGCCGACGCCAGCGCGTCGCGCGCCGCCTGCGTCGCCATGAAGGCGCAGCTCTCGTGCGCGGCGGCCAGATGGCGCTGCCGGATGCCGGTCCGCTCGACGATCCAGGCGTCGGTGGTGTCGACCTGGGTGGCGAGCATCGCGTTGGTCACCACCCTCTGCGGAAGGTAGGTGCCGACGCCGAGGAAGGTGGAGCGGAACGACATGAGGGTCCGTCGGTCAGGGGCTGCGGGAGCCGGCCGGTTTCAGCCGGTGGTGGCGAGCCGGCTGGAAGCCGGCGCCGCGCCCAGGATCGCGCCGTCGGCGATCGCGGGCGGGCTCGCCGACAGCGCGCCGAGACCCTCGCGGATACGCTCGTTGAAGCGATGCGTCACCATGTCCATCGCCACGTCGACGGCATGGGCGAACCCGTCCGCATCGGCGCCGCCATGCGACTTGACAACCACGCCGTTCAGCCCCAGCAGCACCGCGCCGTTGTAGCGGCGCGGGTCGAGCCACTCGCGCATCCGGTCCAGGCCGGGGCGGGCCAGCAGATAAGCCAGGCGCGACAGCAGGTTGGCGCGGAACACCTGCTTGAGCAGGGTGCCGGCGAGCTTCATCGCGCCCTCGCCGGTCTTGAGCGCGATGTTGCCGGTGAAGCCGTCGGTGACGACGATGTCGGTGGTGCCGGCGGTGATGTCGTGCCCCTCGACGAACCCGTGGAACTGGGCCGCCATCGGGCTGGTGCGCAGGATGTCGGCGGCCTGGCGGATGCGGTCGTCGCCCTTCATCTGCTCCGAGCCGACATTCAGCAGGCCGATGCTCGGCGCCGGCAGCCCCAGCACCACGCGGGCGAACGCGTCGCCCATCACCGCGAACTCGACCAGGTTGCGGCTGTCGCAGATCACGTTGGCGCCGAGATCGAGCATCACCACGTCGCCGCGCGCGGACGGGCTGACCGCGGCCAGCGCCGGCCGGTCGATCCCTGGGATGGTCTTGATGACGATCTTGGCTAGCGCCAGCAGGGCGCCGGAATTGCCGGCCGACACCACGCCCGCCGCCTCGCCGCAGGCGACCGCGTCCATCGCGATCCGCATCGATGAGTCGCGCATCCGCAGCGCCGCGGTGCCCTTGAGTTCGTTGCTGATCACCGAGCCGGCATGGCGGATGGTGCAGATCGCCCGTGCCGGCGACGCGGCCAGCATCGGCGTCAGGACCGCCGCGTCACCGACCAGCAGGAACCGGGCGCCGGGATGGCGTTTCGCCGACAAGGCGAGCCCGTCGACGACGATCGCGGGCGCACCGTCGCCGCCCATCGCATCGACCGCCAGCAGATAGGCCGGGCCCGCCGGAGGCTGGTCCGCTGCCACCGGTTCTGGGCGTTCCGACACTGACGGCATGGCTCAGCCCGCCTTCGGTTCAGACGCGGATGGCGCCCTTCAGGGCCTTGCCTGCCTGCACGACCTCACGGCCGTCATAATGGCCGCACTGGCCACAGACATGGTGCGGGCGCTTGAGTTCGCCGCAATTGCCGCACTCGTTATGGGCCTCGCTCGGCAGGGCCTCGTGGCTCCGGCGCATCCCGCGACGCGAGGGCGAGGTCTTTCTCTTGGGAACAGCCATGGGCCTCTAGCCCCTCCAGTCTACGATCACGGCGGCAGGAACCGGTTCAAACGAACACCCGGCCAGGGTCTGGCCGGGCGTCGAGCACGCGATGAACGCTCCTGCACGCCTGCATTCATTGAGCGGGGGCGTCTATCAGAGGTGACCGCCCCGCGCAAGCAAACCTTCCGCGGCCGGGCGTCAGTTGCTGGCGCCGCGGCGGGCTGCCAGCGCCGCGAACGGGTTGGGCGCGCCGTCCGGCGGGCTCCGCGGCTCGGCCGCCGGCACGTCGACGCTGCCGATGCCGGGCGGCAGCTCGGCGCCGGGCTTGCGTGGATACGGGTCCATCGAGAGCGCGAGCTGCTCGACCGCCGCCTCGCCGAGATCGATCGTGCCGCCCCGATACGGCACGTCGTCATCCGCCTCGAGGTCGAAGGCGTCCTCCGGGCCGAGATCGACCGCCTCCGGCAACGCGCCCTCCGGGACGAAGCGGACCGAGAACGCCTCGGTCAGCACCGATTCGAAGGTCTCCAGCGTCGCCACGCACACCAGGCTGAGCGTGGCCTGCAGCAGCCCGTCGACGGCGATCCGGCCCTCCTGGTCGGCGCCGGACAGCCGGAACCGGCACTGCAGCCGCGACACTGCCGGCACGTCGAGACGGGCCGCCAGTCTCAGGCACTCGGCCGGTTCGGCCTCGACCTGGATCTCGAGCGCGGTCTGGTCCGGCCGGCAGGCACCGAGGCTCCTCACCTGCAGCGGGCGGGACAGTTCCGGTGCGACGCCCATGTCAGGCTTCTCCATGTCAGGCTATCCTGGCTTTGCCTGCGGCGTCGCCATGATTGACAGCGTCCGGCCGATCGGGCACCGGACGCAGACGTCTTGAAGGCGGTTCCGCGGCCGTGGCGCGTACCCGCTGACTAGGCCATGTCGGCGCCGCCGGGCAACCGGTCCGCTTCGCAGCACAGGATCGTCGCCAGCCATGCGAGCCCCAGCCATGCACACATTTCTCTCCTACCGGCGCCGGCCAGCCGGAGCGCTGGCGGCGCTGGCCGTCATCGGCCTGGCCGGCGCCGGGCTTGGCGGCTGCGCGCTGTTCGCCCCGCTGCCGACCGAGCGCGGCCAGTTCGTCGAGAAGCAGGATTACGACCAGCTCAAGCCCGGCAGCATGACCCGCGCCGACGTCACCGCGCTGCTCGGCTCGCCGACCGCCAAGGCGACCTTCGACGACAATACCTGGTTCTATATCGGCGAGGTGACCGCCCCGGTGCCGCTGGCCCGCGACCGGGTCGAGAAGCAACAGGTGCTGGTGCTGAATTTCGACCAGGGCGGCACGCTGCAGACCGTGCACCGTCTCGACAAGTCCAACGCCCACGACGTCGCGATGACCCAGCGCGTGACCCCCTCGCCCGGCAGCGACGCCTCTTTCATGCAGCAGCTGATCGGCAATGTCGGCCGCTACAACCCGATGGGCCTCGGCGGCGACACGCTGGGCGGCTCCGGCCTGGGCGGCAACAACGGCTACGGCCATGGCGGCGCCGGCAACACCCTGCCGTGACGGGACGAGGATGCGGGTCGGCATCCTGGTTTTCCCCGAGGTCGAGATCCTCGATGTCGCCGGCCCCTACAAGGTGTTCTCGGTCGCGACCCGCCCTGCCGGACGCGACGGCGACAAGGCGGCGCACCGCCGCCGGGATCGCGCCCGCCCGGCCGCTGACCCGGCTCAACCCAGGCCGGCGATCAGCGCCGGCAGGCTGCCGGCCCTGACGGCGGCGAGCGCGCCGTCGAACGCCGCCACGAACGCCGGTGACCCGTCCAGATCGAGATGCGACAGGAACGAGGCGTGCAGAATCGCACGCGGGTCGGCGGCGATCGCTGTGCGTTCCGCGGCCTCGACCGCCGGCTCCTGCGGATCGAACCGCCCGCCGTTGCCGTCGCGCCCCGCGAAATACAGGCCGAAACAGGCGATAAGCAGCGCCAGCCGGTCCAGCGCGCGGCCCTGGCGGATCGCCGCGCCGATGGTCGCGGTCAGGAATGTCGGCACCTTGCTCGCCCCGTCGCTGGCGATGCGCGCCAGCCGGTCGCCGATCGCCGGATTGGCGAAGCGGCGCAGCACCGTGTCGCGATAGGCATCGAGGTCGACCCCTGGCGGTCCAGCCAGCCCCGGCAGCACGTCGGACTCCATGAATCGGCGGACCATCGCCGCCAGCGCCGGATCGCGCATCGCCTCATCGGCCAGCCGGTAGCCGGACAGCAGGCCGGGGAAGCACAGCATCATGTGCGCGCCGTTCAGCAGCCGGCCCTTCATCGCTTCGTACGGCGCGACCTGCTCGACCAGCTCCACGCCGACCTGTTCGAACGGCGGCCGGCCATTACAGAACCGGTCCTCCAGCACCCATTGCGAGAAGATCTCCGCGACCACCGGCGATGCGTCGTCGAGATCGCTCTGCCGGCGCACCGCGTCCGCCATCTCGTCGGTCATGGTCGGCACGATCCGGTCGACCATGCTGTTCGGGAAGGCGACTTCGTCCTCGATCCAGCGTGCCAGCTCCGGGTCGTGCGCGCGGGCGAACCCGGTGACGGCGATCCTGGCGACCGCGCCATTGTCGCGCTGGTTGTCGCACGACATCACCGTGAACGGCGCGATGCCGGCGGCGCGGCGGCGCCGCAGGGCAGCGACGATGTAGCCGAATGCGGTGCGCGGCGCGTCCGGATGCGCGAGGTCGTAGCGGACCGCGTCGGTGTCGGCGCGGAACCGCCGGTCGGCATCGAGATTGTAGCCGCCCTCGGTGATGGTCAGCGAGACGATGCGGATCGCCGGATCGGCAAGGCGGTCGAGCACCGCCCCCGGGTCGTCGCGCGCCACCAGATAGTCGAGCAGCGCGCCGATCACCCTGGTCCGGGCGCTGCCGTCGAAATCATATTCGGTCAGGCTGTAGAGACAGTCCTGGGCGCCGAGCGCGCCGGCCCGTGCCCGTGACGATGCGCTGTCGCCGAGCCCGATGCCGCAGATCCCCCAGCCCTGCTGACCCGGCAAGGCGAGCACGCGCTCGAGCGCCAGCGCCTGGTGCGCGCGGTGGAAATTGCCGACCCCGATATGGGCGATGCCGGCGGTGACGGCGCCGCGATCATAGGCCGGGATCGCGAGGCCGGCGTCGCGGATGGCGTCGAACTGGTCATGGCGCAGGGGGATCATTCAATACTCTCCGGTTTGGCACGGCGCCCTAGATCGGCAGCCTGATCCTGGCCCGCAGGCCGCCCAGCGGGCTGCGCTCCAGCCAGATGTCGCCGCCATGCGCCTGGATGATGTCGCGGGCGATGGTCAGGCCGAG
>CAZZZA010000154.1:0-6537 GCA_964658455.1 uncultured Lichenihabitans sp.
GTCCGCCCGGTGCCGCTGGAGCGGTTCGCCAGCCTGACCCGACGCGGCGTGGCGACGCTGGCCGGGACCGGCGCCGACCTGGTGCTGATGGACCAGCAATACAGCACCACCCTCGAAGCCTGCCCGGCGCTGCCGGCCTTCCTGCAGACCCTGCATGCGATCGCCGAGGCGGCCGGCATACCGGTGTTTCCCCGCTACCGCTGCATGCAGGCCTGGTGTGCCGCCGGCGACTTCACCATCGAGAGTCTGTCGCCGGACGGGATGCACATGACCGATCCCGGCTATGCGCGGCTGGGCGCGGCGGCGGCGGACTGGATACGCGCCGCGACCGGCTGACCCGCCTCGGAAAAAGCCTGCCGCTGTCGGGGACTTGTCGCCGGCGCTGTCGCATGAGCAGAGTCCGCCCGGCCAGGAGACACCAAAGCCCATGCGTTCCGATTTCCCGTCCGGCCTGCCGCGGCGCCGCCGCCTGCCCGCGGCGCTGCTGGCCTGTGCGACCGTGCTCGCCGGCGCCGTGCTGCTGCCGTCCGCCGCGCCGACCCCGGCCCTGGCGCGCGGCGCGCCCGACAGCTTCGCCGACCTCGCGGCGCGCCTGCTGCCGTCGGTGGTCAACATCTCGTCGACCGAGACGGTCAGCGACGACAGCACCGGCGACGACGATCCCGATGCCGCGCCCAAGGATAATGGCGGCCAGGACGGCGATGGCGGCAAGCCGGGCGGCGGCGACCACAAGGGCGACGCGCCGCAGATCCCGACCTTCCCGCCCGGCTCGCCGTTCGAGAAGTTCTTCCACGACTTCATGAACAAGCACGGCCAGGGCGGCACCCCTGGCGCGCCCGGCGCGCCGGTGCCGCCTGGGCGCAAGATGCAGAGCCTGGGCTCCGGGTTCGTGATCGACCCGTCCGGCCTGATCGTCACCAACAACCA
Organism: uncultured Lichenihabitans sp.; assembly: GCA_964658455.1. Lineage (GTDB taxonomy): Bacteria > Pseudomonadota > Alphaproteobacteria > Acetobacterales > Acetobacteraceae > Lichenicola. Next base: position 928 of record CAZZZA010000154.1, read on the forward strand.
CGTCATCAAGGGCGCCGACGCGATCACCGTCACCCTGCAGGACAACACGGTGCTCAAGGCGCGGCTGCTCGGCCACGACGACAAGACCGACCTGGCGCTGCTCAAGGTCGAGCCGGCCAAGCCGCTGGTGGCGGTGGCGTTCGGCGACAGCGACAAGGCCCGGGTCGGCGACTGGGTGGTGGCGATCGGCAACCCGTTCGGCCTGTCCGGCACCGTCACCGCCGGCATCGTCTCCTCGCGCGGCCGCTCGCTCGATAGCGGCCCCTACGACGATTTCATCCAGACCGACGCGCCGATCAACCGCGGCAATTCCGGCGGCCCGCTGTTCGACATGGATGGCGGCGTGATCGGCATCAACACCGCGATCTATTCGCCGTCCGGCGGCTCGATCGGCATCGGTTTCGCGATCCCGTCCAACGAGGCCAGGCTGGTGATCGACCAGCTGCGGCAATACGGCAAGGCGCGGCGCGGCTGGATCGGCGTGCGGATCCAGGACGTCACCCAGGACATCGCCGACAGCCTCGGCCTGAAATCGGCCAAGGGCGCGCTGATCGCCGGCGTCGAGCCGGACGGGCCGGCGGCCAAGGCCGGCATCCGCAACGGCGACGTGATCCAGCAGGTCGCCGGCCAGGATGTCGACGGCCGCACCCTGCCCAGGATCGTCGGCGAGACCCCGGTCGGGCACAGCGTGCCGGTGGTGCTGTGGCGCGACAACAAGACCCAGACGCTCCAGGTTACGATCCGCGAGTTCCCCGAGGATACGCCAAAGCCCGCGGCCCCGCCGGCGAAGAAGCCGAACGCGCCGGCTTCGGTCGATCTGTCCGGGCTCGGGCTGAAGCTCTCGGCGATCGACGACATGGCGCGCCAGCAATACCAGCTCGCCGATAACCAGAAGGGCGTGGTGGTGACGGACGTGACGCAGGGCGGCACCGCGTCCGACCGCGGCATCCATCCCGGCGACGTGATCGTCGAGGTGCAGCAATCCGAGGTGTCGCAGCCGGCGCAGGTGCAGGCCAGGATCGACGACGCGCGCAGGCAGAAGCGCCCCTCGGTGGTGGTGCTGATCCAGAACAGCGACGGCGAGCGCTGGGTGCCGCTGCCGATCCAGACCGTATCCGGCGGATCGCGCAAGGATGGCGACTGAGGCCAGAGACCGGCGGCGATGCGCGCGCTGCTGTCTTCCCTGGGCCGGTCGCCGGAGCTGCGTCAGGCGACACGCATGCTGGCGTCGGTGTTCCTGTCGGACGTCGTCGCCAGGCTGGCGCATCTGGGCGAGCCGGCCTGGGCGCTGATCACCGCGGTGATCGTCACCCAGGCCAAGGTCGGCGCCACCTTCGAGGCCGGACGCGACCAGATCATCGGCACCCTGGTCGGCGCCGCGTTCGGCGCCGCGGCGATCGCGCTGACGCTGGCCGGGCTGCCGAGGATGCCGGTCTTCGCCTGCCTGCTGGTGCCGATCTCGATCCTGGCGGCGTTCAGGCCCAACCTGCGGCTGGCCGGCGTCACCCTGGTGGTGGTGTTCCTGTTCCCCGCATCCGGCGCCGACCCGTTCAGCCGGCCGATCGACCGCACCCTGGCGATCCTGGTCGGCGCCGCGGTGTCGCTGGTGGTGTCGTTCGTGGTGTTCCGCGCCAAGGCGAGGGCGCAGACCTTCCAGGCGGCGTCGGCGATGATGCGCACGCTCGATGCCACCCAGTCCGCGGTGCTGGCCGAGCGGATGGCGATGCAGGATGTCGAGCGGCTCAACGACGCCAGCTCCGAGGCGCTGAAGGCGCTGGCGGTCGCCGTCGCCGAGGCCAAGCGCGAGCGTCTGGGATCGATCGACCAGTCCGAGCCGCTGCTGGTGCGGCTGGTGCCGATGCTGCGGCGGCTGCAGAGCGACGTGCTGTTCGTCGCCCGCGCGCTCGACGAGACGCTGCAGGCCGAGGGGCCGGACGCGGTGCCGCTGCCGGAGCTGCTGGGGGTCTCGGCGGCGGTCTCCGCGGCGTTCGCGGCGATCCGCGCGGCGCTGGACCAGGAGGCGCTGTCCCGCACGCACGATCCCGCGCACGGCATCGCCGAGGCCGGCCGCCTGTCGGCGGCGCTGCGGGCGCTCGCCGACCATTCCGGGCCGCTGCCGCGCTTCACGCTGGAAATGCTCGACCGCGACATCCACGACATCGTGCTGGCGCTCAACCCGGACCCGGCCGCCACGGCGACGCAAAGTGCCGCGGCGTGAGCCGCGTCGTCGCGGTTGCACGGGCCCGGCGGCGAGACGATGATGGGCCGCCTAGCCAAGGAGACGACCATGCGGGCGATCTGGAAAGACCATGTGATTGCCGAGAGCGATGACATCGTCACCGTCGAGGGCAACGCCTATTTCCCTGCCGACAGCGTGCGTGGGGATCTGCTGCGTCCCAGCACCCACACCACCGGCTGCCCCTGGAAGGGCACCGCGCACTACCATTCGGTGGCGGTCGGTGACGCCGTGAACGAGAACGCCGCCTGGTTCTACCCGGATCCGAAGCCGGCCGCCGCCGAGATCAAGGACCGGGTGGCGTTCTGGAAGGGCGTGAAGGTCGTCGTCTGACCGCCGGCCGGGCGGCGCGCCGCGCTATCTCGGCGTCGCCGTCGGCGTGTTGGCGGGAAAGCCCGCCACCGAGGCGCCGGGCTGCGGCGCGCCGTTCGCGGCCCCCGGCGGGATGGTCCGGGCCGGGCTGGACGAGGTCTGCGCCGTGGGCGTTTCGCCGGCGCCAGCGCTGGTCGCCGCTGCCGGGTGTGCTGCCTGCCAGGCCAGACAGCTCCGCACGATCGGCGCGCAATAGGCGTCCGGGGCCAGGGTGGCGTTCTTCTCGCCGGAATAGAGGATCCGGCTGACCCGGCCGCCATCGAGGCGGAAGGTGGCGTGGCAATAGCCGCCATTGGAGAAGCCCAGCCCGCCGACGATCGGCAGCGAATAGCTCATCGAACTGCTCGAGGTCGCGTAATAGGTCAGGATGTCGGTGGCGCCGAAGCTCGCATGCTGGTCCGGCACGCCGAGGCACGATTGCAGCTCGACCTCGCTCAGCCCCAGCAGCGACCTGCGGGCTTGGTCGGCGATGCGGTGATCCTGGATCGCGCAGGCCGTGGCCGACAGGCAGAGCAGGGCAGGGGCGAGATGGCGGGCGATCTGGCGATGGGGCAACAGCGGCGGCTCCGAATGACGATGGCGGGCCAACGCCCGCCAACGGCTCCGGTTTGGGCCTACGGGCGGCGGCGACCGCCGCTCAGAAGCGGAACGCCAGCGTCGAGAGATAGTAGGTGCCGTCTGAGGCGCCGGCTTTCTGCAACGATCTGGAGACGAACGCGCGGGCCAGATCGTGGCTCCAGGTCAGGTGCCGGGTGATGCGCCAGGCGAAATTGACCTGCGGCACGGTGCCGACGAAACCGCCGCTGAAGCTGCTGCGGAACGGATAGATCCTGCCGGAGCCGTAGATCGTGTCGTTGGTGCTGTCGCGCCACAGGATCGGCACCCGGAACCGCAGCAGGGTGGTGCCGCTGGGCGTGACCTCGATCGTCGGCGCGATGCTGACCAGGTTCGATTCCGCGAAGTATGTGGTGGTGTCGAGATAGTTGCTCGACGGGTTGTAGGGCACGAGATAGGTGCCGACGCTGCCGGTGGTCTTCTTGTCGTTTCCGCCGGAGAACAGGTCGGACTGGATGCCGATCAGCGGCCGTCCGTAGCGTGATCCGAACCGGTAGCCGACGAAGCTGTTGATCGAATAGGCATCGACGTCGCGCGATTGCGTGCTCCGTGCCGGCCTGAACGCGCCGCCCTGGTGCAGCCCGCCGATCGAGAACTCGATCGGTCCGGCCCGGCCCCAGATCCTGGTGCCGATATTGTCGCGGGTGGTGGAGCCGGCCTGGGTGCCGCCCTGGCTGCCGGTCGCGATCGCCGCCGGCGTGCCGCCCAGCAGGTAGCCGATATAGAACAGGTCGACGAACACGCGGCCGGGCTGGCTGAGCAGCGTGAAGTCCGGCACCGCGTAGGAGCCGTAGCCGCCATAGAGCCGCGCATTGTAGTTCTCGTTGTCGTGGAACAGCGCGTTCGGCGTGGTGTTGGTCTGCGTGAAATCCCACGCATCGAGCCGTATCCGCGGCCAGACCGCATAGCCGCGCACGCCGTTCCAGGACAGCGGCAGGTCCGGGGTCTCGCGCAGATACAGCACGTAGTTCGGCGCATCCAGGAACTCCTGGCGCCCGACCATGATCCCGGTCTTCGCGCCGGCGAGCGTGGCCTTCGCCTCGACGAACAGCTGCTGCACGTCGAGCCTGGTGCGGTAGGTCGCGTTGTAGCCGTAGGCGTTCCATCCCCCGGCGTCGCCATTGACCAGCTCGCCATAGACGCGCAGGTGCGAACCGAGATGCAGGTCGGCGCCGAACAGGTTGCGCAGCGTCATGCGGCCGGAATCGTCGGGTTTCTGCTGGCCCAGGAACGGCCGGTTCTCGAACCAGTTCTTGAGCCGGCTCTCGCCGCTCAGCGTGAGATAGACGCTGTCGGACCGGTTCAGGGCGATGAATTTGAGCGGATCGAACGCATCCGAGCGCAAGGCCGGATCGCGCAGCACCGACCAGTCCTCGGCCCAGCGCGACGCGCCGTAGCGGGCCACCGGCCCGAACCCGGCCGGGGAGCCGTCGAGCTGGTTGAACACGCCCCAGTCGCCGGTATGGATCGACAGCGGCGCCTGCGCCTTGCTCGGGTTGTTGCGGGTCTGCGGTAACGCCGAGAATTGCGGCGTGGTGCGCAGCGTCGCCGAATGTCCCTGCGCGTGGGCGGCGCCGCCGCCGCCGAGCAGCAGCGCGGCGGCGAGGGAAGCGACCGATCCTGCCTGTTTCGTCATCATAAAACCGGTCCGATAGTGCAATTCTTAACTGACGATTGCAGATCGTGATTATCAATGCAATCCCGTAAGGAGCCACCATCAAATTGCCACGCGTCTGCCCCGCTGTTACTCAGCCGTCGGTCGCCCGCCGACGGGTCGAGAAAGGATACAGGCTTGAGTTTGTCCAGACGTGACCTGGTCCGCGCCGGCGCGACGCTCGCGGTGCTCGGCGCCGGCAGGGCCCGCGCCGCCGCGCCCGCCGCCGATGTCGCCGCCCCCGGCCCGTTCGATGGCGCCACCGTGCGCCGCCTGGCCCAGGCGATGGCCCGGCATGGCTATCAGGGCCCGGACGAGCATCTGCCCAAGGCGATCGACGCCATGAGCTTCGACCAGTATCGCGGCGTGCGGTTCAAGAAGGAGAGCGCGCTCTGGCGCGGCCAGGGTCTGGCATTCCAGGTCGAGTTCCTGCCGCGCGGCTTCCTCTACCGGCCGCGCATCGACATGTTCGAGGTGCAGAACGGCCAGGCGGCGCGGGTCGGCTACGATCCCGACCTGTTCACCTACGACGATCCGAAGCTGCGCGTCGCGGACCAGCTGGGCTTCGCCGGGTTTCGCATCCACTACCCGGTGAACCGGCCGGATTATTTCGACGAGATCGCGGTGTTCCTCGGCGCCAGCTATTTCCGCGCCGTCGCCAAGGGGCAGCAGTACGGGCTGTCGGCGCGCGGCTTCGCCAACGGCACCGGCGAGCAGAAGGAGGAGTTCGCGC
>CAZZZA010000155.1:0-6495 GCA_964658455.1 uncultured Lichenihabitans sp.
AAGCCGATCGGCATGCTGTCGGGCGGCAACCAGCAGAAGGCGCTGCTGGCGCGCTGGCTGGCGACCGAACCCGAATTCCTGATCCTTGACGAGCCGACCCGCGGCATCGATGTCGGCGCCCATGCCGAGATCATCCGGCTGATCGAGAGCCTGTGCGACGATGGGCTGGCGCTGCTGGTGATCTCGTCGGAACTCGAGGAGATCGTCGGCTATTCGGACCGTGTCGTCATCCTGCGCGACCGCGCCCATGTCGCGGAACTCCAGGGCGAGCAGGTCAGCGTGGCGTCGATGATGCGCTCGATCGCGGGTGCGGCCTGATGGACGCGACCGCTCCCGTCACGCGCCAGAAGGGCGCCGTGCTGCGGCGCGCCCGGTTTGCCGGCTGGCCGCAGCTGCTCGCGCTGGCCTCGGTGCTGCTCGCCTGCCGCATGGTCTCGCCCGGCTTCTTCCATCTGCAGCTGGTCGATGGCCGGCTGTTCGGCAGCCTGATCGACGTGCTCGACCGCGGCGCGCCGGTGGCGCTGCTCTCGCTCGGCATGACGCTGGTGATCGCGACGCGCGGGATCGACCTGTCGGTGGGCGCGGTGATGGCGATCAGCGGCGCGGTGGCCGCCACCCTGGTCAATTCCGGCGCGCCGGTCGCCGTCGCGTTTGCCGCCGCCATGGCGGCCGGGCTGGCCTGCGGTCTCTGGAACGGGGTGCTGGTGGCGCTGCTGCGGATCCAGCCGATCGTCGCCACGCTGATTCTGATGGTGGCCGGTCGCGGCATCGCCCAGCTCGTCACCGGCGGCCAGATCGTGACCTTCGACAGCCGCGCGCTCGGCTTCGTCGGCACCGGCTCGGTGCTGTGCATGCCAACGCCGGTGGTGCTGGTGGCGGCGGTCGCGCTGCTGCTGGGCCTGCTGACGCGTCGGACCGCGCTCGGGCTGTTCATCGAATCCGTCGGGGCCAACGAACGCGCCAGCGCCTATGCCGGCGTCGGGGCGCGGGTGGTGCTGGTCGCCGCCTACGTCGCCAGCGGGCTGTGCGCGGCGCTGGCGGGTCTGGTGGTGGCCGCCGACATCAAGGGCGCGGATGCCAACAATGCCGGGCTGTGGCTGGAACTCGACGCCATCCTCGCGGTGGTGGTGGGCGGCACCTCGTTGTTCGGTGGCCGCTTCAGCTTGGTCCTGTCGGTGCTGGGCGCGATCATCATCCAGGCGATGAATACCGGCATCCTGCTGTCGGGGATCCGTCCGGAATACAACCTGATCGTCAAGGCCGTGGTGGTGCTGGCGGTGCTGCTGCTGCAATCGCCGCCGGTAAGGCAACGTCTTTCCAGGACCGGGAGGCTGGCGCGATGAGCCTCAGATTGCTGCCGCTGATGGTGACGATCGCGACCTTCCTGGCCGGGTCGCTCCTGTGCTCGCTGCAGTTCCCGCATTTCGCCTCGACGCGCGTGTTCGCCAACCTGCTGACCGACAACGCCTTCCTCGGCATCGTCGCCGTCGGCATGACGTTCGTGATCCTGTCGGGCGGGATCGATCTCTCGGTCGGCTCGGTGATCGCCTTCACCGCGGTGCTGCTGGCGATCCTGATCGAACGCGACCATGTGGCGCCGTTCGCGGCGTTCGCGATCGCGCTGGTGGTCGCCGGCCTGTTCGGCGCCGCGATGGGGGCGCTGATCCATTTCTTTCGTCTGCCGCCGTTCATCGTGACCCTGGCTGGCATGTTCTTCGCGCGCGGCATGTGCTTCGTGCTGACCACGGACTCGATCCCGATCAGCGCCCCGCTCTATACCCAGCTCTATCGTCACGCGGTGACGCTGCCAGGACATGGCCGGCTGTCGGTGATCGCCATCATCATGCTCCTGGTGGTCGGCATCGGCATGGTGATCGCGCACCGGACCCGTTTCGGCACCGACATCTACGCGCTCGGCGGCAACCGGGTCTCGGCGGAACTGATGGGCGTGAAGATCGGCCGCACCACGATCGGCATCTACACCCTGTCGTCGCTGCTCGCCGGCCTCGGCGGGATCGTGTTCTCCTTCTATACCGGGGCCGGCTCGTCGCTCGCGGCGACCGGGGTCGAACTCGACACCATCGCCGCGGTGGTGATCGGCGGCACCCTGCTCAGCGGCGGCGTCGGCACCATCTTCGGGACCTTCGTCGGCGTGCTGATCCAGGGCCTGATCCAGACCTACATCAGCTTCGACGGTACGCTCTCGTCCTGGTGGACCAAGATCGCGGTGGGCGCGCTGCTGTTCGGCTTCATCGTGCTACAGCGGGTGCTGGTGGCGGTCGCCGGCAGGCGGGGCGCCCTGGCCGCCTGACCGCGCCGCCCACAACCGGAGACAGACACCCCCATGCCCAGCCGCCATCGCATCGCCATCGTCGGTCTCGGCAAGATCGCCACCGACCAGCATGTCCCGGCCATCCGGGGCAATCCGGCGTTCGAGCTGGCGGCGATCGTCAGCCGGCGCGGCGCCAGCCTCGACGGTCTGCCGGTGTTTGCCGATCTCGACGCGCTGTTCGCCGCCATGCCCGATGTCGGCGTGCTGGCGATCTGCACGCCGCCGGCCGGGCGCACCGAGCTCGTCCATGCGGCGCTGGCGGCGGGCCGGGACGTGCTGATCGAGAAGCCGCCGGCGGCGACACTGGGCGAGATCGACGCGCTGGCAGAGCATGCCGCCGCCGCCGGCCGGGTGCTGTTCGCCACCTGGCATTCGCGCTTCAACGACGCCGTCATCGAGGCGAGGCGGCGTCTGCAGGGCCGGCGTGTGTGCCGCCTGGCGGTCGACTGGCGCGAGGATGTGCGCCGCTGGCATCCGGGCCAGGCCTGGATCTGGCAGCCGGGCGGGTTCGGCGTGTTCGATCCCGGGATCAACGCGCTGTCGATCGTGACCGCCATCGTCGACCAGCCCTTGTTCGTCGCCGAGGCCACGCTCGAGGTGCCGTCGAACTGCCAGACGCCAATCGGCGCCAGGATCCGGTTCGGCGTTGCGGGCCATTCCGCCGACGCCGCCCCGGATCTCGACGCCGTGTTCGACTGGCGCAAACAGGGCGAGCAGCACTGGGAGATCACCATCGAGACCGAGGACCGCCAGACACTGCATCTCGCGGCCGGCGGCGCGACGCTGTCAGTCGACGGGGCCGCGGTGGTGCAGGCCGAATCGCGCGAATATCCGATGATCTACGAGACGTTCGCCATGCTGCTCGCCGAACGGCGATCGGATGTCGACAGCCGGCCGCTGCGCATGGTCGCCGACGCCTGCCTGCTCGCGAACCGGGTCACCACCGACCCGTTCCATGACTGAACCAAGCGCGCCGTGAGCCGGACGGTCGGCGCCGACGGCGCGAAGACCGCCGCGGCGATCCGCGCCGCCGGCCTGCAGCTGATCTTCGACCATGGTTTTGAGGCGATGAGCCTGCGCCGGCTGGCTACCGCGGTGGGTGTGCAGCCGGCGTCGCTCTACAACCACATCGCGACCAAGCAGGACCTTTTGTTCCAGATCATCGTCGCGCAGATGCGCGAACTGATCGAGACCATGCGCGGCACGCTCGGCGACGACACGCTGCCGGCCACGGAGCGGCTGCGCCGCTTCATCACCCACCACCTGCGCGCGCTGCTGTCCAGGCGGCGCGAGGCGGCGATCGTCACGTCGGAGTTGCGCGCTCTGACCCCGAACGATCGGGAGGCGATCGTGGCCCTGCGTGTCGCCTACGAGGCGCTCCTGATCGCCATCCTGGATGCTGGGGTCGCCGAGGGCACAATGGGGATGCCGGACACCAGGATCGCGGCCTATGCGGTGATCGGCATGCTCAACGGCGCCGGCATCTGGTATCGGCCGGGCGGACGGCTCGGCCAGGCCGACATCATCGAGCTGCATGTCGGCCTGGTCCTGAACGGCATCACCGGCAACCGCGTGCCCGGGACGCCCTGACCCGGCACGGGTGGGCGTCGTGCGGCGGCCGGTCAGTCGGCCGGATGCACCAGATCGTCGTACTGCACGGTGCTGACGGTCCGGATCGCGCTGACGTCGGCAACCGGGTAGGCGGTGTAACGGATCCTGTCGCCGCCCTTTGCCCAGCCATGGTTGTGGATCAGGCCATCGTCGAAGTCGTCACGCATCAGAGTAGCTCCTGATTACTGGACCGTCGTCTGGTCCGCACGCCACTATCTACGGCGGCGCCCGCTGATCGTTCAATGAAGAAGCGTGGCGAATACTGTGACGCTGTAAATCTGTAGACCGATTGAGCGCCGGCATTGTAAATCGGGTCAAGCAGCGACGGCGTATCCTGGAACCTGGACGGCTCCCGGACGCTTGAACTGGACCATAACCAGGATGACGATTCATGCAGTATCGCCCGCTCGGCCGCTCCGGTCTCAAAGTGTCGACCCTCACCCTGGGGACCATGACGTTCGGCGGGACCGGTCCGTTCGCCAAGGTCGGCGCGACCGATCTCGCCGGCGCCAGGCGGCAGATCGATCTCTGCCTCGATGCCGGGATCAACCTGATCGACACCGCCGACATCTATTCGAACGGGCTGTCCGAGGAGATCGTCGGCGAGGCGCTGGAAGGCAAGCGCGACGGCGTGCTGGTCACTACCAAGGCGCGCTTTCCGATGGGCAGCGGTCCGAACGATGCGGGCTCGTCGCGCCACCATCTGATCCGCGCCTGCGAGGCGAGCCTGAAGCGGCTGCGCACCGACTATCTCGATCTCTACCAGCTGCACGAGCGCGACGGCGTCACGCCGCTGGAAGAGACGATGGCGGCACTCGATCACCTGGTCCGGTCCGGCAAGGTCCGTTATGTCGGCATCTCCAACTTCTCGGCCTGGCACTTGATGAAGGCGATGGGCATCGCCGAGCGCGAGCATCTCGTGCGGCCGATCAGCCAGCAGATCCACTACACGCTGCAGGCGCGCGAGGCGGAATACGAGCTGATCCCGGCATCGCTCGATCAGGGGCTCGGGGTGATGGTGTGGAGCCCGCTGGCCGGCGGCCTGCTGTCGGGCAAGCACCGTCGCGGCAAGGACAGCCCGCAGGGCACCCGCCAGCTCGCGGAGTGGAAGGAGCCGCCGGTCCGCGACACCGAGGCGCTCTACGACATCGTCGAGGTGCTGGTCTCGATCGGCGAGGCGCATGGCGTGTCGGCGGCGCAGGTGGCGCTGGCCTGGCTGCTCACCCGTCCGGCGGTCAGCACCGTGGTGATCGGCGCCCGGACCGACGCGCAGCTCGCCGACAACCTCAAGGCCGCCGAGCTGACGCTGAGCGCGGACGAGCTGGCGCGGCTCGAGGAGGTCAGCCGCCCGCCGCTGCTCTACCCGTACTGGCATCAGGCCTGGACCGCCGCCGACCGGCTCTCCGCCGAGGATCTGACGCTGATCGGTCCGCACCTCAAGGCGGGCTGAGCATGCGCAGACAGACGTTTCAAACGACCGCTTGATTTCCGATGCGAACGGGTCCAGGGTGCCAGGCATAATGGCGACGCGAACACCCAGGTCCCGCGCTGTGGCCGAAGGCGACACCAAGACCCGTCTGCTCGACGCGGCCGACCGGCTGTTCATCGAGCACGGCGCGGAGCAGATGTCGCTCCGCGCCGTGACCGGCTTGGCAGCGGTGAACATCGCCGCCGTGAACTATCATTTCGGCGGCAAGGAGCGTCTGCTCGCCGCCGTTCTGGCACGCCGCCTGGACCCGCTGAACGCCGAGCGGCTGGCCCTGCTCGAGGCCTGCGAGCGCGCCTTTCCCGGCGACAGCCTGAGTTGCGAGCATCTGCTGGCCGCCATGTTCGTGCCGGCGCTGCGCCAGGCCAACGAGGCCGGGCCGGAGGCGTTGATGCGGCTGCGCTTCCTCGGCCGCGCCTATTCCGACAGCGCGCCGTTCACGGTGGAATTCCTGCGTCAGCGCTACGATGCCACCGGCGCGCGCTTTGTCGAGGCGTTCGCCCGCGTGCTCCCCGATCTGCCGCGGCCGGACCTGAAACTGCGCCTGGTCGTGGTGCTGCGCGCCGTGGCGGGTCTGATCGCCGGCGGTGATCTGCCCGAACTGCTGGCCGCGTTCGACCGTGGCGCCAGCGCGCCGGAGATCCGCGACGCGCGCCTGCTCGGCAGCCTCGGCAGCCTGTTGACCGGGGCGCTGATGGCGCCGCCGCCGGCCAGGGACCGCACCCGCATCTTCTCCGCGGTGTTCGCGCTGGCCACACAGGAACTGGCGACGCAGCCATCCGGCGCGGCCGGCGATCGATTGGGTGAGGCGGACGCCGCCGCCTGAGCGGTGTCCTGGCAAGGGAGCGTAGCATGCTACTCTGGATCCTGGCGTTTCTGGTCGGCGTGTTCGCGCTGACCTTCCTCGCGGTGCCGGCGACCGTCTGGCTCGGGCTGCTGGCGGTCTGGCTGGTGGCGGGAGCAGCGCTGCACGTCGCCGGCGTCGCCACCCTGACCGTGCTGGCGGTGCTGCTGCTGCTCCCGGCGGCGCTGCTGGCAGTGGTGCCGCTGCGGCGCGCGCTGCTGT
>CAZZZA010000156.1:0-6401 GCA_964658455.1 uncultured Lichenihabitans sp.
GCCTGCTGATCGTCGACGAGGAGCAGCATTTCGGCGTCGCCCACAAGGAGAAGCTCAAGGCGCTGCGCGAGGACGTCCATGTGCTGACCCTGTCGGCGACGCCGATCCCGCGCACCCTGCAGCTGGCGCTGACCGGGGTGCGCGAGATGAGCCTGATCGCCACCCCGCCCGCCGACCGGCTGGCGGTGCGGACCTTCATCATGCCGTTCGACAGCGTGGTGATCCGCGAGGCGCTGCAGCGCGAGCGCTTCCGTGGCGGCCAGGTGTTCTGCGTGGTGCCGCGGATCGAGGATCTCGACCGGATGGGCGAGCGGCTGCGCGAGATCGTGCCGGACGCGCGGCTGGTGCAGGCGCATGGCCGCCTGACCCCCACCGAACTCGAACGGGTGATGACCGAGTTCGGCGACGGCAAGTACGACATCCTGCTCTCGACCAACATCGTCGAGAGCGGGCTGGACATGCCGGCGGTGAACACGCTGCTGATCTATCGCGCCGACATGTTCGGCCTGGGCCAGCTCTACCAGCTGCGCGGCCGCGTCGGCCGCGGCAAGCAGCGCGGCTATGCCTACCTGACCTGGCCGCAGCAGCACCGCCTGTCGGCGGCGGCGGAGAAGCGGCTCGAGGTGATGCAGACGCTCGACCAGCTCGGCGCCGGCTTCACCCTGGCCAGCCACGATCTCGACCTGCGCGGCGCCGGCAACCTGCTCGGAGACGAGCAGTCCGGGCACATACGCGAGGTCGGCATCGAACTCTACCAGCAGATGCTCGAGGATGCGGTCGCCGACCTGCGACGCGAGAAGGGCAAGCGACGGGCGCTCGACCGCGACTGGACGCCCAGCATCGTGCTCGGCCTGCCGGTGCTGATCCCGGAGAGCTACGTCGCCGACCTGCCGGTCAGGCTGGGCCTGTACCGGCGCATCGGCGCGCTGCCGGGCGACGCCGAGACCGAGGCGATGGCCGCCGAGCTGGTGGACCGGTTCGGCAAGATGCCCGAGGAGGTCGAGAACCTGCTGCAGGTGGTGACGCTCAAGCGTCTCTGCCGCGCGGCGGGGGTCGAGAAGCTCGAGGCCGGCCCGAAAGGCATGGTGGTGCAGTTCCGCGGCAACAGCTTCCGCAACCCCGCCGGCCTGGTCTCGCTGATCGGCGCCAAGGGCAGCGACATGCGCCTGCGCCCGGACCACAAGCTGGCGATCGCGCGCGAGATGACCACCGCGCAACGCATCGGGCTGGCGCGCGACATCGTCGGGCGTCTCAATCAACTCGCGGAACAGGCCAAGGCAGCATGAACGCGTTCAAGACCAAGCTCCTGGCAAAGGAGCTGCAGATCGGCCTCTGGCTGTCGCTGGCCAGCCCCTACACCGCCGAACTCTGCGGCGGCGCCGGCTTCGACTGGCTCACCATCGACGGCGAGCACGGCCCGAACGATCTGCGCTCGATCCTGTCGCAGCTGCAGGCGCTCGCCGGCTCCGCCTCGCAGCCGATCGTGCGCGCGGTCGCCGGCGAGGCGTGGATGCTCAAGCAGCTCCTCGATATCGGCGCGCAGACGCTGCTGATCCCGATGGTCGAGACCGCGGAGCAGGCCGGCGCGCTGGTCGCTGCGGTGCGCTACCCGCCGCGGGGCATACGCGGCGTCGGCGCCGCGGTCGCCCGCGCCTCCGGCTTCGATCGCCAGCCCGGCTACCTCGCCGGCGCCGATGCCGACATCTGCCTGCTGGTGCAGGTCGAGACCGCGCGCGGCCTCGAGAACCTGGAGGCGATCGCCGCCGTGCCGGGCATCGACGGCCTGTTCATCGGCCCCGCCGACCTGTCGGCGTCGCTGGGCCATCTCGGCGATCCGACCGCGCCGGCCGCGCAGGCGGCGATCGATGACGGCGTCCGACGCATCGTCGCCACCGGCAAGGCGGCCGGCATCCTGATGAGCGACCCGGCGCTGATCCAGCGCGCGATCGATCTCGGCGCCAGCTTCGTCGCCGTCGGCAGCGATGTCGGCCTGCTGGCGCGCGGCGCCGATGCGCTGGCGCAGCGCTACGGCCGCGGCAGCCCGGCCGCCAAGGGCGGCGGCGTCTACTGACCGCGGTCCGCGCCGCTACCTGAGCGGCAGCGGCACGTTGTTGACCATCAGCGTGCCCTGGCTCCAGGACAGGTCCCAGTCCGCCTGGTCGCCCTGTCGGTGCGCCACCAGCTTGGCCAGGAACAGCGCGGTCCGCAGCCGCTCCAGGCCCGGGCTGCCGGCGGCGTCGAGCAGCGCGTCGTAGCCGTGCGCGGTGAGATGGCCGGCGCCCTCGCTCTGCGACGGGGTGGCGGCGACCCTGATCTGGCCTTGCCCGTCCAGGCTGGTCTCGCCACGCCTGGCCTCCGCATGCTCGATCGTCACATCGACCGGCGCGCCGTGGCCGCCGGTCGCTGACAGCAGCGCCGGGATCTGCGATGCAGGCAGCGAGGCCCGCGCGACGATCGCCTCCGGCAGCAGCCCCGCCGCCGGGTCGTTCGACACCGCCTGGTCCACCGACAGCGTCAACCGCGCGGCCTCGCCGGCGCCGTCGAGCCTGATGGCGAGCCGGCGGGCGCCGAACCGCCTGCCCTGGGCGCGCACCGACACGCCGGTCCAGGTGAAGCTGGCATGGCCGCCATGGCCGATCGCCCGGGCCAGCGGCGCGGTGGCGTCGCGGAGCGCGCCGTCCTGGCAGGCACCGTCGCGATGGCCGGCGATCGCCGCGACCAGGCCGGCGGCGGCGGCGGTGCTCGCCTGCTGCAGCGCGCCGGCGGGCAGGCTCGCCCCTTGCAGCGCTGCGCTCAGATGCGCCGCGTGCAGCGCCGCACCGGGCTGGCCCGGCAGGGTCACCTCCAGCCCCGCCGCCTCGAAGCCGCCGCCGCCGCCATGCAGCTCGGCATGCGCCAGCGCGCAGCCATCCGGCAGATCGAGCGGGGCCGCGTGCACCCCGTGGCTGGCGAGGACGAGAAGGAGGGCGGCGCCAAGGCCCAGGATGGCGGGATGGTTCTTCACCTTGCTAGGGTGGCGCAGCCGTCTCGGGGTTGCAATCGCGTGGCTGGATGGCGTGCCGTCCGGAGCCTGCCGCCATGTTCAAGCCCGACCCGTTCCTGCTGGCGCTGATCGCCTCGGTGCTGCTGGCCTCGTTCCTGCCGTGCAGGGGCGCCGCGGTGCCGGTGCTGCACGCGCTGACCATCGCCGCGATCGCGCTCATGTTCTTCCTGCAGGGCGCGCGGCTGTCGCGCGCGGCGGTGCTGGTCGGCCTGTCGCACTGGCGGCTGCATCTGGCGATCCTCGCCTGCACCTTCGGGCTGTTCCCGCTGCTCGGCCTGGCGCTGCACCGGGCGTTTCCCGACCTGCTGACGCCGGCGCTGTGGCTCGGCGTGCTGTTCGTCTGCGTGCTGCCCTCGACCGTGCAGTCCTCGATCGCCTTCACCTCGATCGGGCGCGGCAACGTCCCGGCCGCGGTCTGCTCCGCCACCGCGTCCAACCTGCTCGGCATCCTGCTCACGCCGCTGCTGACCGGCCTGGTGCTATCGGGCGCCACGCGCGGCGGCACTTCGCTTTCCGGCAGCGGGGTGCTGGACATCGTGCTGCAGCTGCTGGTGCCGTTCCTGGCCGGGCAGCTGCTGCAGCCCTGGATCGGCGCCTGGGCGGTCCGCAACAAGACGCTGCTGGGCTTCACCGATCGCGGCTCGATCCTGATCGTGGTCTATACCGCCTTCAGCGCCGCGGTGGTGGCGGGACTGTGGCGGGCGGTGCCGCCCTCGCAGCTCGGGCTGGTGTTCCTGGCCGACGCCGTGCTGCTGGCGATCGTGCTGGCCGTCACCCGGCTCGGCGCCCGGGCGCTGGGTTTTTCGCGGCCGGACGAGATCGCGATCGTGTTCTGCGGCTCGAAGAAGACGCTGGCATCCGGCGTGCCGATGGCGGGCGTGCTGTTCCCGGCGCCGATGGTCGGACAGATCGTGCTGCCGCTGATGATGTTCCACCAGCTGCAGCTGTTCGTGTGCGCGGCGCTGGCCCGCCGCTATGCGCGGCAGGCCGCCGAGGTCAGAACCTGATGTTCAGCCGGCCGTAATAGAACCCGCCGTTGATCGGCACCGTCGAGGAGGTCTGGTCGTAGAAGGCGACGTTCAGATACGACAGTTCCGGCGGCAGCTTGCGCGGCTTGACGTCGAAGATGTCGTTGGCGCCGATCGCCAGATGCAGGCGCGGCGTGAGCTGGTAGCCGACCTCGAGATCGGTGAGCCATTCCGGCGCGTTGACGAACTGCGCGAACTGCGAGCCGGAGAACTGCAGCGCCGCCGGCGCCAGGTCCTCGTACGTGACCATGTCGGTGGTCTGCCCGTAGCGGGTCTGACGCAGATTGACGTCGAACCGGCCGATCTTCCAGAACGCGTCGAGGATGATCTTCGAGCGCGGCGAGGCGGTGGTCAGGTAGCTGACGCCCTGCTCGGTGAGGAACGGGTTGCCGTTGGCGTCGGTGCCGTTGTGGTGCAGGCGGGTGCGGTTGAGGTCGATGCCCGCGGTCCAGGTGACGGTCCCGTACTGGCGCAGGTCGGTGAAGTAGTTGACGTTGACGTCGAGACCCTGGGTCCTGGTGCTGGCGCCGTTGGCGAAGTAGTACGCCGACACGTCGTTGAGCTGGATGCCCTGCGGCAGGCTGGCGCCGGTCGAGGCGATCGCGTTCTCCGCCGCCAGGCCGGTCTCGCCGCCGGCGCCGACGATGCGGTCGCGGATGTTGATCTGGTAGATGTCGGCGGTCACGCTCAGATTGCTCAGCGGTTGCAGCACCAGGCCGACGCTGCCGTTGGTCGACCGTTCGGCCTTCAGCGGCACCGCGCCGATCGACTGCGCGCCCTTCGAGGTGGTGGCGAGGATGCCGCTGGCGCCGGTGGGCGAGACGTTGAGCGAGCTGTAGTTCTCCTCCGCCAGCGTCGGCGCGCGGAAGCCGTTGCTGATCGTGCCGCGCAGCGCCAGCCATTTGGTGAAGTCGTAGCGGCTGGAGATCTTGCCGTTCTCGGTGTCGCCGGCGTCGGTGTAGTGCTCGAAGCGGCCGGCGAAATCGATGTCCCAGTGCTCGAGCGGATGCACGTCGTAATCGATGTAGCCCGCCCAGACGTTGCGCGAGAAACGCCCGGCATTGGCGGGGAGCAGCCCGGCGAAGCCCTGGGTGCCGCCGAGCACGGTCGAGGCGGGCGAACCCGCGCCCAGCGCATAGACCTCGGAGCGCTCCTCGGCGCCGAACGCGATGTTCATCTTCTTGCCGAAGGCGGCGAACGGCTTGCTGAAATCGAGGTTGTTGGTCCATTGCGCGTTGGTCTGGCTCTGCGCCAGCACCGTGGTCGGCGTGAAGCCCGGCGGGTAGCCGTCGATCGAGACCGTCGAGGCGACGAGATTGGGATTGCCGGTGTTCTTGTTGCCGATCGCGGTGCCGTCCTGGCCGTAGGTGCTGCTGAGATCGACGTGGAAGCCGTAGAAATCATCGGCCTTCACGCCCAGCGTGGCGGCGAAGTCGTTCTCCTCGTCGGTCTCCAGCGGCGAGAAGCCGTAGGGATAGATCGAGGGGATCTTGCTCGGCGTGCGGTAGTTCTCGTACGCCTCGCTATGGCGATGGCCGTAGGTGACCAGCCCGTAGCCCTGGATGCCGCCGAACACGTCCTGCACCAGCGTCTTGCCGAAATCGACGCTGAGCGTCTCGCGGGTCTCCTCCGGCAGGCCGTTGATCTTGTTCGAGTTCGCCGGCGTGGTGAAGCCGCCCGGCGTGAAGGCCGAGCTGCGATCGTCGACCGTCTGGGTGACGAAATGGTCGGTATGGTACATCTGCGCGCCGACATGCACGTAGCCGTCATTGCCGAACGAAAAGCCGTGGTCGGCGTCGAGCTGATACTGCCAGCCATCGCCGTTATAGGCGTCGGCGCCGGTGAAGGCGGTGGCGGTGCCGCCGGTGGTGGTCTTCTTCATGATGATGTTGACCACGCCGGCGATCGCGTCGGAGCCGTACTGCGCCGCGGCGCCGTCGCGCAGGATCTCGATATGGTCGATCGCCGCGGCCGGGATCATGTTCAGATCGACCGGCGTGGCGCCCTGTTCCGGGCCGGCGTCGGCGGTGATGTTGGCGGTCGCGTGGCGGCGCTTGCCGTCGATCAGCACCAGCACGTCGTTGGGGCTGAGGCCGCGCAGACGGATCGCGGCGACCAGCGCCTGGGTGTCGGCGCCGTAGGCCTGGATGCTGATCGACGGATCGGTGCGGTTGAGCTGGTCCGACAGGTTGGTCTGCCCGGAACGGGTCAGGGTGGCGGCCGAGATCACGTCGATCGGGCTGGTGCTGTCGCGGGCCTTCTTGCCCAGGTTCCTGGTGCCGGTGACGATGACGGACTCGCCTGAATCGCCGCTGCCCGCGGCGTAGCGG
>CAZZZA010000157.1:0-6376 GCA_964658455.1 uncultured Lichenihabitans sp.
GGATCGACATCATCGGCAGCGCGATCCAGCGCCGCGCGCCCTTGATCTCGACGCCATGCACCAGGGTCATCGCCGTCAGCCCGAGTGCGACCACGCAGCCGATGAGCGCCAGCCGGCGCACCCCCCTGGGCGAGAGCATCGAGGTCGCCAGCACGATCGCGCCGGCGATCGACAGGAACACCACCTGCTTGAGGATGAACATGTCGCGCGAGGCGCCGATCCTGGCTGCGACCGAAGGCGACGCCGCCAGCATCAGCACGTAGCCGAAACCGATCAGCATGCCGACGCAGCCGAGCGTCCAGCGGTCGACGGTCCACCACCAGCGGCCCAGCGTCGAGTTGTCGGCGCGCGAGAACCGGGCCATCAGGCGGCGTCCTGCAGCTGGCGGGCGAGCCCGGTGAAAGCGGCACCGCGCGCCTCGAAGCTTTCGAACTGGTCGAAGCTGGCGCAGGCCGGCGACAGCAGCACCACCGGCGCCGCCAGGCGGCGCGCCGCGTCCAGCGCCTCCGGCACCGCGGCCTCCAGCGTGCCGGCGATACGGTGCGCGACGCCGTGCGCCTCGAGCGTGCCGGCCAGTGCCGGGGCGTCGCGGCCGATCAGCAGGGTCAGCGCGATCCTGGGGAAATGCTCGTGCAGCGATTCGATGCCGCCGGACTTGGCGATGCCGCCGGCGATCCAGACCAGCCGGTCGTAGCAGCCGAGCGCCCGCGACGCCGCATCGGCGTTGGTGGCCTTGCTGTCGTCGACGAAGGCGACGCCGTCGATGGTGGCGACCAGGCGCTGGCGGTGCGGCAGGCCGGCGAAGCTGGCGAGCGCGTCGGCGATCTGCGCCGCGCCCAACCCGAGATGCCGCGCCATCGCCGCGGCCGCCAGCGCGTTCTGCGCGTTGTGCGCGCCGGGCAGCGCCGGGGCGCGGGACAGCGCGGCCGCCAGATCCCCAGGCGCCGCGCCGGAGACGGTCCGCAGCGTCGCCACCGTGCCGAGGTCGGCGAGCGCCCGGCTGGCCGCGTCGTCGAGACCGATCACCGCCAGGTCGGCCGGGGTCTGGCGCGAGAAGATCTCCCGCTTGGCGTCGATATAGCCCTGCATGTCGCCATGCCGGTCCAGATGGTCGGGCGACAGGTTGAGCAGGCATGCCGCGTCGAAGCGCAGCGTGCGCAGACGTTCGAGCATGTAGCTCGACATTTCCAGCACGTAGACGCCGTGGTCGGGCAGCAGCGGCAGCGCCAGCGCCGCCGGGCCGAGATTGCCGCCGGCGGCGACCGGGATGCCGGCCTGGGCGAGCATGTGCGCCAGCAGCGCGGTGGTGGTCGATTTGCCGTTGGTGCCGGTGATGCCGGCGAACCGCGCCTTCGAGCCCGACGCGCGCACCGCGCGATACAGCAGCTCGGCATCGGAGAGCACCGGCACGCCGGCGGCGATCGCCATCGCCGCGACCGGATGCGGCGCCGGCAGCCGGTGCGGGATGCCGGGCGAGAGCACCAGCGCATCGAACCCGGCCATGGTCGGAAACGGCGCCAGCCGCACCGCGCCGAGGACCGGCCCCAGCGCCTCGCGGCTGGCCGGCCCGTCATCCCAGGCCTGCACCGTGGCACCCAT
This sequence comes from uncultured Lichenihabitans sp., assembly GCA_964658455.1. GTDB lineage: Bacteria > Pseudomonadota > Alphaproteobacteria > Acetobacterales > Acetobacteraceae > Lichenicola. The sequence goes on from CAZZZA010000157.1 coordinate 1,600, forward strand.
CGCCGCCAGCGCGCGCACCACCGGAGCGCCGTTGCGGCCGAGGCCCAGCACCGCGAAGCGCTTGCCGGCGAACAGGGAAGCGGTCTGCGCGCTCATCGGATCTTCAGCGTCGCCAGGCCGGCGAGGCCCAGCACCATGGAGACGATCCAGAAGCGGATGACGATCTTCGGTTCCTGCCAGCCCTTCTTCTCGAAATGATGGTGCAGCGGTGCCATCAGGAACACGCGCCGGCCGGTGCGCTTGTACCAGCCGACCTGGATGATCACCGACAGCGTCTCGACCACGAACAGCCCGCCGACGATGCACAGCACCAGCTCATGCTTGACCGCCACCGCCACCGCGCCCAGCGCCGCACCCAGCGACAGCGAGCCGGTATCGCCCATGAACACCGCCGCCGGCGGCGCATTGAACCACAGGAAGCCGAGGCCGGCGCCGATCAGCGCGGCCAGGAACACGCCGAGTTCGCCGGTGCCGGGCACCGGATGGAGCTGCAGGTAGTCGGCGAAGATGTGGTTGCCCACCAGGTAGGAAATCAGCGCGAACACCACAGCGGCGATGATCACCGGCACGATCGCCAGCCCATCGAGACCATCGGTGAAATTGACCGCGTTGCCGAAGCCGGTGATCACCAGCATGGCAAAGATCGGAAACCCGTAGGAGAGCGGCAGCAGCGCCTCCTTGACGAACGGGAAGGCGAGCTGGTCGGACAGCGCCGGCGGCATCAGGCTCTCGATCCACCAGCCGGCGATCAGCGACGATGCGAACTCGACGCCGAGCCGGACCCGCTTGCTCACGCCGCGTGTGTTGCGGCGCGAGAGCTTGAGATAATCGTCGGCGAAACCGACCGCCCCGAACGACAGCGTGGCGAACGTCACCGCCCAGACATAGCCGTTCGACAGATCCGCCCAGAGCAGGGTCGAGAGCAGCCATGACGCCAGGATCAGCACCCCGCCCATGGTCGGCGTGCCGGCCTTCTCGATGATGTGGCGTTCCGGGCCGAGCGCGCGGATCGGCTGGCCTTCGCGCTGGATGCGGCGCAGCCTCGCGATCACGCGCGGGCCCATCACCAGGCTGATGACGAACGCGGTCAGGCAGGCGGCGCCGGAGCGGAAGGTGATGTAGTGGAACAGGTTGAACGGGCCGAACCGTTCCGCCAGCAGGTGGGAGACGTTGTAGAGCATCAGCCGGCGCGCGCCGGCGCGGTCAGGACGGCGACGATGTCGCGCATGCGGCTGCCGTTGCTGCCCTTGATGAGCACCACGTCGCCGGGACGCACCGCATCGCGCACGATCGGCGCCAGCGCGCGCGCATCGGCGGCATGGGCGCCGCGAATCGCGAGCGGCAGCGTGTCGAAAAGATGTTTCATCATCGCGCCCGAGCAATAAACCACGTCCGCCGATTCGCGCACGCTCCGGTTGAGATTTTCGTGCTCGTCTCGCGCGAACGCGCCGAGTTCCAGCATGTCGCCGAGCACCGCGACCCGGCGCGTCGCCGGCAGCAGTTTCAGCACCGCGAGCGACGCCGCGACCGAGGCCCGCGAGGCGTTGTAGCTCTCGTCGAGCAGGAACGCGGCGCCATCGAGGATCGGCCGCAGCGCGCCGCGTCCCGCGCCGGGCGAGAAACCGGCGAGCGCCGCCGCCGCCTGCGCCGGATCGGCGCCGAGGGCCGCGACCGCGGCGAGGCAGGCGGCGGCGTTGTCGACCAGATGCCGTCCCGGCGCGGCGAGATGCAGGGCGATGGTACGGCCGGCGATCACGATCCCGGCCGAGGAGCCGTCGGCGCGCAGCTCCAGCCCGCCGATTTGCACCTCGCGGCCGATGCGCAGGCAGCGCGCGCCGACCCTGCCGGCGGCCTGCTCGAGCCGCTCGACATGCGCGGCGTCGGCCGGGAAGATCGCCACGCCGTCGCCGTCGAGCGCCCCGAACAGGGCGGATTTCTCCAGCGCGATCGCGTCCAGGCTGCCCATCGCGCCGATATGCGAGGTGGCGATGCTGGTGACGATCGCCACCTGCGGACGCGCCAGCGCCGCCAGCGGGGCGATCTCGCCGGGATGGTTCATGCCGATCTCGATCACCGCGAACCGGTCGTGCTCGGCCATCCGCGCCAGCGTCAGCGGCACCCCCCAATGGTTGTTGTAGGAGGCCTGCGCGGCATGGGTGGCGCCGGTCGCCGACAGCGCGATCCGCAGCATGTCCTTGGTGGTGGTCTTGCCGACGCTGCCGGTCACGGCCACCACCCGGCCGCGGAACCGGGCGCGCGCCGCGGCCCCCAGCGCCTGCAGCGCCGCGAACGTGTCGCCGACCCGCAGCAGTCGCGGGTCGGAGCCTGCATCGCGATGCACCAGGGCGGCAGCCGCACCCTTGGCCAGCGCGGCCGCGACGTGGTCGTGGCCGTCGCCGGTCTCGGTCGCCAGCGCCACGAACAGGTCGCCGGGCGCCAGGGTGCGGGTGTCGATCGAGATGCCGGTGATGGCGGCCGGCGGCGGCCCGGCGAACGCGCCGTCCACCGCGTGGGCCAGCGCGGCGCCGGTCCAGAGCGGGGTCACGCCACACCTGCCAGGCGGCGGATGGTCGCCGCGTCGTCGAACGGCAGCACCGCGTCGCCGACGATCTGGCCCTGTTCGTGACCCTTGCCGGCGACCACCAGCACGCCGCCGGTGCCGAGCGCGTCCAGCCCGGCCGCGATCGCGGTGGCGCGATCGCCGATCTCGGTGGCGTCGGGGCAGGCCGTCAGGATCTCGGCGCGGATCGCCGCCGGCGGCTCGCCGCGGGGATTGTCGTCGGTGACGATGACCAGGTCGGCGCCGCGCGCCGCCGCCGCCCCCATCAGCGGGCGCTTGCCGCGGTCGCGGTCGCCGCCGGCGCCGAACACGATCACCAGCCGGCCGCCGGCCTCGGCCGCGTGCGGACGCAGCGCGCTCAGCAGCCGCTCCAGCGCGTCGGGGGTGTGGGCGTAGTCGACATAGGCGGCGGCGCCATGCGGCAGACGCGCGGCCAGCTCCATCCGGCCGCGCACCCCGGACAGCTGCTGCAGCCGCGACAGCGTGTCGCCCAGCCGCGCCGCATCCTGGTCGGCGAGCAGGGCTGCCAGCAGCGCGTTGTCGGCCTGGAACCGGCCGGGCAGCGGCAGGGCGATGTCGTGGCGCCGCCCGTCGACGCTGAGTTCCAGGCGCTGCCCGTCCGCCATCGGCGTCGCGCGCAGGATGCGGATGGTGTCGCCGGCGATGCCGGCGGTGCGCAGCTCCAGGCCGCGCGACCGCGCGATGGCGCGCAGCGCGCCGAGCGTCTCGGGCTCCATGTCGGCATTGGCGCAGGCCAGCGCGCCGGCGGGCAGCAGGGTGTCGAACAGGCGCAGCTTGGCGCGGCGATAGGCCTCGAGCGTGCCGTGGTAGTCGAGATGGTCGCGCGTCAGGTTGGAGAAGCCGGCCGCGGTCAGCTGCACGCCGTCGAGCCGGAACTGCTCCAGCCCGTGCGAACTGGCCTCGATCGCCGCCGCGGCCACGCCGCGTGCCGCCAGCCCCGCCAGCAGGGTCGCCAGCGCCACGCTGTCGGGCGTGGTCAGGGCCGGGCCGGACGCGGCCAGCCCGTTCGCCCGCTCGTCCGTGCAGACCAGGCCGAGCGTGCCGAGGCTGGCGGCCGGGGTGCCGTACAGGCTCCAGATCTGGCGCAGGAACTCCGCGGTGCTGGTCTTGCCGTTGGTGCCGGTGACCGCGACCATGCGCGCCGGCTGCGCGCCCGCCTGTCGCGCGGCCATGCGGGCCAGCGCCCGACGCGGCTCGTCGGCGGTCAGCACGGGGACCGGGCCGGCGGCGGCGGGCCGGTCGAGACGGGCCGGCGCCAGCACCGCGACCGCGCCGCGCGACACCGCCTCGGCGATATAGACGCTGCCGTCGCGCGCGGCGGCGCCCGACGAGGCGCTGGGCAGGGCTGCAAACAGGAAACCGGGGCGCACGGCGCGGCTGTCGAGCGCCATCCCGTCGATCGGCACGGCTTCCGCGTCCGGCGGGCAATGCGCCAGGCCGCGCGCCAGCGTGCCGAGCGGCATGCTGGCCATCACGCGCCGTGCCTTACGTAGCTGACGCTCTGGCGCAGCACGGGGGCGGCGCCGGGCGGCGGCGCGTGTCCGGCCTTCGCCGCTTCCTTCGCCTGCCGGGCAGCTTCCTTGTCGCGCGCCGCCTGTTCCTTGGCCTCGCGCGCCAGCTTGGCCGGGTCGCCAGGGTCGTTGCCGGGACCGAGCGCGCGGAACCCCTGGCCGATCGCCGGTGACATCGGGATCGACAGCGAGGCCTCGATCGCATCGACGTTCGTGGTGACCGGGAACAGTCCCATCATCGGCGCGATGCGGGAGACGATCTTGCGCCAGGTCGGCACCGCGTTCCAGCCGGAGGTGTACCAGCCATGCGTCTCCGGCGTGGCGACCGGGCTGTCGAGCATCACATAGACCGCGTAGCGCGGCGCGTTCAGCGGGAAGATGCCGGTGAAGGCGGTGATGTTGACGTGCTTCAGGTAGCCGCCATGCGCGCCGACCTTCTCCGCGGTGCCGGTCTTGCCGCCGACGAAATAGCCGGGGATGTCGGCCTGCTTGCCGGTGCGCTCGTCGTCCGGGCCGGCGACCACCATGCGCAGGATCCGGCGCAGCAGTCCGGACGTGTTCTCCGACAGCACCCGTGGTCCCTGCGGCGCGGGCAGGGCGGCGGGCGCGGCGGGGGCCGCGGCCGGGTCCTCCAGCCGGTCCGACACCGGCTGCAGCAGCGCCGGCGCTCCGGCCGGTCCCGCCA
>CAZZZA010000158.1:0-6333 GCA_964658455.1 uncultured Lichenihabitans sp.
GACCATACCGCGCGCCTCGCCAGCTTCGACGATACCGCTGCCCTGGCCAGCGTGCTCGACCTGGTGGTCGCAGTCGATACCTCCACCGCGCATCTGGCGGCGGCGCTGGGGCGGCCGGTGCTGCTGCTGTCGCGCTACGACCAGTGCTGGCGCTGGCTCACCGGCCGCACCGACACGCCCTAGTACGACAGCATGCGGCTCTACCAGCAGCCCGAACCGTTTGACTGGGAGACGCCGATCGCGCGGCTCGCGGCGGACCTGCGCGCCTTCCGGCCGGGCCGCCGCTGCGTCAGGTGAACAGCGACAGCAACGGGTTGCTGCTGCTGCTGGTGGTGCCGGTGCTGCTCTGCGCGACGCCGTTGACCATGCCGAGCAGGCTGGCGTCGGACATCGACTGCCCGGCCAGCACCGCCGCCAGCCCGGTCGGCGCGGTGCTCTGCGTCGATGCCTGGGCGACGAGATACTGCATCGCGGTCTGCTTGATGCCGTTCGCGCTGGTCATCGTCTTGAGGTTGACCTTGGCGGTCAGGATCCGCACCTGCTGGTCGTAATCGAGCGCGCCGAAATAGCTGCCCATGCCCATGCTGGTGGTGACCACCGACAGCAGCTTCTGGTCCGACATCAGCTGGCTGATGCTGGTGATGCTTCCCATCTTGCGCGTGTAATACAGGGCATTATCCATTCCGGCATATTGCGTGCCCATGGCCTGTTCGTAGCTGTTGGTCTCGTAGCTGGAGACGATGGCGGCCACGTTCTTTGCATCCGACAGCGCCGGCGTCACCGAGCCGGAGGCCGCCGGCAGCACCACCAGCCTGTCGCCCTGCGAGACCGCCTGCGTGCTCGCGGCCAGCAGGGTCACGGTCCCGGACGAACTCACCGAACCGATGGTGCCGATCGTCACGCCGTTCCTGGTGATGATCTGGCCCGGCTTTAGGCCGGTGCCCGCGGTGCCGAGCGCGAGCACAAGGCCGCCGGCCGGGCTGGCCGACTGCGCCGTGAGCGCGGTGCCGACATTGGCGAAACCGATGCCGGTCGCCACCTCGATGGTGTCGCCGGCGGCGATCGTCGCCTTGGTGGGCGTGGTCAGGGTGACGTTGCCGAAGCTGTCGACGGATTTCACGGTGCCGATCGTGGTGGTGCCGTCGGTCAGGACCTGGCCGGCGGACAGCGTCTTGCCGGCATCGCCCAGGATCAGGCGGCCGCTCGCATCCAGGGTCGAGCCGGTGGCGGTGGCGATCGCGTTGCCGAAGCCGCGTGCCAGGCTGTTGGTGCCGCTGGTCGCCGGATCGATCACCGCCAGGGTTCCGGACGCGGAGAGCGTCGCATCGAAGCCCGCCGCCCCGAGCGCGCCCTGCAGCGCCTTGAGTTGCGCGCCGACCGCGTCGCCGCCGGTGCCGGCATTCACCTTGACCGAGACGACATCGACCCGTTTGGTGACGGAGCCGTCGCTCGCCGTGGTGAGCGGCAGGCTGTAGACGGTGTTGCCGGCGCTGTCGGTATGGGTGGTGACGGCGGGGGCGTCGGCCGGACCGCTGACGGTCCCGGCGGTGCTGACGCTGTAGCTGCCGCTGCCGCCGCTGGCGGTCCAGGCGGCGGTCAGCGACGCGGCCAGCGTGGCCGACGCGCTGCCGTCGTTCAGGACGAACGACCATTGTACGCCGGGCGCCGCCTTGGTCTGCGCGCTGCCGGCCCAGGCGGTGTTCTGCATCGTCATCGAGGAGGCGGAGCCGCCACCGGTCGCGAGCGACAGCGTGCTGGCGGCGCCGAGCTGCGCCACGTCGGTGGTGCGTGCCGCGGTGGCGCGGGCGAAGTGCAGGTAGTCGGTGTTGGAGGTGCGCTGCACCAGCGACTTCGAGGAATCCGGAGATTCCGTCAGCAGGTCCTTGAGCACCGCGGTGCTGCCGATCTGTCCGCTCATGTTGTAGGCGCCGGTCAGGACCTGCAGCGCCTTGTAGTTCGCCAGGATGGCGCTGGAACTGCCCAGCGTCGGCGCCGCCTTCTCGAACGCGGCGACGGTGGCGGAAAGCTGGTGATCGCTGCTGACCGTCCGCGCCACCTGGGTCTGCTCGTCCTTGGCGGCGTGCAGATAGACCGAGATCGCCACCGCACCCGACACGCCCGACATCACACCGCTCCCGCGTCACCCGGGACCGTCATTGCAATGTCCGGGCCACCGTTCCGGCCGCCGATGCCGGCGGAACGGCGCGCCGATCCGGCAGAGTCTGCCGGCCGCGACCCGGCACTTCCTGCCCACCCGGCAGTTATTGCCGAGCGGTCGCGTCCAGCCGGTCCAGCTCGGCCAGGCCCGGAAACAGCCGCATCCATAGCGCCGCGACCAGCAGGGTGCCGATGCCGCCCGCCACCACCGAGGCCGGCGCGCTGCCCAGCAGCCATGCCAGGCCGCCGCTCTCGAACTCGCCGAGCTGGTTCGAGGTGACGATGAACAAGGTGTTCACCGCCGAGACGCGGCCGCGCATCGCATCCGGGGTGCGAAGCTGCACCAGGGTCGAGCGCACCACGACGCTGACCACGTCGGCGGCGCCCAGTACCGCCAGCGCCGCGATCGACAGCGGCAGCGAGCGCGACAGGCCGAACACGATGGTGGCCACGCCGAACAGCATGACGGCGGCGAACATGGTCCGGCCGGCGCGGCCGCCGATCGGCCGCCTGGCCAGCAGCAGCGACATCGACAGCGCGCCGATCGCCGGGGCGGCGCGCAGCAGGCCGAGTTCCAGCGGGCTGCCATGCAGGATGTCGAGCGCGTAGACCGGCAGCATCGCCGTGGCGCCGCCGAGCAGCACCGCGAACAGGTCGAGCGAGATCGCGCCCAGGATCATCGGCTGGCTGCGGATGAAGGCCAGGCCGCCGAACACGCCGTCATGCAGGCGCGGGCCGGCCGGCAACGGCTCGAAAGACGGGTCGTCGTCCGCCACGCGTCGCGGCCGCGCCAGGGCGATCATGGCGAGCGCGATCACGAACAGGGCGGCGCAGCCCGCATAGGCGAACCCGGCCCCGCCCAGCACCAGCAGCCCGCCGATCGAGGGCCCGGCGATGGTCGCCGCCTGCTGCAGCGAGGCGCCGAGCGCCGCGGCGCGGCTGAACCGGCCGGCCGGCACCAGGCTCGGCAGCAGCGCCTGCAGCGACGGTCCCTCGAACGCCTTCGCCGCGCCCACCACCGCCACCGCCAGATAGAGCATGACTGGGGTCAGGCTGTGCGACCACGTGCCCCAGGCGAGCGCCAGCGCGCAGCACGCCTCGACCGCCTGGCAGAGCATCGCCACCCGTCGGCGGTCGAATCGGTCGGCGACATGGCCGGAGGCGAACACCAGCAGCGGCATCGGCAGGAACTGCGCGAGCCCGATCAGGCCCAGCGTCAGCGGCTGCCTGGTGCTGGCGTACGCCTGCCAGCCGATCGCCACCGCCTGGATCTGGAACGCCAGCGACGACGCGCAGCGGCTGGCCAGGAAGGCGAACAGGCTGCCGGGGCGCGGGATCAGGCGCCGGGACCGCGCCGCCTCAGCCCGGCCTGACATGCCGCAGATAGAGCCGGAACGAGACGGTGGCGCCGATCACCCCGGCCAGCATGATCAGCGCCATCGGCACCATGCTCACCGCAGAGAACAGGCCCATCAGCACGCCGCTGACGGCGCCGAACGAGAACTGCATCGTGCCCAGCAGCGCCGACGCGCTGCCGGCGTGGCGGGCATGCGCGGTCAGCGCCAGCACCGTCGCGTTGGGGTTGAGGAAGCCCAGCGACGCCATCACCCCCAAGATCGGCAGCGCCACGATCAGCACGCTGCTCTGCGGTCCGGCGAGGCCGCTGAAGGCCACCAGATTGAGCGCGACCGCGCTGACGGTCAGCGCGGTGATCCCGCCCGCCAGCATCCTGGTCAGGCCGATCCGCCCGACCAGGCGCGCGTTGATCTGGGTGCCGGCGATGTAGCAGGCGGCGTTGATGCCGAACATCAGGCCGAAACCGGTCGCCGAGAAATGCAGGATCCGCTCGAACACGATCGGGGTGCCGGCCAGGTAGGCGAACACCACGAAGTTGGCGAAGCCGCAGATGCAGGTGTTGGTGAGGAACACCGGTTCGCGCGCGATCGCCGCCGCGCGGGTCATCACCTCGACCGGCCGCAGCCTGAGCCGCAGCGGCGGCGGCAGCGTATCGGGCAGCATCGTCTGCACCGCCAGCAGCGAGACCAGCCCGTAGAAGGTGGCGATGGCGAAGATCCAGCGCCAGTTCGCGAACCCCAGCACCAGCGATCCCAGCAGCGGCGCCAGCACCGGCACCACCCCCAGCACCAGGGTCAGCTGCGACATCAGGCGCGAGCCCTGTATCCCGGTGGCGACGTCGCGCACGATGGCGCGGGGGATCACCATGCCGGCGGAGCCGCCCATCGCGGCCAGGAAACGGAACCCGCAGAAGCTCCAGATGTCCTGGCTGAGCGTGCAGCCGATCGAGCCCAGCGTGTAGATCGTCATGCCGAACAGCAGCGGCGCGCGCCGTCCCCAGCGGTCGGAGGCCGGCCCCTGGGTGAACTGGCCGACCGCCAGCCCGACGAACCAGGCCGCCAGCGTCACCTGGGCGGAGCCGGCGCCCGAGTGCAGCGACGCCTCGACGTTCGGGAACGCGGGCAGATACATGTCCGTCGACATCGGGCCCACCGCGCTCAGCGAGCCGAGCAGGATGATCATCCACACCGGCATCCGCCCGCTGGCGAGCAGGGCCTCGGTGCGTTCGGCGCGGGTCGGCGGCGGTGCTGCAGTGGTCACGGCCGTCGCTTTCAGCCGCCGGTGCCTCCGACGGTCAGGCCGGTCATCTTCAGCGTCGGCTGGCCGACGCCTACCGGCACGCCCTGGCCGTTCTTGCCGCAGGTGCCGATGCCGGGATCGAGCGCCAGGTCGTCGCCGATCATGCTGATCCTGGACATCGCCTCCGGCCCGTTGCCGATCAGCGTCGCGCCGCGCACCGGGGTGCTGATCCGGCCGTCCTCGATCAGGTAGGCCTCGCTGGCGGCGAACACGAACTTGCCGGACGTGATGTCGACCGACCCGCCGCCGAAATTGACCGCATACAGGCCCTTCCTGACCGAGCGGATCATCTCCTCCGGCGTGTGCTGGCCGGCCAGCATCACCGTGTTGGTCATGCGCGGCATCGGCATGTGCGCGTAGGATTGCCGCCGGCCGTTGCCGGTGGGCGCCACCCGCATCAGGCGGGCGTTCAGCCGGTCCTGGATGAAGCCGGTCAGGATCCCGTCCTCGATCATCACGGTGCGCGAGGCGGGCGTGCCCTCGTCATCGATGGTCAGGCTGCCGCGCCGGTCGGGCAGGGTGCCGTCATCGACGACGGTGACGCCCCTGGATGCTACGCGCTGGCCGACCAGGCCGGCGAAGGCGGACGTGCCCTTGCGGTTGAAATCGCCCTCCAGCCCGTGGCCGACCGCCTCGTGCAGCAGGATGCCGGGCCAGCCATTGCCGAGCACCACCTCCATCTCGCCCGCCGGCGCCGGCACGCTGTCCAGATTGACCAACGCCTGTCGCAACGCCTCGTCCGCGGCGTGTTTCCAGCTGCTCTCGCTCAGCACGCGGGAGAACTCGAACCGGCCGCCGGTGCCGTAGCTGCCGCTTTCGCGGCGCCCGTCCTTTTCCACCACCACCGAGACGTTCAGCCGCACCAGCGGCCTGATATCGGCCACCCGGTCGCCGCCGGCGCGCAGGATCTGCACCGCCTGCCACTCCGCGGCCAGCGAGGCCATCACCTGCACCACACGGCCGTCGCGGCCGCGCGCATAGGCGTCGATCTCAGACAGCAGCGCCGCCCGCACCGCGAATTCCGCCTCGCGCAGCGGGTTGGCGTCGCCGTAGAGGTGCGCGTTGGTGGCGCGCGGACGCTCCGCGGCGGTGCCGCTGCGCCCGGCGCGCACCTGTCCGACGGTCGCGGCGGCGCGCAGCAGCGCCTTCTCGCTGATCTCGTCCGAATGCGCGTAGCCGGCCTCGTCGCCCAGCACCGCGCGCAGGCCGAAGCCCCTGGAGGTGTCGAAGCTGGCGGAACGGATCACCCCGTCCTCGAGGCTGATGAACTCGCTCTCCCGGTATTCCAGGAACAGCTCGCCGTCATCGGCGCCGTCCAGCGTCCGGTCCAGGATCCGCTCCGCGTCGGCGCGGTCCAGCGTCGCATCGGCGCGTTCGAAGAACAGCGCATCGGTGGTGGCAAGCGCGCTCATGGCATTCCGATCATGTGGTCGCGAGGGTTGGCCGGCCGACGCCGCGCAGGCGGTGCAGCACCAGCAGGGTGACGCTGAGCAGGATGGCGGCGAAGGTCTGGTGCAGCGT
>CAZZZA010000159.1:0-6328 GCA_964658455.1 uncultured Lichenihabitans sp.
TCCAAGCCGCGACCGGTCGCGCTGGCGGCCGGTGCCTGCCTGGCCGGCTTCTGTCTGGCCGGCGCCGCGACCACCGTGCGCGCCGCCGACATCACCATCGGTCTGAGCGTCGCCACCCTGTCGAACCCGTTCTTCCAGGGCATGAGCAAGGGGGTGGAGGCGGGGGTCGCCCAGCATCCCGGCATGCGCCTGATCAATACCAGCGCCAACGGCGACGCCAACACGCAGGCGACCCAGGTCGGCGATCTGATCAACCAGCATGTCTCGGCGCTGATCCTCAATCCGATCAACGCCAACGCGATCGTGCCGATCGTCAAGAAGGCCAACGCGGCCGGGATACCGGTGTTCACGCTCGATCGCGGCGCCGCCTGCGGCGCGTGCCAGGTCGACTTCCTCGAGACCGACAACGAGGCGCTCGGCAAGGAGGGCGCCGACTTTATCGCCGACCGGCTGAAGCAGAAATACGGCGCGGTGCGCGGCAACGTGGTCGATCTCGAGGGTCTGCTCGGCACCACCGCCGGTGATTCCCGCGAGAAGGGCTTCGCCCAGGAGTTCGCGGCGCTGCAGGCGAGCAACCCTGACCTGAAGCTGGTCGCCAAGCAGGCCGCCGATTTCGATGCCGACAAGGGCTTCAACATCACCACCCAGCTTCTGGCCGCCCATCCCGACATCGACGCGATCTTCAACGCCAACGACGACAACGCGGTGGGGGCGATCCGGGCGATCCGTCAGGCCAATCGCGCGGTTCCGGCCGGCGACAAGGCGCACATCGTCATCATCGGCATCGACGGCACCGAGCAGGCGCTGAGCGCGATCCGCAAGGGCCAGATGGATGCGACCCTGTCGCAGAATCCGCTGACGATGGCGGCGCAATCGGTACGCTACGTGCAGGAGTACCTGACCGGCGACAAGTCCAAGGTGCCGGCGCACCAGTTCTGGCCGCACATCCTGGTCACCAAAGCCAATATCGACAGCGCCGAGGTCAAGGCCTACGGGCTCTGGGGCGACGCGGTGTCGCGCTAGGCGTCTCGCGATGGCGCATCTGCTGGAGATGCGTGGCGTCTGCAAGAGCTTTCCGGGCGTGAAGGCGCTGACCGATGTCGGCATCACCCTGGATCGCGGCGAGGTGCTGGGCATCGTCGGCGAGAACGGCGCCGGCAAATCGACGTTGATGAAGATCCTGGCAGGGGTGTTCGGCGCCGATGACGGCTCGCTGTGGCTGGAGGGCGAACGCTTCACGCCATCGACGCCGCGCGAGTCGCTCGATGCCGGCATCATCGTCATCCACCAGGAGCTGAGCCTGGTGCCGGATCGTTCGGTGGCGGAGAACATCTTCCTCGGACACCTGCCGCGCGGCCTGCTCGGCATGGTCCGCAGACGCGCGCTGGATCGCGAGGCGGCGCGTCTGCTGGCACGGGTCGGGCTGTCGGTGCCGCCGCGCACGGTGGTGCGCGATCTCGGCATCGCCCAGCAGCAGCTGGTCGAGATCGCCCGCGCCCTGTCGCGCGCCGCGCGCGTGATCGTCATGGACGAACCGACCGCGACGCTGACGGCGGCGGAGAAGGCCTCGCTGTTCGCCACCATCGCCGGGTTGCGCGGATCGGGAGTCGGGCTGGTGTTCATCAGCCACCATCTCGACGAGGTGTTCGCGCTGGCCGACCGGGTCACGGTGCTGCGCGACGGCGCGGTGGTCGAGACCAGGCCGACCGCGGCCTGGACCGAGACGGCGATGATCCAGGCGATGGTCAACCGGCCGCTGGATGCGATGTTCCCGCCGCGCCAGGTGGCGCCGGGCGAGGTGCTGCTGGAGGTGGACCATCTGGGCTCCGGCGAGAGGTTCCAGGACGTCTCGTTCTCGGTGCGCGCCGGCGAGGTGGTGGGGCTCGGCGGGCTGATCGGCGCCGGCCGTACCGAGCTGCTGAAGACCATCTACGGCGCGCTGCCGGCCAGTGCCGGGACCGTGCGCATCGCCGGGCATGCGCCGCGCATCCGCTCGCCCAGGCAGGCGATCGCCGCCGGGATCGCGCTGGTGCCGGAGGATCGCAAGGCCGAGGGGCTGGTGCTGCCGTTCGCGGTGCGCAGCAACGTGGCGCTCAGCCGGCTCTCGGCGCTGGCCTGGCTGCGGGCGGTGCTGATGCCGTCGCGGATCGACAGGCTGGCCAACGACGCCGTGCGCGACCTGCGGATCCGCACGCCGGGCATACGCCAGCGCGTCCAGAGCCTGTCCGGCGGCAACCAGCAGAAGGTGGTGCTGGCCCGGGCGATGAGCACCGGACCGCGCGTGTTCCTGCTCGACGAGCCGACCCGCGGCATCGATGTCGGCGCCAAGGTCGAGGTGTACCGGCTGATCAATGCGCTCGCCGCCCAGGGTGGCGCGGTGCTGGTGGTCTCCTCGGACATGATCGAACTGCTCGGCCTGTGCGACCGCATCCTGGTGATGCGGGCCGGCCGTCTCGCGGGCGCGGTGGCACGCGCCGATTTCAGTCAGGAGCGGGTCATGTCGCTGGCGGCCTTGGGATGATGCCCCCTCCATCGGCAGCACCCCGGCGTTTCGGGCTGGCCACGTTGGCCGGGGCGCTGAACGAACTCACGATCGTCGTCGGCTTCGTGGCGATCTCGCTCTATCTAGCGCTGACCACGCCCTCGTTCCTGACCACCGCCAACCTGCTGTCGATCCTGCTGGCGAGTTCGCTGATCGGCATCGTCGCGGTCGGCGAGACCTTCGTCATCGTCACCGGCGGCATCGATCTCTCGGTCGGCTCCGTCGTCGCCTTCACCGGCGTGATGGCCGGGCTGTCGATGCAGGCGCATCTTCCGGTGCCGCTGGCGATCCTGGTCGGGCTCGGGATCGGCGCCCTGTCGGGGGGCTTCATCGCCTTTTCGGTCACGGTGCTGGAGATGAGCCCGTTCATCGTCAGCCTGGCGGTGCTGGCCATGGCGCGCGGTCTGGCCTTCATCGTCACCAATGGCAACACGGTGTTCTCGTTCCCGGACTCGTTCGACAATATCGGCGGCGGCAACCTGGGCGCGTTTCCGGTCGCGGCCCTGATCGCGGCGGCGGTGTTCCTGGTCGCCGGGCTGGTGCTCGCCAAGACCGTGTTCGGCGCCGAGATCTACGCGGTCGGCGGCAACCGGGAGGCCGCGCGCCTTGCCGGGATCCCGGTCGGGCGCACGCTCGCGGCGGTCTATGTGATCAGCGGCGCGCTGGCCGGGGTGGGCGGCATCGTGCTGGCCGGCCGGCTCGACAGCGCGCAGCCGATCGCGGCGGTCGGCCTGGAGCTGAACGCGATCGCCGCCGTGGTGATCGGCGGCGCGTCGCTGTTCGGCGGCAAGGGCAGCATCCTGGGAACGCTGATGGGGGTGCTGATCATCGGGCTGATCAATAACGGCCTGACGCTGAAGAACGTGCAGCCGTTCTGGGTGCAGTTCATCCAGGGCGCGGTGATCTTCGGCGCGGTGCTGATCGACAGCCTCAACCAGAAGCGCCGGCGGCGCTAGCGGCCTTCCGCACCGCCTGGGCCATGGCGGCGATGCCGTTGCCGCGATTGCTGGACAGCGCGTCCAGCAGGCCGAGCTGCTTCAGGAATACCGGATCGGTGGCTAGGATCTCCTCGGCGCTGCGGCCCGAATAGACCCGCAGCAGCAGCGCTACCAGGCCAGACACGATCGCCGCGTCGGACGCGCCGGCGAAGCGCACCCTGCCGGGCTCGATCCGGGATTCGAGCCAGACCTGGCTCTGGCAGCCCGGCACGCGGTGCGCGTCGTCGGCCCATTCGGGGGGAAACGGCGGCAGCTTGCGGCCCATCTCGATGATATACTGGTAGCGCTCCATCCAGTCGTCGAACACCTCGAGTTCGTCGCCGATCGCGGTGATCGCGTCCGCGGCGCTGGGTTCGGCCGGCTCGATGAAGCAGTTCTCGTGCGCTGACATTTACGTCATGTGCGCAGCGCGGTTGGGACAGTCAAGCTGGCGCGGTGCCGAACCACCGGCGTGTATCGAGACGACCGCCGGATAGCGGCAACGATGTCCAGGAGGCACCCATGCCAGCGCGCTTCACACTCCGATCGGTCGAAAGTGCTGCCGCACCGGGGCCGGCCAGGATCGACCTCTCCGACCCGGTGATCCGGCAGCGGCTGACCCCGGCGGCGATCGACGGCATGGTCAGGCTGGGCGAGATCTGGGGGCTCGCCACCGACGAGATCTGCCTGCTGCTGGGCGACATGTCGGAGCGGAGCTGGTACCGCCTGAAGAAGCAGGGCGGCGACCAGGGCGTGCGGCTCTCGCAGGACATGCTGACCCGGATCAGCGTGCTGGTGGGCCTGTTCAAGGGCCTGCGGCTGATGTTCTCGCAGCCTTTGGCCGACGAATGGATCAGGCTGCCCAACCAGGGCGCGCTGTTCGGCGGCCGGACGCCGCTCGATATCGCCGTCGAGCGCGGCATACCGGGCCTGCTGGCGATGCGCGCGCATGTCGATGCGCTGCGTGGCGGTCTCTGAATGGCCGAACTGCTCGATCTGCCCCTGCCTGCCGCTGCGGCCCCGGCCGCCTGCGCGCGCCTCTCGGACGCCTTCATCCCGCCGCTGCGCCGTATCGATCAGCGCGACACCATCCGGCTGATCCCAAGCGGGCGGCTGAAGGCGGCGGTGCTGGCGCCGCTCGCCGCGACCGCCGAGCGGCTCGACGAGCTGGCGGCGCTCGAGGGCGCCACCAATAGCCGCCTGCAGGCATCCTGCTCCGGGCTGCAGGGGCTGCACCCGCGCGAATTGTCGTCCGGTCGCACCAATGACAGTTTCCTCAACGCCGCCTTCACCCATGTCCGGCCGGGCGGCAACCGTTTCAACGATGCCGGGCGCGGCGCCTGGTATTGCGGCTTCGATGCCGAGACCGCGCTCGGCGAGGTCGCCTACCACCTGACCCGCGAGCTGGACGCGATCGGCCGCTACGACAACCAGACCGACTATGCCGAGATGATCGCCGATTTCGTCGGACCGTTTCATGACCTGACGCAGTCGCGGCTGGCGCTGCCGTGGCTCGGCGCCGACATCGCCGAGAGCTACCCGGCCGGGCAGGCGCTGGCGCGGCGGCTGCGCGCGCTGCCGGGCGACGGGCCAGGCGACGGGCCGGGTGGCGAGCCCGCCGGCAGCAACGGGCTGATCTACCCGTCGGTCCGCCACCGTGGCGGCACCTGCCTGGTCGCCTTTCGGCCGCAGCTGGTGCGCAACCTGCGCCAGGGCGGGTTGTGGCGGTTGCGATGGGACGGTGACCGGACGCCGCGCGTGACCCGCCATCCCGGCGCCCCGGTGTGCGAGGTGCGACGGGTCAGCTGACGCCGGGCGCCCCCGCGCGGCGGGGGAGGCGTCGAACACGACGCTTGTGCGCGGTCTTCACGATCGCCACATTTCCACCCATGTCAGCGAGCGCGCCCACCCGACCCGCACGGAATTCGTCCCGCAAGCCGGAGCGCGCCCTGGTGGCGCCGACCAGCTTCGAGCCGGAGCGCCAGCCCGCCAAGCCGAAAACCCGCCGCCTGACGGTGGTGTCGCCCTACGAGCCGGCCGGGGACCAGCCGGCCGCGATCGCCGAGCTGGTGCGCGGGATCGAGCAGGGTGAGCGCGACCAGGTGCTGCTCGGCGTCACCGGTTCGGGCAAGACCTTCACCATGGCGAAGGTGATCGAGGCGGCGCAGAAGCCGACCCTGATCCTGGCGCCGAACAAGACGCTGGCCGCACAGCTCTACGGCGAGATGAAGCAGTTCTTTCCCGAGAACGCGGTGGAGTATTTCGTCAGCTACTACGACTACTACCAGCCGGAAGCCTATGTCCCGCGCTCCGACACCTACATCGAGAAGGACAGCGCGATCAACGAACAGATCGACCGCATGCGCCACGCGGCGACGCAGGCGTTGCTGGAGCGCAACGACGTCGTGATCGTCGCCTCGGTGTCGTGCATCTACGGTATCGGCTCGGTCGAGACCTACTCGCGCATGGTGGTGAAGATGCAGCGCGGCGGCGAGATCGCGCGCGACACGCTGGTCAAGGCGCTGGTCGAACAGCAGTACCGGCGCAACGACGCCGCCTTCCAGCGCGGCACCTTCCGGGTGCGCGGCGAAACCGTGGACGTGTTCCCGGTGCAGAACGAGGACCGCGCCTGGCGGATCACCCTGTTCGGCGACGAGATCGAGAGCATCGTCGAGTTCGACCCGCTGACCGGCGAGAAGACCGCCGATCTCGACGAGGTGCATGTCTATGCCAACAGCCACTACGTCACGCCGCGCCCGACGCTGAACCAGGCGACGATCTCGATCAAGCAGGAGCTGCGCGAGCGGCT
>CAZZZA010000160.1:0-6202 GCA_964658455.1 uncultured Lichenihabitans sp.
CCGCCGCCAGCCGCGCCGGCCGCCGCCAGCGCCAGTTCCAGTGCCAGCGCCAGTGCGGCCGCGGGCAAGCCCGCCGACAACGAGCCGGAGCTGGCGATGCCGGCGGTGGTGGCGCCCGGTGACAGCGTGGTGGTCGCCTCCGGCCCGATCCCGGCGATCCCCGACGCGCCGCCGGCGCCGCCTGGGCTGCCCGGCATCGCCATGCCGCCGCCGCCGCGTTCGGTCGCGCCGCCGCACCCGGACTACCTGCTCCGGCCGCCGCCCGGGCAGTCGCTGCAGTTCCCGCCCGGTTCGGATGCGCTGTCCCCTGGCCAGGACGCCACGATGCGGCAGCTAGCGACCAGCCGCGGCGCCGCCGGGATCATCTATGTGCACGGCTATGGCGACGCCAGCTCCGACGCGCCGAGCGATCAGGCGCAGGCGTTGACCCTGGCCTCGCTGCGGGCGCGCAGCATCGCCGACGCGCTGCACCAGCACGGCGTGCCGGAAAGCGCGATCAGGCTGCGCGCCGATGCATTCGGTCGCGGCGCGAGTGCGGGTCTGATAGACTGAGGTCCAGTCATTCGACGCCCGGCCACCCCGGAATCGCCCATAGCCCTGCCAGCAGCATAGCAAAGAACCATGACCGACGAATTCCACCGCATCCGCCGCCTGCCGCCCTACGTGTTCGCGGAGGTCAACAAGGCTAAGGCGGCCGCACGGGGGCGCGGCGAGGACATCATCGATCTCGGCATGGGCAATCCGGACAGCCCGACACCGCCGCACATCGTGCAGAAGCTGATCGAGACGGTCGCCGATCCGCGCGCGCACGGCTATTCGGTCAGCAAGGGCATTCCCGGTCTGCGCAAGGCGCTGGCCGGCTACTATGCGCGCCGCTTCGGTGTCGGGCTGGATCCGGAGACCGAGGTGGTCGCCACGCTCGGCTCCAAAGAAGGTCTCGCCAACCTGTCGGCGGCGATCACCAGCCCCGGCGACACCATCCTGGTGCCGAACCCGTCCTACCCGATCCACCAGTTCGGCTTCATCATCGCCGGCGCCTCGGTGCGCTCGATCCCGGCCAAGCCCGGCGAGGACATGCTGCGCGCGCTGGACCGCGCGGTGCGGCATTCGGTGCCGAAGCCGACCGCGCTGATCGTCAACTTCCCCTCCAACCCGACCGCGTTCCTGGCCGACCTGGATTTCTACAAGGAGCTGGTCGCGTTCGCGCGGCGCGAGGAGATCTGGATCCTCTCCGACCTCGCCTATGCGGAGATCTATTTCGGCAACAACCCGCCGCCCTCGATCCTGCAGGTCGAGGGCGCCAAGGACGTCGCCGTCGAGTTCACCTCGCTGTCCAAGACCTATGCGATGGCCGGCTGGCGGATGGGGTTCGCGGCCGGCAATCCGCGCCTGATCAACGCCTTGACCCGGATCAAGTCCTATCTCGATTACGGCGCCTTCACCCCGATCCAGGTGGCGTCGGTGGCTGCGCTCAACGGGCCGCAGGACTGCGTCGAGCAGATGCGCACGCTGTATCGCGACCGTCGCGACGTGCTGATCCGCGGGCTGTCCGCGGCCGGCTGGGACGTGCCGACTCCGGAAGGCTCGATGTTCGCCTGGGCGCCGATCCCGGAGCGGTTCGCGCATCTGGGCAGCGTCGCCTTCTCCAAGCTGCTGCTGGCCAAGGCCGGCGTGGCGGTGGCGCCGGGCCTGGGGTTCGGCGAATACGGCGAGGGCTTCGTGCGCATCGGGCTGGTCGAGAACACCCAGCGCCTGCGTCAGGCCACCCGCAACATCCGCGCCTTCCTCGCCGGAAACAATGCCGGCCCGGCGCTGGCCCATGCCGATGCCACCGACGAAGCGCATCTGGAAAAGGCATGATGGCGCCTGCATCGCTTCGAGTCGGGATCGCCGGCCTCGGCACCGTCGGCGCCGGCACGGTGCGTCTGCTGCAGGCCAACGCCGACCTGATCGAAGCCCGTGCCGGCCGGCCGATCATCGTCACCGCGGTCTCGGCGCGCGACCGCACGCGTGATCGCGGCGTCGATCTCGGCGGCCTGCGCTGGTATGACGACCCGCTCTCGCTCGCCGCCGAGCGCGAGATCGACGTGGTGGTGGAGCTGATCGGCGGCTCCGAGGGGCCGGCGCGACGGCTGGTGACGGAGTCGTTGCAGCGCGGCCGTCCGGTGGTCACCGCCAACAAGGCGCTGATCGCGGTGCATGGCGGCATGCTGGCGGCGATGGCGGAACGCGCCGGCGTCGCGCTGGCGTTCGAGGCCGCGGTCGCCGGCGGCATCCCGGTGATCAAGGCGTTGCGCGAGGGCCTGGCGGCCGACCGGCTGCTGCGGATCGGCGGCATCCTGAACGGCACTTGCAACTACATCCTGACCGCGATGCGCGAGACCGGGCGCGATTTCGCCACCGTGCTGCATGAGGCGCAGGCGCTCGGCTACGCGGAAGCCGATCCCTCGACCGATGTCGATGGCATCGACGCCGCGCACAAGCTGGCGATCCTGGCGGCGCTGGCGTTCGGGCGGCCGGTGGATTTCTCCTCGGTCCATGTCGAGGGCATCCGCGCGATCGGCGCGCTCGATATCGGCTTCGCCACCGAACTCGGCTACCGCATCAAGCTGCTCGGCATCGCCCGGCGCAGCGAACACGGCGTCGAGACCCGCGTGCATCCGTGCCTGGTGCCGTCGGCGGCGCCGATCGCCCAGGTCGAGGGCGTGTTCAACGCGGTGGTGGCGGAGGGCGAGTTCGTCGGCCGGGTGATGCTCGAGGGCCGCGGCGCCGGCGCCGGCCCGACAGCGACCGCGGTAGTCGCCGACCTGATCGACATCGCCCGCGGCAGCCTGGTGCCGGCCTGGGGGGCCAGCTCCGGGGCGCTGTCGGCGCTGACCTCGGTGCCGATGGCGGACCGGCGCGGCGACTATTATCTGCGGCTGTCGGTGATCGACCGGCCCGGCGTGATCGCCGAGGTCGCGGGCGTGCTGCGCGATTGCGCGGTGTCGCTGCGCAGCATGCTGCAGCATGGCGGCAAGGCCGCCGACGGCTCGGTGCCGATCGTGCTGGTGACGCACGAGACCGCGGAATCGGCGATGCAGCAGGCGCTGTCGCGGATCGGCGCGCTGGACGTGGTGCTCGACCGGCCTACCATGATCCGGATCGAGCCGGGCTGATCGCCGGCTGGCTTTTTCCTCCGTTGCGACAACAAGGGTTTCCGATGACCGTCCCACCCGACAGCCGTTATCAGACCGATCGAAACCTGGCGCTGGAGCTGGTGCGCGTCACCGAGGCGGCGGCGATCGCAGCCTCGCGATGGACCGGACGCGGCCAGAAGAACGAGGCCGACGGCGCCGCGGTCGAGGCGATGCGGCTGGCGTTCGACACGGTGGCGATCGACGGCACGGTGGTGATCGGCGAAGGCGAGATGGACGAGGCGCCGATGCTCTATATCGGCGAGAAGGTCGGCGCCGGCGGACCGGCGATGGACATCGCCGTCGACCCGCTGGAAGGCACGGTGCTGACTGCGAAGAACGCGCCCAACGCGCTGACCGTGGTGGCGCTGGCGGAGAAGGGCAAGTTCCTGCACGCGCCCGACATCTACATGGACAAGATCGCGGTCGGCGCCGGGCTGCCGGAGGGGGTGGTCGATCTCGATGCGGCGATCGGCGAGAATCTGCGCAACCTGGCGCGGGCGCGCAACGTCGACATCAGCGATCTCACGCTCTGCACGCTCGACCGCGAGCGCCACGAGGCGCTGATCGCCCATACCCGCGAGGCGGGGGCACGGGTGATGCTGATTTCCGACGGCGACGTCGCCGGCATCATCGCCGCCTGCATGGCCGGCAGCGGCGTCGACATCTTCGCCGGCTCCGGCGGCGCGCCGGAAGGGGTGCTGGCGGCGGCGGCGCTGCGCTGCATCGGCGGCACCATGCAGGCGCGGCTGTTGTTCGAGGACGAGGAGCAGGTGGGCCGCGCGCGCGCGATGGCGCCGGGCGATCCGCGCCGCCGCCTGTCGCTGACCGACCTCGCCAGCGGCGACGTGCTGTTCTCCGCGACCGGCGTGACCAGCGGCGCGCTGCTGCGCGGCGTCACCCGCTCCGGCGATCACGCGGTGACGCATTCGATCGTGATGCGCAGCAAGTCCGGCACCGTGCGCTTCATCGAGGGCCGGCATAATTTCGCGACCAAGACCTGGAGCGCGGCCTGATCCGCAGCCATGCCTGACGGCATCCTGCCCGGCGCCAACGGCCCGGAGACACCGGTGCTCGGCGTCGCGCGCAGCCTGTCCGGCCGGCGCTGGGTCTGGCAGCGGCCGGCCGCCGGCAGCCTCGATGCCGCCGGGCTCGAGCGCACCGGGCTTGCGATCGCGCAGCGTCTGGCGGTCCCGGAGCTGGTCGGCCGGCTGCTGGCCGGACGCGGCATCGATGCCGACGCCGCCCCGCATTTTCTCGAACCAACCCTGCGCGCGCTGCTGCCGGACCCGTCGGTGCTGGCCGACATGGACGTGGCCGCCGAGCGGCTGGCATCGGCGGTGCGGCGTGGCGAGACGGTCGGCGTGTTCGGCGACTACGATGTCGACGGCGCCTGCGCGGCGGCGCTGCTCGCCGGGCTGCTGCGCGGGCTCGGCTGCGCGGTGCACACCCACATCCCGGACCGGATCGCCGAGGGCTACGGCCCGAACGCGCCGGCGCTGCACGAGCTGGTGGCGCGCGGCTGCACCCTGATCGTCTGCGTCGATTGCGGCACCGCCGCGCCGGACATTCTGCGGCTGCTGGCGGGCCATGCCGAACTGATCGTGCTCGACCACCACAAATCCGATGGCGTGCCGCCGCCGATCCTGGCCACGGTCAACCCGAACCGGCTCGATTGCGGCTCCGGCCTGCATGGCCTGTGCGCCACCGCGGTCACCTTCCTGGCCGGGGTGGCGCTGCTGCGCGCCTTGCGCCGCGCCGGCTGGTTCGAGGCCCGGCCACAGCCCGACCTGCTGTCCTGGCTCGACCTGGTGGCGCTGGCGACGATCTGCGACGTGATGCCGTTGAACGGGCTCAACCGGGCGCTGGTGACGCAGGGCCTGAGGATCATGGGCCGGCGTGCCAGGCCCGGCATCGTGGCGCTGCTCGAGGTCGCCGCCGCCAGGGACGCGCCCAACGCCGCGACCTGCGGGTTCGCGCTCGGTCCGCGCATCAATGCCGGCGGCCGCATCAGCGAGGCGGATCTGGGCCTGCGTCTGCTGCTGGCGGAGGACCCGCTCGAGGCCAAGCAACTGGCCGAGCGGCTGGACGGCGTGAACCGCGATCGCCGGAGCGTCGAGAGCGCGATCCTCGAGCGCGCCGCGGCACTCGGGCAGGCGCAGCTCGCGGCCGGCCATGCGGTGCCGCTGCTGATCGGCGCCGACTGGCATCCCGGCGTGGTGGGAATCGTCGCCGGGCGCCTGAAGGAGCGCTTCAACCGCCCGGTGCTGGTGGGCGCGCTGCTCGAGGATGGCAGCGTCAAGGGCTCTGGTCGTTCGGTGGCCGGCCACGATCTCGGCGCGGTGGTGATCGCCGCGCGTCAGGCCGGGCTGCTGACGGCCGGCGGCGGCCACGCGATGGCGGCCGGGTTCTCGCTCGAGGCGACCGGGACCGACGCCTTCCACCGCTTCCTCGACGACCGCCTGGCCGCCGTCCGGTCGCTGCCGGCGGCGCAGGATCTGCCGATCGACGGCGTGCTGTCGGTGCCATCGGCCACGGTGGAGCTGGCGGCGCATATCGACCGGCTGGCGCCGTTCGGCATGGGCAATGCCGAGCCGCTGTTCGCGCTGAACCGGGCGCGGGTGGTGCGCGCGGACCGGATCGGCGCCACCGGCAACACACTGCGTCTGTTGCTGGAGGGCGAGGGCGGCGGTGTGCGGCTGAAGGCGCTGCTGTTCCGGGCCGACGAGAGCCCGCTGGCCGCGCTGCTGCAGCAGCCGGGCGCGCCGCCGCTGCACCTGGCCGGCACGCTGCGGGCGGAAGCCTGGAACGGCAGCGTCAGCGCCGGCTTTTTCATCCAGGACGCCGCGCTGGCGTGAGATCGGCCGCGCCGCCGGCCGGCCGCTTGCTTGACCGTGCAGCCCCGCTCGGCTACCCACTGCCGCGTCGGCACTGCGCGCCGGCACGGCCTGTCCTGTTCGTCTAGGGGCCTAGGACACCGCCCTTTCACGGCGGTAACACGGGTTCGAATCCCGTACGGGACGCCA
>CAZZZA010000161.1:0-6022 GCA_964658455.1 uncultured Lichenihabitans sp.
GCCGCGCCGCCGGTCCGGGCCCGGCGGCGCCGCTCGGCGCGGCGGAGCAGGAGCGGCTCGCCGCCCTGCTGCGTGGCGGATGAGCGACGGCTTCGCCCCCGCGCTGGTGCTGGCGCTGGAGATCCTGCTGCTCTGCGCCGCGGTGCTGCTGCCGTCGGTGCTGGCGCTGCGCGGCACGCCGCGGACCCGGGACCGCCGCACCCCGGCGCTGGCGCTGCACCGGGCGCAGCGCGAGGCGCTGGCGCGCGACCAGGCGGACGGGCTGCTGGAGCCGGGCGAGCATCTCGGCGCCCGGCTGGAGATCGACCGCCGCCTGCTGGCCGCCGCCGACGCGGCTGAGGCGCCGGTGCGCAGCGCGAACCGGCTCGGCGCGGGCCGGCTGGCGCTGCTGCTGCTGCCGATCCCGCTGCTGGCGGCGGCGCTGTATGCGATCGGCGGCCACCCGGCGCTGCCGTCGCAGCCGCTGGCCAGCCGGATGGCGGAAACCGACGCCAGGCAGCGCGAGGACGACCAGCTGATCGCGACGCTGCGCCAGGGCCTGACGCGCCTCGATCCCGCCACCCCCGAGGCCAGGCAGGGCTATCTGCTGCTCGGCCAGGCCGAGGCCTCGCTGGGGCACTGGGCGGCGGCGGCGGCGGCATGGCGGCAGGCGCTGACCGGCGGCTTCGATGCGACGGTGGCGGTACAGGCGGCGGAGGCGCAGTCGCGCGCCGATGGCCGGGTCAGCGCGCAGTCCGCGGCGCTGTTCCGCCAGGCGCTCGATACCGGCCCCAAGGATGCGCCCTGGCGGCAGCTGGCCGAGCAGCGCATCGCACAGTCCGAGCCGCATTGAGGCCGGGGCCGGTCGTGCCTATCTGCGGAGCATGACCGATGACAAGACCGAACCGACACCCCCCGCCGAGCCCGCGACCATCGCCGAGGCGCAGCCCACCGAGCCGGAGATCGGCGGCCCCAAGGAAGCCAGGCCGACCCGCTACGGCGACTGGACCGTGAAGGGACGCTGCATCGATTTCTGAGGCTGCCGGCTAGATCCTGCCGCGCGCCAGATGCCGGTCCCAGACCGAGACCGTGCGCTTGAAGCGCGGCGGCCTGGGCTGGCACGAGATCAGATACAGCCCGATCAGATAGACCAGGTTGGCGAGCGCGTTGAACTCCATCGCCAGCATCAGCACGTCCGGCGCGGTGAGCATGACCCAGACGCTGTAGGCGGCGAACGGGATCGCCAGCGGACGCAGCCCCTGCAGCATGAAGCGCAGCGGGTTGGCATGGCCGGGCCGCACCAGCGGCCGCATCCTGACGATCGCGACATAGAAGAACGCGGCGAACACCCAGGTCAGCCCGTTCCAGATGATGCCGCCGACGCCGATCCGGCCGACCACGACCATCGCCACCAGGCAGGCGGCATCGAGCACCACCGCCCCGAGCTGCAGGCTCATGCCGATATCGAAGCCGGACGGCTTTTCCGGCAGCCGGTCGACCACCGGCTGGAACACGCGGTCCAGCAGCCACGCGTCGAACTGGTTGACCTTGTCGGCAGCGCTCATGGGTGCTGCTTCCGCCGGAACGCGCACCGGGTCAAGCATTGCCGCATCGCCGTCGCGGCGGGCCGGGGAAGGCAGCCGCCCGGAGCGGTGCTGTAAAGCAGAAAGGGCGGCGCCATCGCTGGCGCCGCCCTCCCATATCAAGCCGGGAACCGAGCGGTTATTCCGGCAGGTTGGCGCTGCGGCGACGGATCGCCGCCGACAGGATGTCGCCCAGCGAGGCGCCGCTGTCGGACGAGCCGTACTCGTTGATCGCCGCCTTGTCCTCCTCGACCTCGCGACCCTTGATGGTCAGCGAGAGCTTGCGCGAGGCGCGATCGACCGACACCACCTTGGCGTCGACCTTCTCGCCGACCGCGAAGCGCTCGGGGCGCTGCTCGGCCTTGTCGCGCGCCAGCTCGGCGCGGCGGATGAAGCCGGTCAGCACCTCGTCGACCTTCACCTCGATGCCGTTGGCCTGGACCGCGGTGACGATGCAGGTCACGACCGCGCCCTTGTTGACGCGCGACAGCGTGTCGGCGGCCGGGTCGTCATGCAGCTGCTTGATGCCGAGCGAGATGCGCTCCTTCTCGACATCGACGTCGAGCACCTTGGCCTGGATGACCTGGCCCTTCTCGAAATTGGCCATCGCCGCCTCGCCGGCCTCGTCCCACGACAGGTCGGACATGTGGACCATGCCGTCGATGTCGGCGGAGATGCCGATGAACAGGCCGAACTCGGTGATGTTGCGGATCTCGCCCTCGACCGTGGAGCCGACCTTGTGCTCCTCGGCGAACAGCTCCCACGGGTTGCGCTGCACCTGCTTCAGGCCCAGCGAGATGCGGCGCTTGGAGCTGTCCACGTCCAGCACCATCACGTCCACTTCCTGCGAGGTGGCGACGATCTTGCCCGGATGGACGTTCTTCTTGGTCCAGCTCATCTCGGAGACGTGCACCAGACCCTCGACGCCCGGCTCCAGCTCCACGAAGGCGCCGTAGTCGGTGATGTTGGTCACGCGGCCGCTGTAGCGGGCGCCCGGCGGATACTTGATCGCCACGCCTTCCCACGGATCGGCCTCGAGCTGCTTCATGCCCAGGCTGATGCGCTGCGTCTCCGAATTGAAGCGGATCACCTGCACGCGAACCTGCTGGCCGATCTGCAGCGCCTCGGACGGGTGGTTGATGCGCTTCCAGGCGATGTCGGTGACATGCAGCAGGCCATCGACGCCGCCGAGATCGACGAACGCGCCGTAGTCGGTGATGTTCTTGACCACGCCGTCGAGGATCATGCCTTCCTTCAGGCCCTGGATCAGCTCGGAACGCTGCTCCGCACGGGTCTCCTCCAGCACGGCGCGACGCGAGACGACGATGTTGCCGCGGGCGCGGTCCATCTTGAGGATCTGGAACGGCTGCGGGCTGCCCATCAGCGGGCCGACGTCGCGCACCGGGCGGATATCGACCTGGCTGCCGGGCAGGAACGCCATCGCGCCGCCGAGATCGACGGTGAAGCCGCCCTTGACGCGGCCATAGATGGTGCCCTGGACGCGCTGCTGCGCCTCGAACGCCTTTTCCAGGTTGGTCCAGGCCTCCTCGCGGCGCGCCTTCTCGCGCGACAGCACGATGGCGCCGTCACGGTCCTCGTAGCGCTCGACATAGAGTTCGATGACGTCGCCGGGCTTGACCTCGTGGTCCATGCCGGGGACGCCGAATTCCTTGAGGGCGACGCGGCCCTCGCTCTTGAGGCCGACATCGACGATGGCGAACTCGTCGGTGAGGCGGATCACCGTGCCGGTGACGACCGACCCGTCGAAGCCGACGTCGCGGCCGAGGGACTCGTCGAGAAGCGACGCGAAATCTTCGCCGCCGAAATGATCGGAGGCGTGGGAAACTGCGGCTGATGCCATGTGGCGGGAGGTTCCTGTGTGCAACACGGGATAGGGGACATCCCGTGGACGGTCTTGCGCCCTGCTTCCGTCGCCGGATCGCAGCACGTCATGCCCGGGACGCGTCGGAGGCAAGATCAGCCTGGGCGTCGGGGGCCGGTTGACGACATGCGGGCCGGCCCTGGGAGGAGCGCGCCCGTGTGCCGGACAAACACCCCGGGGCGCGGCGATGTCAAGATGTTTCAGCGATCCTGGCCCGGACCGCGCTTAGCGCCTCGCGCAGCACCGCCTCGGCGTCGAGCTGGTCGCTGTCGATCCGGATCGCGTCGGCGGCCGGCTTCAGCGGCGCGCTGGCGCGGGCGGAATCGGCGGCGTCGCGCGCCAGCAGGTCGGCCTCGACCCCGGCCAGCAGCGCCGGGTCCGCCGCGCCGTCGCCATGCAGCTGGCGGTAGCGGCGCTCGGCGCGGGCGCGGGCCGAGGCGGTGACGTAGAGCTTCACCTGCGCGTCCGGGAAGATCACCGTGCCGATGTCGCGCCCGTCCAGCACCGCGCCGTGCTCGGCGCCGAAGCCGCGCTGGAAGGCGAGCAGCGCCACCCGCACCGCCGGCTGCGCCGCCACCGCGCTCGCCGCCCGGTCCACGGCGCGGGTGCGCAGGTCGGTGCGCCGCAGATCGTCCGGCCGCAGCGCCAGCGCCTCGGCCTCGCCGTCATCGACCGCCGGATCGCGCCCGGCATCGAGCATGCGCCGCCCGACCGCGCGATAGAGCAGCCCGGTATCGAGGTAGGGCAGCCCGAGCGACGCGGCGAGCGCGCGCGCCAGCGTGCCCTTGCCGGCCGCCGCCGGGCCGTCGACGGCGACCACCAGCCGCCGGCTCATCCTGCCGGCCCGGCGAGACCGGCGCCGAGCCGGTCCAGCAGCGCCACGAAACCGGGAAAGCTGGTCTCGATGAAGCCGACATCGTCGATCGCCACCGGCCGCGCCGCGGCGAGCCCCAGCACCACCGCGCTCATCGCCAGGCGATGGTCCATCATCGTCCTGACCGTGCCGCCGCCAAGCGTGCCGCCGGAGCCGGCGCCGCTCACCACCAGATCGTCGCCCTCGATCCGCACCCCGGCGCCGTTCGCCTGCAGCAGCGCCGCGGTGGCGGTCAGCCGGTCGCTCTCCTTGACCCGCAATTCGGCCAGGCCGCACAGCCTGCTCTCGCCGCTGGCGAACGCGGCGGCCACCGCCAGCACCGGATACTCGTCGATCATGCTCGGCGCCCGCTCCGGCGGCACCACGACGCCGCGCAATGCCCCGGCCCGCACCACCAAATCGCCGACCGGCTCGCCGCCCTCGGAGCGCCGGCGCGCCACCACGAGGTCGGCGCCCATCTCGGTCAGGGTGTCGAACAGGCCGGTGCGCAGCGGGTTCAGACCGACCGCCTCGATGGTGATCGCCGAGCCCGGCACCAGCAGCGCCGCCACCAGCGGGAACGCCGCCGAGGACGGGTCGGAAGGCACCACCACGTCCCGCGCCAGCAGCGTCGGCCGGCCGGCGAGACGGATGATCCGCCCCGCACCCGCCGTCTCGACCGACAGGTCGGCGCCGAAATGGCGCAGCATGTTCTCGCTATGGTCGCGGGTCGGCACCGGCTCCTCGATCACGCTCTGCCCGTCGGCGTTCAGCGCCGCCAGCAGCAGCGCCGATTTCACCTGCGCCGAGGCGACCTCCAGCCGCACCGACAGCGGACGCGGATCGGCGGTGCCGGCGATCGAGAGCGGCAGCCTGCCGCCGGCCCGGGCGCCGAACACCGCGCCGGTGCCAGCGAGCGGGCCGATCACCCGCTGCATCGGCCGGCGGCGCAGGCTGGCGTCGCCGGTCATCACCGAGTGGAAACCGTGGCTGGCGAGGATGCCGGTCAGCAGCCGCGCCGCGGTGCCGGAATTGCCCATGTCGAGCACGTCCTCCGGCTCCTGCAGCCGGCCGCGTCCGAGCCCGTGGACAACCCATCGCCCCCCCGGCTCGCGGACCACCGCCACACCGAGCGCGCGCATCGCGGCGGCAGTGCGCAGCACGTCCTCGCCCTCGAGCAGCCCGTCGATCGCCGTCTCGCCTACCGCCAGGCCGGCGAACATCAGCGCGCGATGGCTGATCGACTTGTCGCCCGGCACGCGCACGCTGCCGGAGAGCGGGGCGGCCGCGGGGCGCACCACCAGGGGGCGGGGGATGGGATCTGAGGGCTGGGTCATGGCGGTCAACTCTTTGCTGGGTCCGCCGCCCCCTGGTCAATGGAGCGCCTTCGCCGATGCAAGGCGGGCGGTTCGCCGGCCGGCTCGTTTGACAGCCCGACGGCGAGATGGCATGGGGCCCGCCCTGCGACGCACACCTCACAATACAGGGTCACGATGGCCAAGCCAGAACTCGGTACCAAGCGCGTCTGCGTCTCCTGCAGCACGCGGTTCTACGATCTGACCAAGGTGCCGGCCGTTTGCCCGAAATGCGGGACCGAGCAGCCGCTCGATCAGCCGCGCCTGCGCCGCCCCACCGGCAACCTGCCGCCGGACGACCGGCGCGCCAAGAAGGCGCCGGTGGTCGATCCGGACGAGGCCGAGGCCGAGGTCGAGCCCGCCGACGACG
>CAZZZA010000162.1:0-5994 GCA_964658455.1 uncultured Lichenihabitans sp.
GCTGGTCACTGCGCTCGGGACCGTCCCGCCGCGGGGCGCTGACCAGCGCCTGGACCGAGGGTCTATCTAAACAAGAATTTCATTGGCCGGCGGCTGCCCGCCGACTACCCAGCCCCTGACAACGATGCGGGGACTGGCATGCGATCACGGAACCGGCTGACCGCCGCATGAACGGGGTGGTCCTGGTGGCGCTGCGGCGCCCGCTGAGCTTCGTCGTGCTGGCGATCCTGATCCTGCTGTTCGGCGGCCAGGCGGTGTTGAAGACCCCGACCGACATCTTCCCCGGCATCCGGGTGCCGGTGGTCGCCGTGGTCTGGACCTATAACGGGCTGATGCCGCAGGACATGTCCGGCCGCGTCGTCTATTATTACGAGCGCGGCCTGACCGCGACCGTCAACAATATCGAGCATATCGAGAGCCAGTCGCTCTACGGCCGCGGCATTGTCAAGATCTTCTTCCAGCCCGGCACCGACGTCGCCGTCGCCCAGACCCAGATCACCTCGATCTCGCAGACCGTGGTCAAGCAGATGCCCGCCGGCATCACCCCGCCGCAGGTGCTGGCGTTCGACGCCTCCTCGGTGCCGGTGCTCGACCTGCAGGTCTCCGCCGAGTCGATGACCGCCTCCGAGGTCTACGACATGGCCTCGAACCTGATCCGCCCGGTGCTGGTCTCGGTGCCGGGGGCGGCGATCCCCAGCCCCTATGGCGGCTCGTCCAGCAACGTCGAGGTCGATCTCAACCAGGCCGAACTGCTCGCGCACGGCCTGTCGGCGGCCGATGTCGGCCGCGCGCTGGCCAGCCAGAACATCGTGCTGCCGGCCGGCGACCAGCGCATCGGCGCGATCGACTACATGGTCGAGACCAACGCCACCCCGGTCGAGATCGCCACCTTCAACAACCTGCCGATCAAGCAGGTCGGCAACGCCGTGGTCTATCTGCGCGACGTCGCCTACGTGCATCGCGGCGGCGTGCCGCAGCAGAACGCGGTGCTGGTGCGCGGCCACCAGTCGATCCTGATCGAGGTGCTCAAGACCGGCGATGCCTCCACCCTCGCCGTGGTCGCCGGCATCAAGGCCAAGCTGCCCGGCCTGATCGCCACCCTGCCGCCCGGCGTCGCCATCACCCCGCTGAACGACGCCTCGTCCTTCGTGCGCGAATCGGTCCGCGATGTGGTGCAGGAGATGGTCACCGCCGCCTGCCTGACCGGGCTGGTGGTGCTGCTGTTCCTGGGCAGCTGGCGCTCCACCCTGATCATCGCCACCTCGATCCCGCTCTCGATCCTGAGTTCGATCCTGGCCCTCTCCTGGTTCGGCCAGACCATCAACGTCATGACCCTGGGCGGCCTGGCGCTCGCGGTCGGCATCCTGGTCGACGACGCCACCGTCATGATCGAGAACATCGACGCGCATCTCGAGATGGAGGCCGATACCGGGCTGAAGAGCCTGGAACAGGCGATCATCGACGCTGCCAACCAGATCGTGGTGCCGACCTTCGTCTCCACGCTGTGCATCTGCATCGTCTGGCTGCCGCTGTTCCAGCTCGGCGGCGTCGCTGGCTACCTGTTCCTGCCGCTGGCGGAGGCGATCGTGTTCGCGATGATCGCCTCCTTCATCCTGTCGCGCACCCTGGTGCCGACCATGGCCGCCTGGCTGCTCCGGGCCCAGGTCGAGGCCCACCGCAACCCGCACCCAGAGCGCCGCCCCGGCCCCTTCACCCGCTTCCAGCGGGGTTTCGAGGCCCGCTTCGCCCGCTTCCGCGACCGCTACCGCATCCTGCTCGAAGGCCTGGTCGCCCGGCGCGGCCGGTTCGCCGCCCTGTTCGTCACCGGCGCGGTGCTGTCGCTCGGGCTGCTGCTCGTCGTCGGCGAGGATTTCTTCCCCGGCATCAAGTCCGACGAACTCGACCTGCACATGCGCGCGCCGATCGGCGCGCGGCTGGAGGAGAGCGGCAAGATCTCGGTGCTCGTCGATCAGCAGATCCGCGCTTTGCTCGACGGCCACGTGCGCAGCACCGTCGCCAATTGCGGCCAGCCGACCAGCGGCATCAACCAGGCCTACAACTCGACCGGCACCATCGGCAGCTCGGATTGCGACATCACCATCCTGCTCGACAGCCCGACCTCGCCGGTCGAACGCTACCGGCAGATCCTGCGCGCCGGCCTGACCGAGCGCTTCCCTGGCACCGACTTCACCTTCCTGCCCGGCGACATCACCGCCAAGATCCTGGATTTCGGTCTGCCGGCGCCGATCGACGTGCAGATATCGGGCCGCGACCTCGACGCCAGCTACGCCTACGCCACCCGCATGGTCGCCCGGCTGAACCACATCCCCGGCATCGCCGACGTGCATATCCAGCAGGTGATGGACCAGCCGACGCTGCGGATCGCCTCGCGCCGCACCTTCGCGCTCGGCACCGGCCTGACCGAGAGCAACGTCGCCAACAACGCGCTCACCACCCTGTCCGGCAGCGGCCAGGTCGCGCCCACCTACTGGCTCGACACCAAAAACGGCGTCTCGCACGCGCTGAACATCCAGACCCCGCCCGAACAGCTCACCAGCCTGAACGATCTGGAGACGATCCCGATCGACCAGGGCGACGGCAACCCGACCAACGCCCCGCTGCAGATCGTCGGCGGGCTGTCGACCATCGAGCAGACCGGTACTCCCGGCCTGGTGTCGCACTATTCGATCCTGCCGGTGATCGACATCTTCGCCAACGCCGAGGGCCGCGACCTGGGCGCGGTCAGCGACGGCGTCGCCCGCGTGGTCGCCGACATGCAGCCCAGCTTGCCGCGCGGCGCCGCGATCGTGATCCGCGGCCAGGCCTCGACCATGCACGACGCCTACGCCCAGCTGATCGCCGGCCTGGCGCTCTCGATCGTGCTGATCTACCTGGTGATCGTCGTGAACTTCCAGTCCTGGCTCGATCCGTTCGTGATCATCACCGCCCTGCCGGCGGCGCTGGCCGGCATCGTCTGGAGCCTGTTCCTGACCGGCACCACGCTGTCGGTCCCGGCCCTGACCGGCGCCATCATGTGCATGGGCACCGCCACCGCGAACTCGATCCTGGTGGTCTCGTTCGCCCGCGAGCGGCTCGACGAGCACGGCGATGCGGTGCGCGCCGCGATCGAGGCCGGGTTCGGGCGCATCCGGCCGGTGCTGATGACCGCGCTGGCGATGATCATCGGCATGCTGCCGATGTCGTTCAGCAACACCCAGAACGCGCCGCTCGGCCGCGCCGTGGTCGGCGGACTGACCGTCGCCACCTTCGCCACCCTGCTGTTCGTCCCCTGCGTCTTCGCCCTGGTGCACCGCGCCCGTGGCCCGAACCGTCACGAGAATCCCGGAGAGCCGGCATGAGCCGCATCGACGACCCCAGCCCTCCGCCGGCTTCCGGGACCGGGCGCCCCGCGCGCGGCCGCGCCGGCCTGCTCGGCTTCGCCCTGGTGGCGGTGTGCCTGCTGCTGGCCGCGTTCGGCATCCTGTCGCGCGAGGCCGCGGTCGCGGCGCTGGCCCGGCGGGCCGACGATACCGCGATCCCGCGGGTGCAGATCATCGCCCCCAGGCCCGGCCCGCCGCGCCGCGCGCTCACCCTGTCCGGCAACATCGACGCCTGGTTCCAGGCGCCGATCTACGCTCAGGTCGCCGGCTACGTGAAAAGCTGGAGCAAGGATTACGGCGCCCAGGTCAAGGCCGGCGACCGCCTCGCCACCATTCAGAGCCCGACCATCGACGCCCAGTTCGCCGCCGCCCGCGCCAACCTGGCCGTCGCCCAGGCCCGCGACCGGCTCGCCCAGGTCACCGCGAAACGCTACCAGGCGCTGTCCGGCACCCAGGCGGTCTCGCAGCAGGATATCGACGTACAGGTCGCCAACGCCGCCGTGCAGCACTCGCTGGTCGAGGCGGCGCAGCAGGAGGTGGCGCGCTACCAGGCCCAGGTCGGCTTCGAGCAGGTGGTCGCCCCGTTCGACGGCGTCGTCACCGCCCGCCTCACCGACGTCGGCGACTACGTCAACGCCGCCGGCGGCGATGTCGGCGCCAAGGGCGCCGCCTCCGAGCTGTTCAGCGTCGCCGACATCCACGCCATGCGCCTGTTCGTGTCGCTGCCCCAGGGCTACGCCGACATCCTCAAGCCCGGCCTGACCGCTACCTTCACCCTGCCCAACACCCCGGAGCGGCACTACACCGCGACCTTCCTGACCACCGCCAACGCGGTCAATCCGCAGACCCGCACTATCGTCACCGAGCTGCTGATCGACAACAAGGACCGCCGTTTCTGGCCCGGCACCTACGCCAGCGTGCATTTCGACGTGCCGTCGAACCCCGACATCCTGATCCTGCCCGAGCAGGCGCTGCTGTTCCGCGCCCAGGGCATGCAGGTCGCCCTGCTCGACCCGCAGGGCCGGGTGCATCTGCAGAACGTCACCCTCGGCCTCAATCTCGGCAACAGCGTGCAGGTGCTGGCCGGGCTGAAGAAGACCGACCGGGTGATCAACGACCCCTCGCTCGGCCTGCTCGAGGGCGAGCAGGTCAAGGTCGTGCAGCCCGCCGCCGGCTATGCCGACGCCACCGCCGCCGCGTCGCCGCCGGCCGGGCAGGAGCCGGCCCGCAGCGCCAGCGGCGTGGTCGAGCCCGGCGGCCCGAGCCAGGAGCCGGAAGGCGGCCGATGACGCGCTTGCCAACCGCACCCCGCCGCCGATGCCGGTCCGGCATGGGCCGCGCGATGCTGCTCGGCGCCGTGGCGCTGCTGTCCGGCTGCGACCTGGCGCCCGTCTATGCGCCCCCTTCCTATGTCCTGCCCGACAGCTATCGCGGCACCGGCGCCTTCGGCATCGCCACCCCGGCCGACGCCGCCCCGCGCGGCGCCTGGTGGACCGGCTTCGGCGACCCGCTGCTGGACCGGCTGGAAGCCCAGGCCAGCGTCGCCAACCCCGACCTCGCGGTGCTCGCCGAGCAGTATACCCAGGCCCGCGACCTCGCCGCCGAAGCCCGCGCCGGCCTGTTCCCGCAATTCTCGGCCGGCGCCACCACCTCGCAGAGCAAGCGCAGCCAGGGCCGCCCGTTTCCCGGCAGCAGCACCGGCGGCAGCAACATCGCCGCGCTCAACCAGATCCAGGCCTCCGCCTCCTGGGAACCGGATTTCTGGGACAGGATCCGCAACCAGACCCGGGTGCAGAAGCGCCTCGCCCAGGCCAGCGCCGCCACCCTGGCCAATGCCCGGCTCAGCCTGCAGGCCGAACTCGCCACCGACTACATCGCGCTGCGCGGCCTCGATACCCAGATCGACGTCTATCGCCAGTCGATCGCGTTCTACGCCAATGCGGTGCACATCACGACGCTGCGGCTGCAGGGCCTGATCGCGTCCGGCCTCGACGTCGCCCGTGCGCAGAGCCAGCTCTCCGCCGCCCAGGCGCTGCAGACCGACGCCATCGCCAACCGCGCCGTGCTGGTCCACGCGATCGCGGTCCTGATCGGCGCCGACCCGATCCGCTTCACGCTGGGCAGCGGCGCCATCGCCCAGCTCAGCGTGCCCGCGGTGCCGCCGCAGCTTCCCTCGCAGCTGCTGCAGCGCCGCCCGGACATCGCCGAGGCCGAGCGGCAGATGGCGGCCGCCAACGCCGCGATCGGCATCTCCCGCGCCGCCTTCTATCCAGACATCTCCATCAACGCCCTGGGCGGCTTCCAGGATACCGGCTTCTCGCTGGCCAGCCTGCCGAACAGTATCTGGACCATCGGCGCCAGCGCGGTGCTGCCGCTGTTCGAGGGCGGCCTGCGCCGCGCCGAGCTGCAGCGGAGCTTCTCGCAGTACGCCCAGACCCGCGACCAGTATCGCGGCACCGTGCTGCGGGCGATCCAGGAGGTGCAGGACGGGCTGGTGCTCACCGACCAGCTGCGCACCGAGACCGCGCAGCAGCAGCAGGCGGTCGAGGCCGCCGACAAGGCGCAGCGCATCACCCTGCAGCTCTATACCGGCGGCCTGACCAACTATCTCGAC
>CAZZZA010000163.1:0-5980 GCA_964658455.1 uncultured Lichenihabitans sp.
CTGCCGCAGCCGCCGCACTGGATCGTCCGGGTGCCGATGGTCGGCCACCAGCTCAACGAGACCCTGCTGCGCTGGTCGGCGGACCTGAACCAGGTCGGCGCCACCGTGCAGCCCTATATCGGCACCATCGCCCGGCGCATCCTCGATCTGCTGGTGCTGATCGCCAGCGGGCTGCTGCAGCTGGTGATCGCGCTGTTCGTGGCCTTCTTCTTCTGGGTCAGCGGCGACCAGCTCGGCGCCACGGTCACCGCGGTGATCAGGCGGATCGCCGGGCCCTATGCCGATCGGCTTCTGGCGGTGGTCGCCGGCACGGTTCGCGGCACCGTCTATGGCGTCCTCGGCACCGCGATCGTGCAGGGCATCCTGACCGGGATCGGCTTCGCCATCGCCGGGGTGCCGAGCCCGGTGCTGTTCGGCGGCATCGCCGCGTTCGTCGCGGTGCTGCCGATCGGCGCGCCGCTGGTGTGGCTGCCGGCGGCGCTGTGGCTGGCGCTGTCGCACCATCTCGGCTGGGGCATCTTCCTGGCGACATACGGGGTGGTGGCGATCTCCGGCGCCGACCACATCATCCGCCCGGCCTTCATCGCCCGTGGCGCGCAGCTGCCCTACCTGCTGACGATGCTGGGGGTGCTGGGCGGCATCCTGGCGTTCGGCGGGCTCGGCATCTTCCTGGGCCCGGTGCTGCTCGGGCTCGGCTTCACCCTGACGGTGGAGTTCGCCGCCAACCAGCCGGTCCGGCCGGCGGTCGCCGCCGCCCAGGCGCCGTCGCACCGGCTGGACGATGTCGCCTGACGTCACGATGTCGCCCGGCGGCGCCGGCATGGCGGAACGAAGCGGCGGCCGGGACGCTTGGAGCCCGATGCCAGACATGCACGACCTTACGCACCAGGCTGCGCCGTCGAGGACCGGACCGGGGGCGGCGGCGCGCGGCACCGTCATCGTCAGCTGGAACCTGCTGCGCACCATCGGCGCCGGGATCGACGATGTCGCCGCCCTGGTGCGCAGCGAGCGGCCCGACCTGCTGCTGATGCAGGAGGCCACCACGGCGATCGACCGCCTCACCGAGCGGATCGGCGGCCACTACGCCCGCTCGCCGCTGCCCGGCCGGATCCATGGCGTCGCCTGCTGGAGCCCGCTGCCGTTCCATGTCGAGCCGCGCGTGCACGCGCTGCAGCCCGGGGCGATGTTCCGCCGGGTCTGCCAGATCATCGACATGGACGGTTTCAGCGTCGCCAACGTGCATCTCTCGCACGGCCAGATGCTCAACCGGCGCCAGCTGCGGCGCATCGCCACCCTGCTGCCGCAGCACGGCGCGGTGCTGGGCGATTTCAACCTGGTCGGGCCGGCGCTGCTGCCCGGCTTTCGCGATGTCGGCCCGCGGGCGCCGACGCACCGCATGGTGGACATGCTGCCGATCCGGCTGGATCGCTGCCTGGCGCGCGGGCTGGAATGCGTCGAGACCCGGGTGCTGCCGCATTTGCCCTCCGACCACCACCCGATCCGGGTCCGGTTGCGGCTGAAGCGCGGCTGATCGATCCCCGGCCGTCGCCTACAGATACGGCAGCATCAGCCGCGCGCCGTCATCGCGCAGCCGCTCGGGGAAGCGCCGCCGGTCGAGATCGTGATGCGTCACGCGTCGATGGCGGTGCGCGCGGATGAATTCGTCGAGTTCCATCGCCAGCGCCTCGTCATAGACCTCGACATTCAGCTCGAAATTCAGCCGCAGGCTGCGCACGTCCAGGTTCGAGCTGCCGATCAGCGACCAGGACCCGTCGACCACCATCAGCTTGGAATGGTTGAAGGGCGGCCGCGCCAGCCACACCCGCACGCCGGCATCGAGCAGCGGCCGGTTGTTCGGCACCCGGGCCCAGTCCACCGGCCGCTGGTTGCTCTGCTGCGGCATCACCACGTCGACCTCGATGCCGCGCATCGCCGCCATCGACAGCACCGTGAGCAGGCGCTCGTCCGGCAGGAAATACGGCGTCATGATCCGTACCGATCGCACCGCCACCCCGGCCGCCTGCATCATCGCGAACTCGATCTTCTCGACGTCGCTGTCCGGACCGGAGGTGATCACCCGCATCGGCGCGCCGCCATCCGGCGCGGCCGGCGCCTGCTCGGGGAAGAAATCCGCCCCGTCGATCTCGTCGCCGGTGCTGAACGACCAGTCCTTGGCGAACGCCTCGCTCAACTGGTGCACGACCGGGCCGACCAGCTCGAAATGGGTGTCGGAGACCGGATGCCGGGTGCGGAACCGCAGCACGTTGTCGGCGGCGATGTTCATGCCGCCGGTGAAGCCGCGCCGGCCGTCGACGACCAGGATCTTCTTGTGGGTGCGCAGGTTGATGAACGGCATGCGCCAGGGCAGCAGCGAGTGCATGAAACGCGCCGTCGGCACGCCCGCCGCCCGCAGCCTGGCGGCGGCGCGGCAGCGCAGGTAGCCGCTGCCGACGCCGTCCACCATCACCCTGACCTGCACGCCACGGCTGCCGGCCTCGATCAGCGCCTCGACGAACCGGCCGCCGACCGCGTCGTCGTGGAACAGGTAGGAGCAGAGCAGCACCGAGCGCTGCGCCGCCGCGATCGCGCCCAGCATCACCGGATAGGCGGCGTCGCCGTCATGGAAGCAGCGTATCTGGTTGCCGGGCAGCAGCGGCCGGCCGGTCAGACGCTGCACCGCCTCGGCCAGCGGGGCATGGACGCCATCGAGCCGGTGATGGCCGACCGAGACGGTGCGCGGGCTGGACCAGGGACGGTCCCTGCTGAGCCGCCTGGCCAGGCGCCGCACCCGGTTGACCCCGAACATGACGTAGAGGACCGCGCCGGTCAGCGGCGCCAGCCAGGCGAGACCGATCCAGCCGATCGACGAGCCGATGTCGCGCTTGGTCCGCAACACATGCAGCGTGACCGCCACCGACAGCGCCAGGCGCAACGGCCACAGCAGCAGCTGCAGGCCGGTGGCGAGGTCGGTGCTCATGCGGCGGCGGGGTGGGGCACGTAAACCAGGCGGTAAGGAACGTCTGCCACGATCGCCACTCCAGGAGCGTGATCCGCGGACCACGCCCCGTGCTAGCAGAACAACAGGCCGGAACGAAGGAGCCCCGATGCCGCCGCGCGCGACCAGCCCGAGGGCGACCGGCCGACCGCGCGACGCGCCACCCGCCGACGCGGCCAGGATCCGGCGCGGCGCCTCTGCCTGGCAGGACGGGCTGCGCGCCGAGCAGGCCGCGGCAGACGCGCTGCTGGCGCGTGGCTGGACCCTGCTCGGCCGGCGGATGCGCACCGAGGCGGGCGAGATCGACATC
Source organism: uncultured Lichenihabitans sp. (assembly GCA_964658455.1). Lineage (GTDB taxonomy): Bacteria > Pseudomonadota > Alphaproteobacteria > Acetobacterales > Acetobacteraceae > Lichenicola. The sequence continues at coordinate 3,306 of CAZZZA010000163.1, forward strand.
GTCGCCGCCCGGTCCGGCCTGCTCGCCTTCGTCGAGGTCAAGGCGCGCGCGACGCTGCGCGAGGCCGCCGCCGCCCTGACCGTGCGCCAGCAGGAGCGGCTGCGCATGGCCGCCGAGCTGCTGCTGGCGCGTCACGCGCACTGGCCGCGCGAGGCGATCCGGTTCGACCTGCTGCTGGTCGACCGCGCCGGGACGGTCCGGCGCATCGCCGACGCGATCCGCGACTGATGCCCCGGGGGATGCATCGGTGCGTCCGGTGTTAGTTTTCGTCACGCTGCAATACCGTCGGCCACGCCGCACCCTGCGAGACTGCCCGCGATGAAGACCGATCCGCTCCATGCCGTGACGCGTTTTGGCCTCGGCGCGAAACCGGACGAGGCGCTGCCGTCCGACCCGGTCGGGTGGCTGGGCGGGCAGCTGGGCGCTGCCGATCCGGTGCGGTTCCCGCCGAACCTGCCCGGCGTCGCCGACGGGCTGATCCTGCTGGCAGAGCAGCGCCGGCTGCGGCCGCCGCCCGGCGAGTCCTTCGTCGAGCCGGTCTATCGCGCCGAGATGGCGGCGCAGCTGGGGGCGCTGCTGGATGCCCAGGCGCCGTTCCGCGAGCGGCTCGTCTGGTTCTGGGCCAACCACTTCACCGTCAGCATCCGGGCCAACCCGGTGCGGCCGATCGCCGGCGCTTTCGTGCGCGAGGCGATCCGGCCGCATGTGACCGGCCGGTTCGGCGACATGCTGCTGGCGGTGATGCGTCATCCGGCGATGCTGCTCTATCTCGACAACGCCAATTCCGTGGGCCCGAACAGCCCGGCCGGACAGAACGGCAAGCGCGGGCTGAACGAGAACCTGGCCCGCGAATGCCTGGAGCTGCATACGCTGAGCCCGGCGGCCGGCTACACCCAGGCCGACGTCACCGCGTTCGCCACCATCCTGACCGGCTGGTCGGTGGTCCGCCAGGAACAGGCGCTGGACGACGTCTCCGGGCCGATGCCGGGCTTCGTGTTCCGCGAGCGCGCGCACGAGCGCGGCGACAAGACGCTGCTCGGCCGGCGGTTTCCCGAGGGCGAGGCGGGCGGCATCCTGGCGCTGGACATGCTGGCGAACCATCCCGCCACCACCCGCCATCTGGCGCGCAAGCTCGCCACGCATTTCGTCTCCGACACCCCCTCGCCGGCGACGGTGGCGCGGCTGGACGCGGTGCTGGCCGGCAGCGGCGGCGATCTCGGAGCGGTCTGCCGGGCGCTGATCGCCCTGCCAGAGGCCTGGGTGCCGCTGACCAAGTTCCGCACCCCGTTCGACCTGGTGATCGCCTCGGCGCGGCTGTTCGGAATCGACGACCAATCCGACCACCCGGACCCGGAGAAGCCGTATCGCGGCCGGCTGTCTGGCATGATGGCGTCGCTCGGGCAGCCGGTCTGGAACGCGCCGTTGCCCAATGGCTGGTCCGACCGCGCCGCCGACTGGACCGGCCCGGAGGCGATGATGGCCAGGATCGACTGGAGCTACCGGCTCGCCGGCCACCCGGTCGGCGGCGAGCCGGGCGCGATCGCCATGGCGGCGCTGGGGCCGACGCTGCGCCCTGACACCGCGCAGCAGATTCGCCAGGCCGGGGACCGGCGCGACGCGCTGACCCTGCTGCTCACCTCACCCGAATTCCAGAGGCGCTGAGATGATGTTGACCAGACGCGCGGCCCTGCTGGGCCTGGGTGCCGCCTGGAGCCTCGGGCCGGCGTCGCTGGCGCTGGCGGCGCCGTCCGACGCCAGGCGCGCGCAGCGCTTCGTGGTGGTGATGCTGCGTGGCGCGCTGGACGGGCTGTCCGCCGTGGTGCCCTACGGCGACCGCGACCTCGCCGGCTGGCGGGCGCCGCTGCTGCCGGCGGCGATCGGCCAGCCCGGCGGCATGCTCGATCTCGGCGGCTTCTTCGGCCTGCATCCGGCGCTGGCCGGGCTGCACGGGCTCTATGCCGCCGGCGAAATGCTGCCGGTGCATGCGGTGTCCGGCGGCTATCGCAGCCGCAGCCATTTCGAGGCGCAGGACTACATGGAGAGCGGCACCGACCACCGGCTGACCAGCGGCTGGCTGAACCGCGTGGTCGGGGCGCTGCCGCGCGATCCGGCGCAGCCGGATGGCGAGGGGCTGGCGGTCGGGCTGTCGATGCCGCTGCTGCTGCGCGGCCCGGCGCCGGTCGGCGCCTACGCACCGGCCACGGCGCAGCTGCCGTCTCCCGACCTCTATGCCAGGATCGCAGCCCTCAACGCGCACGACCCGCTGACCGGGCCGGCGATCGCGCACGGGCTGGCGGCGCGCGGCTTCTCCGCCGCCACGCTGGGCGGCGACGCTGGCCTGCCGGGCGGCAGGCCGAACGCGTTCGCGACGCTGGCGCAGGCCGCCGGACACCTGCTCGCCGCCAGCGACGGGCCGCGCATCGCCGCCCTGGAGATCGGCGGCTGGGACACCCATGCCGGGCAGAAGCAGCGGCTGCAGGCGCCGCTGACGCAACTCGATGCCGGCCTGATGGCGCTGAAGGACGGGCTCGGCGCCGCCTGGCAGGACAGCGTGGTGCTGGTGATGACGGAGTTCGGCCGCACGGTGCGGGTCAACGGCACCAACGGCACCGATCACGGCACCGCCACGGTGGCGTTCCTGCTCGGCGGCCGGGTCGCCGGCGGCAGGGTCGGCG
>CAZZZA010000164.1:0-5960 GCA_964658455.1 uncultured Lichenihabitans sp.
ATGGAACTGCACCGGATCGACGCCAAGCGCTGGCCGGCGCCGGGGCTGATGGGGGCGATCCAGCGCTGGAAGGATCGCGGCCTGACCCCCGCCAGGATCACCCCGGCGGAGGATACCGACTTCGCCGGCGGCAAGGCGCGTCAGATCTATGCCGACTACCAGGAGCGGCTGGTGCAGCTCAACGCCGCGGATTTCGGCGACCTGATGCTGCATACGGTGGAAATCCTGCGCACCCGCCCGGACGTGCTGGCGCAGTACCACCGGTTCTTCCGCTACATGCTGGTCGACGAATACCAGGACACCAACACGATCCAGTATCTCTGGCTGCGGCTGCTGGCGAGGCGCGAGAATGCGCCGGCGAACATCTGCTGCGTCGGCGACGACGACCAGTCGATCTACAGCTGGCGCGGCGCGGAAGTCGAAAACATCCTGCGCTTCGAGAAGGACTTCCCCGGCGCGGTGCTGGTCAAGCTCGAGAGCAACTACCGCTCGACCGCGCCGATCCTGGCCGCCGCCTCGGGTCTGATCGCGCACAATGACGGCCGTCTCGGCAAGACGCTGCGCCCGGGACGCAATGATTCGGACGGCGAACCGGTGCAGGTCGCCTCGGTGTGGGATTCCGACGAGGAGGCGCGCATGGTCGGCGAGCGCATCGAGGCGCTGCGGCGCGACGGCAATACGCTGTCCGAGATGGCGATCCTGGTGCGGGCCGGTTTCCAGACCCGCGCGTTCGAGGAACGGCTGATCACGCTGGGGCTTCCCTACAAGGTGGTCGGCGGCATGCGCTTCTACGAGCGGGCCGAGATACGCGACGCGATCGCCTACATGCGGGTGCTGAACCAGCCGGCCGACGACCTGGCGTTCGAGCGCATCATCAACGTGCCGCGTCGCGGCGTCGGCGATGTGGCGTTGCAATCGCTGCATGTATTGTCGAGGGAGTCTCGGATCCCGATGACCGAGGCGGTGCTGCAAAGGCTTGCCGACGGCACGCTGAAGGGCCGGGTTCGCGAACAGCTCGGCCGGTTGATGGCGTGTCTGTCGCAGGGGCGTCAGGCGCTGTCGCAGTCCGACGCCCTGTCGCAGGGTCCGGTGCATATCGGCGTGGTCGAGACGCTGCTCGAGGAGAGCGGCTATGTGGAGATGTGGAAGAAGGACAAATCCCCCGACGCGCCGGGACGGCTCGACAACCTGAAGGAGCTGGTGCGCGCGCTGGCGGATTTCGAAACCCTGGGCGGGTTCCTCGAGCATGTGTCGCTGGTGATGGAGAACGACGAGAATGCCGGCGCCGACCGGGTCAATCTGATGACGCTGCACGGCGCCAAGGGTCTGGAATTCGACAGCGTGTTCCTGCCGGGTTGGGAAGAGGGCCTGTTCCCGAGCCAGCGCACGCTCGACGAGGGCGGCAACAAGGGATTGGAGGAGGAACGGCGCCTGGCCTATGTCGGCCTCACCCGCGCCCGCAAGCGCGCGCTGATCAGCCACGCCGCCAACCGTCGCATCTATGCGAACTGGCAGAGTTCGATCCCGAGCCGCTTCATCGACGAGCTTCCCGAGGCGCATGTGCAGCAGATGGGTTCGGCCTCCCTGGCGCGCGAGCAGATGCTGCAGCGCCCGCCGGTGTTCGGCGGCCAGTTCCCGCTGACCGCGCGTCGTCCGCGCACCGTCGAGGCCTGGGAGCAGCCGGCGAGGCCGGCGCGCGCCAGCGCGATCGCGCCCGGCACGCGGGTGTTCCATCAGAAGTTCGGCTACGGCATCGTCAAGAACGCCGACGAGGGCAAGCTCGACGTCGAGTTCGACAAGGCCGGCTTCAAGCGCGTTCTCGACAGCTACGTGGAGCCGGCGTCATCGTGAACACCATCACCAGGCGCCATGCCACGGCACTCGAGACCATCCATGTCACGGTGCCGGACGATGCCGTCGAAGCCTACGAGAACGCGCTGGCCAGCGTCTGCACCACGGTGGGCATCTTCGAGGCCGACGACAGCCAGACGGTGTGGCGCGTCGAAGGGGTGAAGGATGTCGGCGTCGGCGAGGACCGTCTTGCCGACGCGCTGGCGCTGGCGGCTGCCGCCACCGGTCTGGCGGCGGCGCTGGAGCGCGCGCCGACCGAGACCGAGGGCTGGCTGGCACGGACCTACGAGAGCTTCCCCGAGCAGCGCGTCGGGCGATCGTTCGCGATCCGCGGCACCCATCTCGCCGCCGCAGCGCCCGGCGCGCGGATCACGCTGACGCTCGATGCCGGGATCGCGTTCGGCTCCGGCGAGCACGGGTCCACGCGCGGCTGCCTGCGGGCGCTGGAACGCGTCGCGCATCGCCGGCCGGCCAGGATCCTCGATCTGGGTACCGGCTCGGGCATCCTGGCGATGGCGGCTGCCCGCCTGCTGCACCGCAAGGTGCTGGCGGTCGATATCGAGCCCTGGTCGGTGCGGGTGGCGGCGCAGAACGCGGTGATGAACGGGCTCGGCAACCGGCTCGACTGCCGCCACGGCAATGGCTGGCGCACCCGGGCGATCCGGGCGGGCGGACCATACGACCTGGTGTTCGCCAACATCCTGGCGCGGCCGCTCTGCATGATGGCCGGCGCGCTGGCCGCCAGGCTGGCGCCGGGCGGCACCGCGATCCTGGCCGGGCTGCTCGACAGCCAGGCGCGCATGGTGCTCGCGGCGCATCGCCGGCAGGGGCTGGTGCTGGAGCACCGGCTGGTCGAGGGCTACTGGGCGACCCTGGTGCTGCGGCGGCCGACATGATCCGCGACGCCACCCAGGAGGACCTGCCGCGCATCCTGGCGATCACCAACCACGAGATCCTGACCGGGACCGCGCTGTGGGCCAGCACCCCGGCGACGCTGGAGAGCCGCGCGGCCTGGATGCAGGACCGGCTGCGGGCCGGCTGTCCGGTCCTGGTCGCGACCGGGGACGGGCTGGTGCAGGGGTTCGGCTCCTATGGCCAGTTCGGCCCCAACGATGGCTGGCGCCATACCGTCGAGCATTCGATCTATGTCGATCCGGCGTTCCAGCGTCGCGGTCACGGCGCCGCGCTGCTGCGCGCGCTGATGGCGCACGCGGCCAGGGCCGGACGCCATGCCATGATCGCCGGCATCGCCGCCGAGAACACCGGATCGATCGCGCTGCATGCGCGGCACGGTTTCACCGCCCAGCCGGCCATGAAGCAGGTCGGGCGGAAGTTCGACCGCTGGCTCGACGTGGTGTTCATGCACCGCCTGCTGGACGACGAGCCGGGCGGCGACGATGCGGCTCTGGACTGACGCTTCCCGACGGTCGATCCTCGGCGGCGAGCCGTCCACCCTCCGCCTTGTCAGGATTTGCCGATGACACCGAGCGCGCAGCGCCTCGCCGACCTCCGATCGATCCTGCGGACGGAAGGGGTGGACGGGTTCATCCTGCCGCGCGGCGACGAGTATCTCGGTGAGTATGTCGCGCCCTACGCCGAACGTCTGGCCTGGCTGACCGGGTTCACCGGCAGCGCCGGGATGGCGGTCGTGCTGGCCGACGACGCCGCGGTGTTCTCCGACGGGCGCTACGTGCTGCAGCTCGACGCGCAGACCGATGGCGCGTGCTACCGCCGTCTGCACCTGACCCGCCAGCCGCCGGAACGCTGGCTGGCGGAGACCATCCGCGACGGGTCCGGGGGGTCGCGGATCGGCTATGATCCCTGGCTGGTCAGCGAGGATCTGCTGGCGCGGTTCACCTCCGCCGGCCTGACCATGGTGGCGATGCGCCGCAATCCGGTGGATGCGATCTGGACCGACCGGCCGTCGCCGCCGCTGGCGCCGGCGGTGCCGCAGCCGCTGTCGCTGGCCGGCAGCAGCAGCGAGCAGAAGCGCGAGCAGATCGCCGCCCTGCTGCGCGACGCCGGCCAGGATGCGGTGGTGCTCAGCGATCCGGCCTCGGTGGCGTGGCTGTTCAATCTGCGCGGCGGCGACGTCGATTTCACTCCGCTGGCGCTGGGCTTCGCGATCCTGGCCGCCGACGGCCGCGCCAGCCTGTTCATGGCGCCGGAGAAACTCGGCGCCGAGACCCGGGCCTGGCTCGGCAACGCGGTCCAGGTCCTGCCGCCCGACGCGCTCGGCGCGGCGCTCGCGGAGCTGTCCGGCAAGACCGTCCGGATCGACCCGTCCGGCAGCGCCGCCTGGTTCGGCCAGACGCTACGCGCGGCGGGGGCCACGCCGGCCCCGGCGGCCGATCCTTGCGCGCTGCCGAAGGCGCGCAAGAACGCGGTGGAACAGGCCGGCTTCCGCCGCGCCCATGCGATCGACGCCGTCGCGGTCATCAGGTTCCTGCATTTCGTCAACGAGTCCGGGATCGGCCTGTCGGAGACCGAACTGGCCTCGGCGCTGAACCGGTTCCGCGCCGAGGGCGACGATTATTGCGGCGAGAGTTTTCCGGCGATCTCCGGCACCGGCCCGAACGGCGCAATCATCCATTACCGCGCCGATCCCGCCACCGCCCGCCGCCTGGCCGAGAACGAGGTCTACCTGATCGACAGCGGCGGCCAGTACCGGTGCGGCACCACCGACATCACCCGCACACTGTGGAGCGGCCCCGGACCGGCGCCGGCGGTCGTGCGTGAGCGGGCCACCAGGGTGCTGCAGGGCCATATCAGGTTGAGCGTGGCGCGGTTCCCGAGCGGTGTGCATGGCGGACGGCTCGACTGCCTGGCGCGGACCGCGCTCTGGCAGGCCGGCCTGGATTACGACCACGGCACCGGGCACGGCGTCGGCAGCTACCTGTCGGTGCACGAGGGCCCCTGCGGGTTCGCGCCGGCGGCACGGCCGATCCCGATCGAGGCCGGCATGGTGCTCTCGAACGAGCCCGGCTTCTACCTGCCAGGACAGTACGGCATCCGGTTCGAGAACCTGATGCTGGTCCAGGAGCAGGCGCTGGGCGGCGAGAGCGTGTTCCTCGGCTTCGAGCCCCTGACCCTGGTACCGTTCGACCGGGCGCTGATCGATTCCGCCTTGCTGGACAGGGCCGAACGCGACTGGATCGATCGCTATCACCAGACGGTGCTGGAGCGGATCGGCCCTGCTTTGCCGGATCCGGTCCGGCACTGGCTCGAGACCGCCTGCGCGCCGCTTGCGCCGCAACCCGCGACCATCTGAACGAGGATACCGCTCATGTCTGACAGCAAGATCCCGGCGACCCTGATCCCGGGCGATGGAATCGGACCGGAGATCGTCGATTCCGTGGTCGAGGTCTGCGAGGCGCTGGGCGCGCCGTTCGCCTGGGACCGGCAGCTCGCCGGCATGTCGGCGGTCGCGGATTGCGGCGACCCGCTGCCGCTGGCGACGCTGGAGAGCATCCGCCATACCGGACTGGCGCTGAAGGGCCCGCTCACCACGCCGGTCGGCGGCGGCTTCAAGTCGATCAACGTGACGCTGCGCAAGGAATTCGAGCTGTTCGCCAACCTGCGGCCGGCGCGCACCCTGATCGCCGGCAACCGGTTCGACCATATCGACATCGTGCTGGTGCGCGAGAACCTGGAAGGGTTCTACGCGGCGATGGAACATTACATGCCGCTCGACCACGATCCGAAGGCGATCGCGATCTCGACCGGTTTCAATACCCGCGCGGAATGCCGGCGCATCGTCGAATACGCGTTCGACTACGCGGTCAAGAACGGCCGCAAGCGCGTGACGATCGTCCACAAGGCCAACATCCTGAAGGCGTTGACCGGTCTGTTCCTCGAGGAAGGCCGCAAGGTCGCCAAGCACTACGAGGGCCGGATCGAGATGAACGACCGCATCGTCGATGCGTGCGCGATGCAGCTGGTGCTCGACCCGTGGCAGTACGACGTCATCGTCACCACCAACCTGTTCGGCGATATCCTGTCGGACCTGATCGCCGGCCTGGTCGGCGGGCTGGGCATGGCGCCGGGCGCCAATATCGGCGAGAACGCGGCGATCTTCGAGGCGGTGCACGGCTCGGCGCCGGACATCG
>CAZZZA010000165.1:0-5944 GCA_964658455.1 uncultured Lichenihabitans sp.
CAGAGCGTCACCGCGCGCGGCATCGCCAACCTCAGCGCCTTCATCAGCGCTCAGCCGGTCCGGGCCGCGCCGGACCATGACAAAACAACGACAAAAAATAGTGTGATCGTTTGACCTCCCTTCCTGCATGATGGATGCCTATATCCCGCAGCGAGCGCGGGGAAAGGCGATCATCATGCTCCAGAGGGTTTCGGATCCGGTGGCGACGGCGCGTCTGCACGCGCCTTACGGCCTGGGCGACCGGCTGCGGCTGCCCGGCCTGCCGAGGCTGCGCGTCGCCGCGCTGCGCCGGCTGGTGTCGCCGCTGCTGCTGGTGCTGCTCTGGCAGGCGGCCTCCACCGCAGGCCTGGTCTCGGCGCAGACCCTGGCCTCGCCGCTGGCGATCCTGCGCACGGCGCTGGAGCTGACGCGCAGCGGCGTGCTGCCGCACAATCTGCTGGTGTCGCTGGCGCGTGCCGGCGCCGGGCTGGCGATCGCAATCGCGGCCGGCATCGTGCTGGCGCTGGTGGCCGGGCTGTCGCGCCTGGGCGAGGACGCGCTGGACGCGCCGCTGCAGATGCTGCGCACGCTGCCGGCGCTGGCGCTGGTGCCGCTGTTCATCCTGTGGTTCGGCATCGGCGAGACGCCGAAGATCGCGCTGGTGGCGCTCGGCGCGATGATCCCGGTCTATCTGAACCTGTTCAAGGGCATCCGCGCGATCGACCCGAAGCTGCTGGAGATGGGTCGCATCAACGGCCTGTCGCGCGGCGGCATGATCCGCCACATCGTGCTGCCGGGCGCGCTGCCGGACCTGCTCACCGGCCTGCGCTTTTCGGTCGGCATCTCCTGGCTGATGCTGGTGGTGGCAGAGCAGGTCAATGCCAGTTCCGGCATCGGCCACATGATGATGGATGCGGAGGATTTCCAGCGCACCGACATCATCCTGGTCGGGCTGCTGGTCTATGCGCTGCTCGGGCTGGCCAGCGACCAGGTGGTGCGCTGGCTGGAACGCGCGCTGCTGTCCTGGCGTCCGGCGTCGCGCCTGTCGCCATGAGCGCCACGCTCTCCACCGGGGTGCGGGTCGAGGGCCTGGGCAAGCGCTTCGGCGATGCCAGGGTGCTGGACGGGCTGGATCTGGCGATCCGTCCCGGCGAGTTCGTGGCGCTGCTCGGCCGCAGCGGCTCCGGCAAGACCACGCTGCTGCGCACGCTGGCCGGGCTCGATCCCGTCGAGGAGGGCGCGGTGGTGGTGCCGCGTCAGGTCGCGGTGGTGTTCCAGGAGGCGCGCCTGCTGCCCTGGAAACGGGTGCGCGACAACGTGATGCTGGGGCTGGATGGCGCCGACGCCCTCGAGCGGGCCGAGGCGGCGCTGGACGAGGTCGGGCTATCGCACCGTCTCGATGCCCGGCCGCTGACCCTGTCGGGCGGCGAGGCGCAGCGCGTCGGCATCGCCCGCGCCCTGGTGCGCTCGCCGGAACTGCTGCTGCTCGACGAGCCGTTCGCCAGCCTCGATGCGCTGACCCGGCTGCGCATGCACGCGATGGTCGATGCGCTGTGGCGCAAGCATGGCTGCGCGGTGCTGCTGGTCACGCACGACGTGGACGAGGCGCTGACGCTGGGCGACCGCGCCGTGGTGCTGGATCGCGGCCGTATCCGCACCGCGCTGTCGCTGACCATGCCGAGGCCGAGGCGACACGACGACCCGGCCTTCTCCGCCGCCAGACGGTCGCTCCTGGCCGCCCTCGACGCCGGCTGAGACATGCCGGCCGGTTAAGGTTTGATGTCAGACGCGTGAGAGATTAACGGCCGAGGTGTTTTCGCTTCTTTTTCCACGGAAAAGGAAGAACTCTCGCCGCCATGACCAAGCACCGCTTCGCCGAACCGCGCCCCCCGGTCGCGCCGCCGCACCCGCAGCTCTCCCCGCTCTATCGCGGCGAGGGGTTCGAGCCGCTGCCGGCGCCGACCGGGCAGGCGCCGTTCCGGCTCGACCTTTCCGAGATCGTGCCGCAGGCGGTGATTGCGGCGGAGAAGGCCGGCGGCATGGATTTCCACATGGTCGGCGACACCGGCGGCGTGAAGGATCCGAACCCGCAGCTGCTGGTCGCGCGCGGCCTGGAGCAGGATGCGGCGGTCGGGGGTCCGTACGGCACCCCGGCCTTCTTCTACCATCTGGGCGACGTGATCTATTTCGACGGCCAGGCTTCGGAATACGTGCCGCAATTCTATGAGCCCTACGCGCATTACGATCTGCCGATCCTGGGCATACCGGGCAACCATGACGGCGCGGTGATGGATAACGGCACGCGCGACAATCCCTTGCCGTCGCTGGCCACCTTCGTGCGCAATTTCTGCGCCGCCAGGCCCGGCACCAGGTCGCCGGACGCCGGCGAGGCGACGCGCACGGCGATGATACAGCCCAACGTGTACTGGACGCTCGCCACGCCGTTCGCCACCATCATCGGGCTCTACACCAACGTTCCCGAGGGCGGCGTGGTGCAGGCGGACCAGGCCGCCTGGTTCGAGCAGGAGCTGGCGGCGGCACCGACCGACCGCGCGGTGATCGTGGCGCTGCACCACCCGCTCTATTCGCTCGACACCTATCATTCCGGCAGCAAGCCGATGGCGGCGCTGCTCGCGACCGCTACGAAGAACGCCAAACGGCAGCCGCACATCGTGTTTTCCGCGCACGTGCACAACTACCAGCGCTTCACCGTCGCCGACGCCAAGGGCCGGGGCGTCACGCCGTTCATCGTCGCCGGCGCCGGCGGCTATCACAACCTGCACAAGATCGCGCGCATCGACGGCCAGCCGCTGATCACGCCGTATCGCGACGCCGCGATGCCGGGCGTGACGCTGAACAGCTATTTCGACGACCGTTTCGGCTTCCTGCGGGTCTCGGTGTCGAAGACCGAGATCGCCGTGCGGTCCTACACCGTGCCAAGGCCGCAGGAACCCTGGTCGCGCGGCCCGCGGCTGTTCGACAGCATGCGGCTGGACTGGCGCGCCCGCACGCTGCTCGCCGGCTGACGCCGCACGGTCTTCCGCTCACGACGGGTTCCTGAAACACTCCGACGCAATCGTCGGAGACTGCTGATGCGACCCTCATTCCCGTTGCGCGCGCTGGCGCTCTGCACGGCGCTGGCGGCCTGCCAGTCGCCCACCGCCGAGCAGGCGGCGCCGGCCCCGATGGTGCCGGCGGCGCCGGTCGACGGGGTCGGCTACGTGGTCTTCGACGCGATCATCAACCATGCCAGCAGCGCCGCGCTGATCAAGGATTTCGAGGCGCTGCAGGCGCAGGGCGCGCACGAGATCGATGTCGCCATGAGTTCGCCGGGCGGTGTCGTCGACGACGCGCAGTCGATCGTCGCGGCGATGGACCGGCTGCACACCGAGCATGGCGTGGTGTTCACGGTCTACGACATGCGCCTCGTCGCCTCCGCCGCGACCCTGGTGTTCCTGAACGCGCAGAGCCGTTACGCCACCCCGCGCTCCAGCTTCGTGTTCCACGCCGTGTCGTTGCTCGCGGTGGGCTCGTTCAGCGCGGAACGGCTGCGCCAGGATGCCGACCGGATCGACCGCGACACGCAGATGTTCAGGGAGCTGCTGCTCCGGCGCACCCGCCTCACGCGCCCGCAGGTGGATGTCTATGTCAGCCGGGCGGTGGTGCTGTCCGCCGACGACGCGCTGCAGGACGGCGTGATCGACGCCATCAGGGCGCCGACCGCGCCGAAAGGTGCCGGCGCCTGGGTGATCAGGAGCAAGCCGCGCCCGACGCCGGCCGCGCCGGCGCCCGCCACCGGCTGACCCTTGCCAAAACACTTGAGCGGCGCACGGTCGCGCCCGTAACGTCGGTCGCGCACCACCGAGGATCCTCGATGCTGAAATCCGTGATCGTGCTGCTCGCCGTTCTCGCCTGTACCGGCTGCAGCCAGACCCTCAGCGTGGCGCCGCCCACCCTGACCAGCGGCGCGGCGATGACGCAGGGCAGGCGTCTCCCGGCCGCCAGCTTCACGCTCGCCGATCGCGTGGTGATGCTCGTCGACATCACCTGGCCGGACCCGACCGCGGATGGCGGCATCCACGCATGTACCTGGAGATGGTATCGCGACGGGCAGCTGGTGTCGCAGAGCCAGGCCCGGCTTGATTTCCGTTCAACCCCGTTCACGCTGCGGACCGCGCGCGCCGCGGCGACGCTCGGCGTCGGCCGCTACACCGTGCAGACGCTGATCGACGACCAGGTGGTGGCGACCAGCCCGTTCAGCATTGTGGGCTGATCGCCGTCAGGCGAGCGGGCCCGGCTCAGGCCAGGATCAGGCCTTGCCGCCATGGGTCGGCGCGCCGACATTGGCGATCATCTCGCCGAACGGGCCGGCATTGCGCGCCGGACCGTAGCCGTTGCCGGTGGTGGCCTTCAGCGGCAGCTTCAGGAACACCAGCTCGGCGAAGCGGTAGCATTCCTCGAGATGCGGATAGCCGGACAGGATGAAGCGGTCGATGCCGATCGCCATGTATTCCTTCATCCGCGCGGCGACCTCGTCCGGGTTGCCCACCAGGGCGGTGCCGGCGCCGCCGCGCACCAGGCCGACCCCCGCCCACAGGTTCGGCGACACTTCGAGCCCGTCGCGGCCGCCCTTGTGCAGCCTGGCCATGCGCTGCTGGCCGACGCTGTCGAACCTGGCGAACGCCGCCTGCGCCTTCTCGATGTCGGCATCGCTGACGTAGCGGATCAGCTCGTCCGCCGCCGCCCAGGCCGCTTCCGAGGTCTCGCGCACGATCACATGCAGCCGGATGCCGAACGAGAGCGTGCGCCCGCGCGCGGCGGCCAGCGCGCGCATGGTGGCGATCTTCTCCGCCACCGCGGCCGGCGGTTCGCCCCAGGTCAGATAGACGTCGACATGCTCCGCCGCGACCTGCTGGCCGGCCTCCGACGAGCCGCCGAAATAGAGCGGCGGATACGGGCTCTGCACCGGCGGATACAGCAGCTTGCCGCCTTGCGAGCTGAGATGGGTGCCGGTGAAATCCACCGTCTCGCCCTGCATCATCCGCCGCCACACGGTGAGATATTCCGCGGTCGCGGCGTAGCGCTCGGCATGGTCGAGGAACACCCCGTCGCCGGCCAGTTCCGCCGGGTCGCCGCCGGTCACCACGTTGACCAGCAGGCGGCCGCCGGACAGCCGGTCGAAGGTCGCCGCCATGCGCGCGGTCATCGACGGCTCCGACAGGCCGGGGCGCACCGCGACCAGGAACCGCACCCGGCTGGTCAGCGGGATCATCGACGACGCCACCACCCAGCTATCCTCGCAGGACTTCCCGGTCGGCAGCAGCATGCCGAAATAGCCGAGTTCGTCCGCCGCCCTGGCGATCTGGCTGAGATAGGTAAGGGTGACGTGGCGGGCGCCGACCTGGCTGCCGAGATGGCGCCCGTCGCCATGCGTCGGCAGGAACCACAGCACATCCGCCTCGGCGGCGCCGTGCTGGCCGGCGGCGACGTCGCTCGTGGTCGGGAGAAGGGCGTCGGGCATGCAGGCTCTCCGGGGGACGTAGCGAATTACACTAATTTCTATCGTGCATTACGGGGTGCAGACTGGACCAGACTGTTGAATAATGCAAAGCACAGTCTGCTGAGGAGGCCGCCGCATGCTGACACGTCGTTCGATCCTGACCACCGCGCTGGTGGCGCCGGTCGCGGCCGCCGCATGGGTGCGGCCGGCCGCGGCCAGGGCGCGGCGCATCCGTCTCGGCTACCAGCGCTACGGCACGCTGATCCTGCTCAAGCACACCGGCATGCTGGAGAAGGCGCTCGCCGGCACCGATACCACGGTGGAATGGAGCGAGTTCGCCGCCGGGCCGCAGATGCTGCAGGCGATGGGGGCGGGGGCGATCGATTTCGGCATCACCGGCGACGCGCCGCCGATCTTCGCCCAGGCCGCCAGCCCGCGCGTGGTCTATGTCGGCCACGAGCCGCC
>CAZZZA010000166.1:0-5887 GCA_964658455.1 uncultured Lichenihabitans sp.
GGCGCAGCGCATCACCCTGCAGCTCTATACCGGCGGCCTGACCAACTATCTCGACGCGCTGGTCGCCCAGGTCACGGCGCTGACCGCCCAGACCGCCCTGGTGCAGGCGCAGACCCGGCAGCTGCAGGCCCGGGTGTCGCTTATCACCGCGCTCGGCGGCGGCTGGGACGTGCGCGACCTGCCGACCGAGGACGGCGTGCTGCCGTTCAACCCGCTGGCGCTCTCCGGCAGCGACCGCGAGCCGCGCCCGGACGGGACCGGCGCGCCACCGGCGGCAAGGTAGGCGGGCCGGAGCGCCGCCGGCCGGGCCGTCACCGCCTTCTTTGCGGTTGCAAACCTCCTTTGCGGTTGCAAACCCTGGCCCGAAGCGCTAGATGCCGCCTCCCTCACTGGAACGCGGGAGATCGCGCGCATCGGCTCGGCCGGGCGGCGGTCGCATGCACCGCGGTCCTGGCAACCACAAGGAGCCCAGGATATGGCCAAGAAGATCGTTGGCTACATCAAGCTGCAGATCCCCGCCGGCAAGGCCAACCCGTCGCCGCCGGTCGGCCCGGCGCTCGGTCAGCGCGGCCTGAACATCATGCAGTTCGTCAAGGAATTCAACGCGGCCACCCAGGGCATCGAGCCCGGCACGCCGACGCCGGTGGTCATCACCGCGTTCGCCGACCGCACCTTCACCTTCATCACCAAGACCCCGCCCAACACCCATTTCCTGCTCAAGGCGGCGAAGGTGTCCAAGGGCTCGACCACCGTCGGCAAGGGCGCGCCGGCCGGCCGCGTCACCACCTCGCAGCTGCGCGAGATCGCCGAGATCAAGATGAAGGACATGAACGCCAACGACATGGACGGCGCCGTCCGCATGCTCGCAGGCTCTGCCCGCTCGATGGGCCTCACCGTGGTGGAGGGCTGATCCATGGCCAAGAACAAGCGCCTCGCGGCGGCCGAAGCCAAGGTAGAGGGCCAGAAGGCCTACGCGCTGGATGAGGCGATCGCCCTGGTCAAGGGCAACGCCACCGCCAAGTTCGACGAGACCGTCGAGCTGTCGCTGGGCCTCGGCATCGATCCGCGCCATGCCGACCAGATGGTCCGCGGCCTGCTGAGCCTGCCGAACGGCACCGGCAAGACGCTGCGCGTCGGCGTGTTCGCCCGCGGCGCCAAGGCCGAGGAGGCCACCGCCGCCGGCGCCGACGTGGTCGGCGCCGAGGATCTGGCAGAGAAGGTGCAGGCCGGCGAGATCGGCTTCGACCGCTGCATCGCCACCCCGGACATGATGGCCCTGGTCGGCCGCCTGGGTAAGATCCTGGGTCCGCGCGGCCTGATGCCGAACCCGAAGCTCGGCACCGTTACCATGGACGTGAAGGGCGCGGTCAACGCCGCCAAGTCCGGCCAGGTCGAGTTCCGCGCCGAGAAGGCGGGCATCATCCATGCCGGCGTCGGCAAGGCCTCGTTCGAGCCGACGAAGCTCGCCGAGAACATCCGCGCCCTGGTCGATGCGATCCAGAAGGCCAAGCCGACCGGCGCCAAGGGCACCTACCTGCAGAAGGCCGCCCTGTCCTCGACCATGGGCCCGGGCGTGAAGCTGGACGTCTCCTCCTTCACCGCCGGCTGAGAGAATGCATCCCCCCTGCCTCCGGGCAGGGGACGATGAACAGGGGAGCCGCTCCCATACGGAGGCGTCTCTTCCGAACCTGTCCAAGACCGCACGCGGCTCGGCCTCAAAGGATCCCAGGGTAACCAGGGATCCGCGCGCGGGAGACGGGAGACGCCAGTTTCGACTGGTGGTTCCGACTTCTTCTGACGGACAGGCGAACCGGACCGGCCGCCGCGAGGCACCGGTCCAGGGGCAACCCGGCCCTGGGGGCATGCGCTCCCCGGGCCACGACGGAGACGGGATTTGGACCGTACGGAGAAGCACGCGTTCGTCGCCTCGCTCGCCGCCGTTTTCGCAGACACGTCCATGGTCGTCGTTACCCGCAATGACGGGATGACGGTGGCGCAGGTGACGGTGCTGCGGCAGCGGATGCGCGCAGCCGGGGCGACGTTCAAAGTCGCGAAGAACCGGCTGGCCACGCTCGCCCTGGATGGGACCCGATTCGAAGGCATCTCGCCGCTGCTGAAGGGACCGACCGCGCTCGCGTGGGCGGCCGACCCGGTGGCGGTGGCGAAGGTGGCCGTCGAGTTCGCCAAGACCAACGACAAGCTCGTCATCCTCGGCGGCGCCCTCGGCACCCAGACGCTCAATGCGGCTGGGGTCAAGGCGCTCGCCGAGCTGCCGTCGCTGGACATTCTGCGTGCGCAGCTGGTGGGGCTCATCGCCACCCCGGCCACCCGCATCGCAGGGGTCCTGCAGGCGCCGGCCGGACAGCTTGCGCGGGTCTTCGGGGCCTACGCCAAGAAGGACGACGCGGTCGCCGAAGCCGCCTGACGGCGGCGACGCACCACTCGAACGTGATCGCGGGCCTGGGAACCGGGCTTGCATGGAACCACACAGTCTTTATACCAGGAACATCACACCATGGCCGATCTGACGAAGCTTGTTGACGAGCTGTCCGCTCTCACCGTTCTCGAGGCAGCCGAGCTGTCGAAGCTCCTTGAGGAGAAGTGGGGCGTGTCCGCTGCCGCTCCGGTTGCCGCCGCTGCCGCCGCCGGACCGGCCGCCGCTGCCGCCCCGGTCGAGGAGCAGACCGAGTTCACCGTGATCCTCGCCAAGGCCGGCGACAAGAAGATCAACGTGATCAAGGAAGTGCGCACCATCACCGGCCTGGGCCTGAAGGAAGCCAAGGACCTGGTCGAGGGCGCGCCGAAGCCGGTCAAGGAAGGCGTCAACAAGGAAGACGCCGCGAAGTTCAAGAAGATGCTGGAAGAGCAGGGCGCCACTGTCGAAGTCAAATAAGCTTTCCCGGCAGCGCCGGGTCACCGGCTAGACGAGAACGACCGCGGGGGCGGGAATCAGCGATGGTTCCCGCCCTGTCGGCCGTGCTGGCGCCTGGACCCCGATCGGGTCGGGCGCCTGACGCAGTAGAAGGCCCGGGCATCCGGGCCGCGAACGGAATTTCTGGCTGACGGGCGGCCGGGCGATACGGGTGTCACCGCACGGTGGCACGGTTCTATCGTCCGGGCGAGACGGGCCAGCAGGCGACGGGGCAGGACACACGATGAACGCGATGACCAAATCGTTCACGGGACGCAAGCGCATCCGCAAGAGCTTCGGGCGCATCCCCGAGGTGGCTCCGATGCCCAACCTGATCGACGTGCAGCGCTCCTCCTACGAGGCGTTCCTGCAGATGCATGTCGCGCCGGACAGCCGCACCCCGTCGGGGCTGCAGGAAGTGTTCCGGTCGGTGTTCCCGATCAACGATTTCGCCGGCCGCGGCCGGCTGGAGTTCGTGCATTACGAACTCGAGGATCCGAAATACGACGTCGAGGAGTGCATCCAGCGCGGCATGACCTTCGCGGCGCCGCTGAAGGTGATCCTGCGCCTGATCGTCTGGGACGTGGACGAGGATACTGGCTCGCGCTCGATCCGCGACATCAAGGAACAGCCCGTCTATATGGGCGACATGCCGCTGATGACGGATAACGGCACCTTCATCATCAACGGCACCGAGCGCGTCATCGTCAGCCAGATGCACCGCAGCCCGGGCGTGTTCTTCGACCACGACAAAGGCAAGACCCATTCCTCGGGCAAGTTTCTATTCGCGGCGCGGGTGATCCCCTATCGCGGCTCGTGGCTCGATTTCGAGTTCGACAGCAAGGACATGGTCTATGTCCGGATCGACCGGAAGCGGAAGCTGCCGGTCACCACGCTGCTCTATGCGCTTGAAGGCACCGCCTCGGCGGCGGCGCGCGCCGCGAAGGCGGCGGAGGGCGGCGACGTCGACGCGATGGATATTCGTGGCATGGACGCCGACGAGATCCTCGCCAGCTTCTACGGCCAGGTGGTGTTCACCCGCACCGCCAAGGGCTGGGCGCGCCCGTTCGATCCCGATGCGTTCCGCGGCATGAAGCTGCTCGAGCCGCTGGTCGATGCCGATACCGGCGAGGTCGTCGCCAAGGCCGACGACAAGCTGACCGCGCGCGCCTGCAAGAAGATCGCCGAGAAGACCAAGGAAGTGCTGGTCGGCCGCGCCGACCTGCTCGGCCGCTACGTCGCCTACGACCTGGTCAACGAGGAGACCGGCGAGATCTATGGCGAGGCCGGCGAGGAGCTGACCGAGCCGCGCCTGCTGGCGCTCGAGGAG
The DNA here is from genome assembly GCA_964658455.1 of uncultured Lichenihabitans sp. Classification (GTDB taxonomy): domain Bacteria; phylum Pseudomonadota; class Alphaproteobacteria; order Acetobacterales; family Acetobacteraceae; genus Lichenicola. The sequence continues at coordinate 4,242 of CAZZZA010000166.1, forward strand.
ATGGGCATCGACACGCTGCCGACCCTGGCGGTCGATAGCGGCAACGGCCCGTGGATCCGCAACACCCTGGCGATCGACAAGAACGGCTCGCGCGAGGACGCGCTGGTCGACATCTACCGCGTGATGCGTCCCGGCGAGCCGCCGACCCCGGACACCGCCGAGGCCCTGTTCCGCGGCTTGTTCTTCGATGGCGACCGCTACGACCTGTCCGCGGTCGGCCGGGTGAAGATGAACATGCGGCTCGGCGTCGATGCCGAGGACACGGTGCGGGTGCTGCGCAAGGAGGACATCCTGCGCACGGTGAAGATCCTGTGCGAGCTGAAGGACGGCCGCGGCACCATCGACGACATCGACAATCTCGGCAATCGCCGCGTGCGTTCGGTCGGCGAGCTGATGGAGAACCAGTATCGCGTCGGCCTGCTGCGCATGGAGCGCGCGATCCGCGAGCGTATGGGCTCGGTGGATATCGACACCGTGATGCCGCACGACCTGATCAACGCCAAGCCGGCCGCGGCCGCGGTGCGCGAGTTCTTCGGCTCGTCGCAGCTCAGCCAGTTCATGGACCAGACCAACCCGCTGTCGGAAGTGACGCACAAGCGCCGCCTCTCGGCGCTTGGCCCGGGCGGCCTGACCCGCGAGCGCGCTGGCTTCGAGGTGCGCGACGTGCACCCGACCCATTACGGCCGCATCTGCCCGATCGAGACCCCGGAGGGCCCGAATATCGGCCTGATCAACTCGCTCGCCACCTACGCCAAGGTCAACAAGTACGGCTTCATCGAGACCCCGTATCGCCTGGTGAAGGACGGGGCGCTGCAGGATGGCTGGAAGTATCTCTCCGCCATGGAGGAGGAGAAGCTGGTCGTCGCCCAGGCCGATGCCGCGCAGGACAGCGCCGGCAACCTGACCGACGAGCTGGTGTCGGTGCGCCGTGGCGGTGATTTCCGGCTGGTCAAGCCGGAGGACGTGACCGCCTGCGACGTCTCGCCGAAGCAGCTGGTGTCGGTGGCCGCGGCGCTGATCCCGTTTCTGGAGAACGACGACGCCAACCGCGCGCTGATGGGCTCGAACATGCAGCGCCAGGCTGTGCCGCTGATCCGTTCCGACGCGCCGCTGGTCGGCACCGGCATGGAAGCGGCGGTGGCGCGCGACTCCGGCGCCACCATCGTCGCCCGCCGTCCGGGCGTGATCGACCAGATCGACGGCGCGCGCATCGTGGTGCGCGCTACCGACGAGGCCGGCTCCACCCAGGGCGTCGACATCTACCGGCTGCGCAAATACATGCGCTCCAACCAGTCCACCTGCATCAACCAGCGTCCGCTGGTGCGGGTCGGCGATCGCGTCGATGCCGGTGACATCATCGCCGACGGTCCCTCGACCGATCTCGGCGAGCTGGCGCTGGGCCGGAACGTGCTGGTCGCGTTCATGCCCTGGAACGGCTACAATTTCGAGGACAGCATCCTCATCTCCGAGCGGATCGCCCGCGACGACGTCTTCACCTCGATCCATATCGAGGAGTTCGAGGTCATGGCGCGCGACACCAAGCTCGGCCAGGAGGAGATCACCCGCGACATCCCCAATGTCGGCGAGGAGGCGCTGCGCAACCTCGACGAGGCCGGCATCGTCTATGTCGGCGCCGAGGTGAATCC
>CAZZZA010000167.1:0-5869 GCA_964658455.1 uncultured Lichenihabitans sp.
TGTCGGCGATCCTGTTCCTGGGCGGCTTCGCCAACGCGCTGCAATTCACCTCGCTCAACACCATCGCCTATGCCGACATGCCGTCGGAGCGGATGAGCGCCGCGACCAGCTTCTACACCACCTTCCAGCAGCTGACCCTGACGCTCGGCATCTCCGCCGCTGCGGGCGCGGTCTCGCTGTCGGAGACACTGCGCCGGCATGACGGGGTGCATCTGGCGGATTTCAGCACCGCCTTCGTGGTGATCGGCCTGATCTCGATCCTGGCGATCCCGTCCGCCTACCGGCTGCGCGCCGATGCCGGCGCCGCGCTGAGCGGCCACCAGGCCCGGCCCGGCTAGAGCCGGGCCGCCGCCGCCCGCCCCGCCTGTCGGCCGGAAAACAGGCAGCCGCCGAGGAACGTGCCTTCGAGCGAGCGGTAGCCGTGCATGCCGCCGCCGCCGAAGCCGGCGACCTCGCCGGCGGCATAGAGCCCGGGCAGGGTCTGTCCGTCATGGCCGAACACCCGCCCCTCGAGATCGGTCTCGAAGCCGCCCAGCGTCTTCCGGGTCAGGATGTTCAGCCGCACCGCGATCAGCGGGCCATGCGCCGGATCGAGCAGCCGGTGCGGCCTGGCAGTGCGCACCAGCCGGTCGCCGAGATAGCGCCGGGCACTGCGGATGCCCATCACCTGGCTGTCCTTGGTGAAGGGGTTGTCGATCTCGCGGTCGCGCGCCTCGATCTCGCGCCTGAGCGACGCCGCATCGATCCGCGCGCCGCCGCCCAGCTTGTTCATCCCGTCGACCAGCCGGTCCAGGTCCGCGGCGACGACGAAATCCTCGCCCTGCCGCTTGAACGCCTCGATCGGCGCCGGCGCGTCGCGTCGGAAGGCGCGGCCGGCGGTGAGCCGCCAGTCCTTGCCGGTGATGTCCGGGTTCTGCTCCGACCCCGACAGCGCGAACTCCCGGGCGATGATGCTCTGGGTGAGGACGAACCAGCTGTGGTCCGACCCGGTCCGGCGCAGGTGCGCCAGCGTCGCCAGGGTGTCGTAGCCGGGATAGAGCGGCACCGGCAGCCGGCGGCCGTGCGCGTCGAGCCAGAGCGAGGACGGGCCGGGCAGGATGCGGATCCCGTGCATCGGCCAGATCGGGTTCCAGTTCCGCAGCCCCTCGACATAGTGCCACATGCGATCGGGGTTGATCAGCCTGGCGCCGGCCGCCTCGGCGATGGCGATCATCCGCCCGTCGACATGGGCCGGCACCCCGGAGACCATGGAGTCGGGCGGCGTGCCGAGCCGTTGCGGCCAGTTCCGCCTGACCAGCGCATGGTTGCCGCCGATGCCGCCGCAGGCCAGGATCACCGCGCCGGCACGCAGCGTGAAATCGCCCACCGGGTCGCGCGAACTGGTCTGGCCGCGCGCCACGTCGCTGGGGGCGAGCACTGTGCCCTGCACGCCCACCACCGCGCCGCCCTCGGTGAGCAGCGCGTCGGCGCGGTGGCGGAAGGCGAAGCGGAGCCGCCCGGCCCGTTCCGCCTCCAGCGCCCGCCGCTCGAACGGCGCCAGCACGCCGGGCCCGGTGCCCCAGGTCAGATGGAAGCGCGGCACCGAGTTGCCGTGACCGGAGGCGTTGCCGCCGCCGCGCTCGGCCCAGCCCACCACCGGGAACAGGCGGTGGCCCATCTGCCGCAGCCAGGCGCGCTTCTCGCCGGCGGCGAAGCCGACATAGGCCTGCGCCCAGCGCCGCGGCCAGTAATCCTCGTCGCGATCGAAACCGGCCGACCCCTCCCAGTCCTGCCAGGCCAGCGCGTGGCTGTCGCGGATGCGCAGCCGCCGCTGCTCCGGGCTGTCGACCAGGAACAGCCCGCCCAGCGACCAGAACGCCTGGCCGCCCAGGTTCTGCCGCGGCTCCTGGTCGAGGACGACGACCCGGCGGCCGGCATCGGCGAGTTCGGTCGCCGCCACCAGCCCGGCCAGTCCGGCGCCCAGAACGATCGCGTCTGCATCAACCATGCTCGGCTCCCAAGGCGGTTCTCGATCACAAGCGCGCTGGCCATCCAGGCGTGCCCGGCCGGCGCTTGCTTCGGGGGCCACGCCCCGTAGAGTGAAGTTATGAGTTCTACTTCACACGACAGTGCCGGGGAACGCGCCAGGCCGAAACGGATCCGCCGCACCCCGGAGGCCTCGCGTGCCGCGGTGCTGGAGGCGGCGCAGCGCCTGCTGGCGACGCAGGGCCCGGCCGCGGTGACGCTGAGCGCGGTCGCCGAGGCGACGGCGATGACGCATGGCAACGTCGCGCATCTGTTCGGCAGCAGCGCGCTGCTGCAGGCGGCGCTGATCGCGCACATGGCCAGGGAGTTCACCGACCAGGTCGGACGCGGGGCGATGCGGCTGCGCAGCGGCGAGATGTCGGAGCACGAGCTGGTCGATCTGGTGTTCGAGCAGTTCAGCCGGGTCGGCTACGGGCGGCTGCTGGGCTCGCTGTCGGCATCGGGCAGGACCGAGGCGCTGGAGCCGATCTTCGCCGCCCTGGAGCCATGGATCGACGATCTGCGCGCCGCCGGCGGCGATTCGCGGCAGCGCGGCTCAGTGCCGGCGGTGCTCAGCCTGGTCAGCCTGGCGCTGACCGCGAGCCTGATTGGCCCGGCGCTGGAACGCACCGCGAGCATGCCGAGCGGCAGCCTGCGTCGTCTGGCGGTCGAGGAACTACGGCGTCACCGTCAGGTGCCCGCCGCCTGAGCCGGGTCTTTAGAAATCATGCCGGGACGAGCACATGCCGAAGCGGGACGGCACCGGCAGGCAATGGGCGAGATCCTCGGCCATCGCCAGCAGCGAGAACTCGGTCACGTCGAGATCGAGCAGTTTTTCCTGCGAGTGGCGGCGTGCGGCTTCGGTTTCCATCGCGATCAGCTTACGAAACATCGTCCGGTCTCCCCTGCTCGTCATTCTGACGGCGTCGCGGGATCGTCTAGCGGCCCGATCGGGGTGTCGCCGGGGCCTTCGGTGGCAGGCCCACGGCGGCGTCTCGCTTGGGCAGCACAGCACCCGTAGCCGTATTCATAGCGCGTTCGCCGCCGCGCCACAATCTTGCCGTGTTTCTCCTCCCGTTTCCGTGAGCATATGGCGGTCCGGCACGTTTTGTAGCGAACCAGTCGCGCCAGCCCTATCCTGCTGCCACGGCGGGACTGGTATGAGGGTGCTTGGCGCGCTGCGGCATCGGGTCGGCGGCGGGTGAGGATGACGATGGACGAGCCGACCAATCTGCCGCCGGGCGGCGACCGCCAGCCTGGCACCGCAGCGCCACGCCCAGACACGACACGCTATGCCGCCGCCCCGCCACGCCGCCGCAGCCGACGCTGGATCGTCTGGCTGATCCTGGCGCTGCTTGCGGCGCTGCTCGCCTATGCGCTGCTGCACCGGCAGCAGCCGGCCGCCACCGGCCAGGGCGGGCGCCATCACGCGGCCGGCGGACCCGGCGGCGGACCCGGGGGTGCCGGCGGCGATTCCGGACCGCAGCCGGTCAGCGTCACCAAGGCGCGGACCGGCGACATGCCGGTGGTGCTGACCGAACTCGGCACCGTCACCTCGCTCGCCAACATCACCGTGCAGTCGCAGATCTCCGGCTACCTGCTGCAGGTGAACTTCACCGAGGGCCAGGAGGTGCACAAGGGCGACCAGCTCGCCCTGGTCGATCCGCGCCTCTACGAGGCGACGCTGATCCAGGACGAAGGCAATCTGATCCGCGACCAGGCGCTGCTGAAGCAGGCGATGGCCGACAATGCCCGCTACCTGCTGCTGCTGAGCCAGCACAGCATCGCCGCGCAGACCGCGCAGAACCAGCAGTACGTGGTCGGCCAGTACCAGGGCACGGTACGCACCGACGAGGGGCAGATCGCCAGCGCCAAGCAGAACATCGCCTACTGCCACATCCTGTCGCCGATCGACGGCGTGGTCGGGCTGCGCCAGGTCGACCAGGGCAACTACATCACCTCGTCGCTGACCAACGGGCTGGTGGTGGTGACGCAGATCCGGCCGATCTCGGTGCTGTTCTCGCTGCCGGAGACCAACATCGAGGACGTGCAGGAGCAGATGAAGGCGGGCCAGACGCTGAGCGTCGACGCCTACGACCGCACCGACAGCACCAAGCTCGCGTCGGGCACGCTGCTGACGCTCGACAACACGATCGATACCAGCACCGGCACGGTGCGGGTGCGGGCGAGCTTCCCGAACGATGACGGCAAGCTGTTCCCGAACCAGTTCGTCAATGCCAGGCTGAACCTGAAGGTGCTGCACGGCGTGGTGCTGGTGCCGAACGCGGCGATCCAGACCGGACCGCAGGGCCCGTTCGTCTATGTGGTGCAGCCGGACAACACGGTGCAGGTGAGCCAGGTCAAGACCGGCACCGCCGGGGCCACCGACGTGGTGGTGACCTCCGGGCTCAAGGCCGGCGACACGGTGGTGATCGACGGCACCGACCGGCTGAAGGCCGGCTCCAAGATCACCATCCCGGCCGAACAGAAGCCGGGTGCCGCCGGCGCCGCGCACCAGCATCACCACAGGACCGACGCCGGCGGCGCCGGATGAGCCGGCCGGGCCGCTCCGGCCGGGCGCGTTTCGCCCCGTGAACCCGTCCCGCCTGTTCATCGAGCGTCCGGTCGCGACCACGCTGTTCATGCTGGCCATCCTGATGGTCGGCCTGCTCGGCTATCGCTTCCTGCCGATCGCGGCGCTGCCGCAGGTCGAGTATCCGACCATCCAGGTCCAGACCTTCTATCCCGGCGCCGGGCCGCAGGTGATGACCACCTACGTCACCGCGCCGCTGGAATACCAGCTCGGTCAGATGCCGGGCCTGGACCAGATGGAGAGCCAGTCCTCGGCCGGCGCCTCGGTGATCACGCTGCGCTTCGGGCTGTCGATCGACATCAACGTGGCCGAGCAGGAAGTGCAGGCGGCGATCAATGCCGCCAACTCGCTGCTGCCGAGCGACCTGCCGGCGCCGCCGGTCTATTCCAAGACCAACCCGGCCGACACGCCGATCCTGACGCTCGGCATCACCTCCAAAACAATGAAGCTGGTCGATGTCGAGGATTACGTCGACACCAGGCTGGCGCAGAAGATCAGCCAGATCAGCGGCGTCGGCCTGGTCAGCCTGACCGGCGGCAACCGAAAGGCGATCCGGGTCGCGGTCGATACAAGGGCGCTCAGCTCTTACGGCATCTCGATCGACGACCTGCGCACCATCATCGGCACCGTCAACGTCAACTCGCCGACCGGCACCTTCGACGGGCCGCTGCATGCCGCGACGCTGCAGATCAACGGCCAGATCACCGCGCCGGAGATCCTGGCCAACCAGGTGATCGCCTACAGCAACGGCGCGCCGATCCGGGTGCGCGACGTGGCGAAGGTCAGCAACGGGCCGGAGAACAGCCAGCTCGAGGCGTGGTCGAACAAGACCCCGGCGATCATCCTGAACGTGCAGCGCCAGCCCGGCGCCAACGTGATCGCGGTGGTGGACGCCATCAACAAGGTGCTGCCGACGCTGCGCCAGGACATCCCCGCCGGCATCAGCATCACGCCGCTGACCGACCGCACGGTCACGATCCGCGCCTCGGTGGCCGATGTCGAGTTCGAGCTGCTCTTGTCGATCGCGCTCGTGGTGCTGGTGATCTTCGTGTTCCTGCGCAACCTGCCGGCGACCATCATCCCCAGCCTGTCGGTGCCGCTGTCGCTGGTCGGCACCATGGCGGTGATGTACCTGCTCGGCTTCTCGCTCGACAACCTGTCGCTGATGTCGCTGACCATCGCCACCGGCTTCGTGGTCGACGATGCGATCGTGATGATCGAGAACATCGCCCGCTACATCGAGATGGGCGAGACCAGGATGCAGGCGGCGCT
>CAZZZA010000168.1:0-5865 GCA_964658455.1 uncultured Lichenihabitans sp.
CGACCCTGCTGGCGGCCCTGCTGCTGGCGGCGTCGCTGGCCGGCCGGCGGCTCTGATTGCGCGGCGCGTTCACCGCTCGTTTACCGGTATGGCGCGACTATGCAGCCGTGTGAGGGCAGCCAACGCTATGAATGACCAGGCCGAACAGAATCGCCGACTGAAATCCTTCGACGTCACCGCGTCGGATCTCGCCCTGCTGCGCGGGCTGACGCCATACGTCCGAGAGCGCCTGCCGCACCTGCTGGTGGAGCTGCATGCCGCGTTCGCCGACTGGCCGGTCATCCAGGCGGCGCTGACCCGGCCGCAGGTCCACGCGCTGCGGCTGCGGCATTGGGGCATGGTGGTGTGCGGCCAGTTCGGCGCCGGCTTCCTCGACTCCGCACGGGCGCTGGCGATCGCCTTCTGCGAGAACGGCATCCCCGGCTATGCCGCGACCGTCTGCCACGCCAGCGTCATGGCCGGGATCCTCCGCGATCTCGAATCCCAGCCGAAGCGGATGTTCGGCGCCGCCAGGGCGAGCGGGGCGGTGGCGCTGCGCACCGCCCTCAACAAGGCCGTCTGGCTGGATGTCGAGGTGCTGCTGGAGACCTATGCGGAGGAGGAGAAACGGGCGCGCGACGAGGGGATGATGCGCATGGCCGAGACGGTCGAGCGCGATGCCGGCCACGCCGTCGAGCAGGTCACGGCGCTGGCGAGGGGGATGTCGCTGACCGCGACGCAGATGTCGTCGAGTGCCGCGGCGATCAGCCGCGATGCGACCGAGGCCGCGCAGGCCAGCGCCGACACCGAGCGTACCGCGCAGATGGTGGCCAGCGCCGCCGAACAGCTCTCGGCCTCGATCGGCGGCATCAAGCAGTAGGTCGACCGGTCCCGTGCCACCGCGCGCGACGCGGTGGCCGCCGGCGATGGCGCCCGCCACAGCATCGAGGCGCTCTCCAAGCAGACCGACGACATCCGCAACATTGCCGAGGTGATCGGCAAGATCGCCTCGCGCACCAATCTGCTGGCGCTGAACGCGACCATCGAGGCGGCGCGCGCCGGCGAGGCCGGCAAGGGCTTCGCCGTGGTGGCCAACGAGGTCAAGGAACTGGCCCGGCAGACCGCGCAGTCCACGGAGGAGATCGGCCGGCAGATCGATGCGGTGCGCAGCGCCACCTTCGCCGCCGCCGGCGAGGTCTCCGAGGTCGTCGGCATGATCGGCCGGAGATCGACGGCATGACCAGCGCCGTCGCCGATGCGGTCGACGAGCAGAGCGCCGCCACCAACGAGATCGCCCGCGTGATCGTCGAGACAGCGCGCGCCACCAACCTGATGGCGCAACGGGTGCAGGACGTCCGCCAGGCCGCCACCAACAGCCTGGAGCAGGCCGACGTCTCGCAGAACGCCGCCGCCAGGCTCGAAGCCGAGATGACCGAACTGCGCCGGACCGTGATCCAGTCGGTCCGCACCTCGACCGACAGCGTCAATCGCCGGGTCTCGGAGCGGTTCAGCCTGGATCAGGGCGGCACGCTGCGCCTGTCCGGTCAGCTGCCCTGCGCGGTCCGGGTGGTCAATCTCTCCTGCGGCGGCGCGCTGCTGACCGGGACCGCGCGCCTCGAGCCCGACGCGCGCGGCACGCTCTCGGTCGGCGGCCTCGAGGTGCCGCTGCGGGTGGGGGTCAGGCGCGGCAAGGACCAGTTCAGCGTCGTGTTCACCCCCGACGACGCGCTGCGTTCGCGGATCGAGGATCTGCTGGCGCGCGAGCGTCGGTCCGACGGCACGCCCTCGTCGCTGGCGGCCTGACCGGGCGGCGGTTCAGGGCCTGGTCCAGAGGAACGTCAGCTCGTGCTTGTTGTGCGACAGGTGCAGCAACGTCGCGCCCGGGATCGCGGCGAAGGCGTCGGCGGCGTCGTGGTCGGTGGGGTCCTGGAACTTGATCGTGCAGACGATGCGCGACGCGCGGCCGGAGTCGATCCAGTTCCGCACCAGCGCCAGCAGCCGCGCCGGGTAGGCGATGACGTCGCTGAACAGCCAGTCCACCGGCGGAACGGTCGCCGGATCGAGCCCGAACGCGCTCTCCTGGCGGAACGTGACGCCGGGCATGGCCGCGATCCGCGGATCGAGGGCGGCGCGGTCGATCGCGGTGACGGCGGCGCCGAGCGTCGCCAGCGCCCAGCTCCAGCCGCCGGGCGTCGCGCCGAGATCGAGGCAGCGTTCGCCGGGTTGCGGCCAGGCGCGCAGGCGGGCGCAGGCTTCCCACAGCTTCAGATAGGCGCGGCTCGGCGGCCTGGCATGGTCCTCGACGAACCGGGCCTGGCCGTTGGCGAACGGGCTGGTCCTGGCCGCGCTGAGCAGCAGCCGGTCCGGCGCCAGCAGCGTCCAGCCGCCGAGCGGCGCGGTCGGCGCCGCGGCCGGGAACGCCAGCGGCGCCGCCTTGACCGGCGGCAGCCGCGCCGCGATCAGCGCCGAGCGGCGGTGATGCAGCAGCGGCAGGTGGCTCCAGTTGCGCTGCCGGTCGCGCAGCGCGTTGGCGGCGGCGGCGATCGAGCCGATCTCCAGCGTCTCCGGGGTCAGCCAGCAATCGAGCGCCCAGGGCTCCGGCACCGGCGCGTCGGGCGAGAGCGCCAGCCTGCCGTGCCAGGCATCGACCCGCACACCGCGCCGCGCCAGCGCCTCGGCCAGCACCGCCTCGTTGCCCGCCGAGGCGAGGTAGGCGGCGGCGACGGCCGCCGTCATCGGCGCGCAGCCGGCCAGACGCCGCCGATCGCCAGCAGCAGCCAGCCCAGCATCAGGACGCTGCCGCCGCACGGGGCCAGATGCGCGAGCAGGCCGCCGAGACCGGCCGCGCCGAGGAATGCCCGCACGGTGAGCCCGGTGCTGAAGCAGGCGATCCCGGCGACGAAGGCGAGCCCGGACAGGCGCAGCGCCAGCGCCTGCCGCCGCTCCAGCAGCAGCCCGCAGGCCAGCAGCGCCGGGACGTGCCAGCCCTGCATCTGCACCGCGGTCCGCAGCAGCTCGCGCCCGTCCGCGGCCAGCAGCGCCGACGGCAGATGCGCCGCGAGCGCGCCCATCGCCACCGTGAGCAGCCCGAGCAGGGCGCCTGCGGCGAGCAGGGCGCGCGACCAGGGGGTCTGCGGGGAGCGGGGTGTCGCTTGGTCCATCGCGCCTGTCTGTAGAGCACTGCCAGGACGGCGCGAAGCCGTGCGCTGCTGGCGGCGCCGCGCCCCCTGGCAGCCCCGAACGCGGCTTGTCATAGTGCGCCATGGCCCGCGGCGACCTGTTTCCCGAGATCGAACCTTTCGCCGCCGGCTACCTCCCGCTCGGGGACGAGGACGCCGCGCAGGGGCCGGCCGACCAGCACCTGATGTATTGGGAACAGGCCGGGCTGAAGACCGGCCAGCCGGTGCTGTTCCTGCATGGCGGTCCCGGTGCCGGCGCCGGCACCGTGCACCGCCGCTTCTTCGACCCGCTGCACTGGCGGATCGTGATCTACGACCAGCGTGGCGCCGGGCGGTCGAGGCCGCAGGGCAGCCTGCGCAGCAACGACACCCCGTCGCTGGTGGCGGATATCGAACGGCTCCGGGTGTCGCTGGACATCGAGAGCTGGGTGCTGTTCGGCGGCTCCTGGGGATCGACCCTGGCCCTGTCCTATGCGCAGGCCCATCCCGAGCGGGTCGCCGGCATGGTGCTGCGCGGCGTGTTCCTCGGCCGGCCGCTGGAACTCGACTGGTTCCTGTACGGGCTGCGCGCGGTGTTCCCCGACGCCCATGCCGCGTTCGCCGGCCATGTGCCGGAAGCCGAGCGCGACGACCTGCTGGGCGCCTACCTCGCCAGGCTGATGGACCCCGATCCGGCGGTGCATGGGCCGGCCTCGCGGGCCTGGTCGTGCTACGAGGGGACCTGCTCGACGCTGCTGCCGGTCGGCAACGCGGTGGCCAGCTTCGCCCGCGACCGGGCGGCGCTCGGCCTGGCCAGGATCGAGGCGCATTATTTCCGCCACGGGTTGTTCCTGCCGCCGGACGGGCTGCTGGCCGGCATGCACCGGATCGCCCATCTGCCGGGCGAGATCGTGCAGGGCCGCTACGACATGGTCTGCCCGACCCGCAGCGCCTTCGACCTGGCCGCCGCCTGGCCCGGCGCCACCCTGACCATCGTGCCCGATGCCGGCCATTCGGCGCTCGAGCCCGGAACCAGGCGGGCGCTGATCGCTGCGGTCGAACGGCTGCGGGGCTGACGGGCGGCGGGAAAAAACCACGCTGTGGCAACGAACGACTTCCAACCGGGTGCGTTGCACGGCCGAGTGAGATCAAAGGACGGCCGGACGCCAGGTCCGGGCCGCCCGCAACTCTGCCAAGGAACGTCGATGAACCGTTATGCACGCTGGGCTATCGCCCTTGCCGTCCTTCCCGTCGCTGCCTGCGCCGACAGCACGCCGCCAACCCCGGCGGCCCCGCCCGCGCCGCCGGCCCTGGCCGCCGCCGATGCGAGCTTCGTCACCTCGGCAGCCCAGGGCGGCATGACCGAGATCCAGGAAGCGCAGCTGGCGCTGAGCCAGGCGCGCAGCCCGAAGGTCAAGGCCTATGCGAACCGCATGGTCAGCGACCACACCATGGCGAACGACCAGCTCAAGACGCTGATCGCCAACAAGGGCGTCATGCTGCCGAGCGATGTCAGCCCGGCGCAGACCCAGGAGATGGCAAGCCTCAAGGGTGATACCGGCCGCGAGTTCGACCGCGCCTATGTCGCCGACCAGATCAGCGGCCACCAGGCAATGCTGACCCTGTTCCAGACCGAGGCGAGCAGCGGCACCGATCCGGACCTGAAGAAGTTCGCCGCCGACACGCTGCCGACGATCCAGAGCCATCTCGATCAGGCGCAGAAGATGGTGGCGCATGCGCAGCGCCACATGCGGATGCACCACAACGCCAGCTAGGCGCTGATCGACCGGCCGTCGGCGGCATGGTCCGCCGGCGGCCTGGTATGGAGACGATCATGTTCATCGCGATGAACCGGTTCCGCGTCACGCCGGGCTCCGAGCAGGCGTTCGAGCGGATGTGGCTCGACCGCGACGTCTATCTGCGCGGCGTGCCCGGCTTCGAGGCCTTCCACATGCTGCGCGGTCCGGCGCACGACGATCACGTGCTGTACGCCTCGCATACCGTCTGGTCCTCCAAGGCCGATTTCGAGGCCTGGACGCGATCCGACCAGTTCCGCGCCGCGCACAGCCGCGCCGGCGACGCAGACCGCCGGGCGATGTATGTCGGTGGCCCGCAATTCGAAGGGTTCGAAATCATCCAGACCATCGCGGCCTGACCGGCGATGCCGATCAGGATCGACCAGGTTGTCACCCGCACCGGCGATGACGGCCGCACCAGCCTGGGCGACGGCACCCGGCTGGCCAAGGATGCGCTGCGGGTCGAGGCCTACGGGACCGTGGACGAGGCCAACGCCGCGGTCGGCCTGCTCCGGCTCCAGGTGGCCGGCAACGCCGCCCTCGATGCGGCGCTGCGGCGGATCCAGAACGGGCTGTTCGATATCGGCGGCGATCTGTGTGTCCCGGGCGTCGGCCCCGGCCCGGGCGGCAAGAGCTTCCGCGTCACCGGCGCGCTGCTCGCATTCCTGGAAGCGGAGATCGTCTCGCTGGGCGCCTCGCAGCTGCCGCTGGACAGTTTCGTACTGCCGGGCGGCAGTCCGGCTGCCGCGCACGCGCATCTGGTGCGCACCATCGTGCGGCGGGCGGAACGGCGCGTGGTGACGCTGGCCGCGTCCGAGGCGGTCAACCCGCTGGTGATCCAGACCCTGAACCGGCTGTCGGACTACGCCTTCGTGCTGGCGCGTCACCTCAACGACGACGGGCGCGCCGACCTGCTCTGGGAGCGCGGCTGA
>CAZZZA010000169.1:0-5761 GCA_964658455.1 uncultured Lichenihabitans sp.
ACCTGCACGCCGTCGAACAGCACGCTGAACTGGGTGTATTGCAGGCCGCGGATGCTCTGGCCGAAATCCTGCTGCAACCCGGGGCCGTTCGGGTCGATGTCCATGGCGCTGACCGTCAGCCGGATGATGTCGTCATAGTTCGACGTCGCCGGCACGTTCTCGGCGATGAAGCGCTGGCTGACCGTCGCGGTCGGCTGCACCTGGTCCAGCGCGGCGCCGACCGGCGCCTGCTGCGCGGCGATGCCGGGAAAGGACTGGCCGGTGACGGTGACGGATTCCGCCGCCGGAGCCCCGATCGGTGTTTGGGCCAGGACCCCGCGGCCCGGCAGGCCGGCGATCAGGCCGGTGGCGCAGGCGGAGGCCACCCATCGGGACACGCGCATCGGATTTCCTGACGTCGAACTGACGGCAATGTTTCTAGGGCCGGGTTTGCGTCAGGTTCGTGACGATGGGATGAAACCGTCACGCGCCGGCGGCAGCTCGACCCGGACCGTGCAGCCGGGTCCGGTGACGAAGCCGACGCTGCCGCGGTGGCGCCGCACCACCTCCCTGACGATCGCCAGCCCGAGCCCGCTGCCGGCGGCGGATTGCGCGCCCTTGTGGAAACGCTCGAACACGGTCTCGCGCAGCGACGGCGCCACCCCGCTTCCCTGGTCGGACACGTCGAGCCTGATTGTGTCGCGCTGTCTGGCCGCGTCGAGCCTGATGCTGCCGCGACCATGCACCAGCGCGTTCTCGATCAGGTTGCGCACCATGTCCTGTAGGTCGCCGGCATCGCCATGCACCGGCAGGCTCTCCTGCACCGACACCTCGAAGCCGCGGCCGGCGGCCTCGATCAGCGGCAGCATGCGCGCCGCCGCCATCCGCGCCGCCCGCGACAGGTTGACGACCGGCGCCGCCGCATCGCCGTCGGCGCGCAGGCCGGCGCCCTGCTTGCGCGCCAGATCGAGCAGCCGGTCGATCAGCCCGGCCATCGCCGCGATATCCTGCTCGATCGCCGGCCAGTCGACCGCCGCCGCGTCGTGGCGGATGCGCTGCAGGCGCAGGCTGAGGGTGGCGAGCGGGGTGCGCAGCTCGTGCGCCGCGTTCATGGTGAAGCGGCGTTCGACGTCGTAGGCCTCCGCCAGCCGGTCGAGGGCGGCATTCATTGCCGTGACCAGCGGCGCCAACTCGCTCGGCAGGCCCTGGGTGCCGATTCGCGCCCCCGGGCGCAGCGGTCCGACCCGTTCCGCCTCCGCCGAGGCGCGGGTCAGCGGCCGCAGGCTCCAGCGGCACACCGCCCCGACCAGCAGGATGATCAGGGCGCTGAACGGCAGCAGCACCGACAGGTCCTGCCACGGCTCCGGCAGTTCGTCGCCGAGCAGCAGCCGTCCCAGCCGCCCGCCGAGCCCATGCCCGCTCTCCTCCAGCGCATGCAGGCCGGCCTCGATCGCCAGCCCGCCGCCGAGGATCGCGGCCATCGAGACCGTGAGGCGGCCACGCAGGCTGGTGCCCAGCATCGCGATCCGTCCGCCGGGCGCCCGGGTGCCGAGCCGCGCGCCGCCTGGGATGGCGTCGGGAGCGGGCGCGAGTTTTCCAGCAGGCCGGCGCATGCTACAAATTAGCGCATAGCGCGCCGCGTGGCGCCAACCCCTTGCGCGCCCGGACGGGCGGCCGGCGCTCTGGCGTCCGGCGCCGGTCCCGCGCCCGACCGACGGATCTCCTTTTGAGCGAACCACCCGAACCTCCGGCGCCGCCGCTTCCCCCCGAACCGGCCATGCCGGGCGGGGCGCCGTCCGATACGGTGCCGGTGACGATCGAGGAGGAGATGCAGACCTCCTACCTCGCCTACGCGATGTCGGTGATCGTCAGCCGCGCGCTGCCCGACGTGCGCGACGGGCTGAAGCCGGTGCATCGGCGCATCCTCTATTCGATGCGCGAGAGCGGCTTCACCCACGACAAGCCGTATCGCAAATCGGCCCGCGCGGTCGGCGACGTGATGGGCAAATACCACCCGCACGGCGACAGCTCGATCTACGACGCCATGGTCAGGATGGCGCAATCCTGGTCGATGCGGGTGAAGCTGATCGACGGGCAGGGCAATTTCGGCTCGGTCGACGGCGATAGCCCGGCAGCGATGCGCTACACCGAGGCGCGGCTGGCCAAGGCGGCGATGTTCCTGCTGGACGATATCGACCGCGATACGGTCGATTTCCAGCCTAACTACGACGAGAGCGAGGAAGAGCCCAGGGTTCTGCCCGCCGCCTACCCCAACCTGCTGATCAATGGCGGGTCGGGCATCGCGGTCGGGATGGCGACCAACATCCCGACCCACAATCCCGGCGAGATCATCGACGCCACCCTGGCGATGATCGCCGATCCCGGCCTGACGCTCGATGCGCTGATGCAGATCGTCCCCGGGCCGGATTTCCCGACCGGCGGGATCATCCTCGGCCGCTCCGGCATCCGCTCCGCGTTCGAGACCGGACGCGGCTCGGTGATCGTGCGCGCGCGCGCCGAGATCGAGGACATACGGCGCGACCGCAAGGCGATCGTCATCACCGAGATCCCGTATCAGGTGAACAAGGCGACGCTGCAGGAGAAGATCGCCGAACTGGTCCGCGCCAAGCAGGTCGAGGGCGTCTCCGACATACGCGACGAGAGCGACCGCTCCGGCATGCGGATCGTCATCGAGATCAAGCGCGAGGCGACGCCCGAGGTGGTGCTGAACCAGCTCTACCGCTTCACCCAGCTGCAGACCTCGTTCGGCGTGAACATGCTGGCGCTCAATGACGGCCAGCCGCGGCTGATGGGGCTGCGCGAGATGCTGGTCGCCTTCATCGCGTTCCGCGAGGAGGTGATCCTCAGGCGCTCCCGGTTCGATCTCGGCAAGGCGCGCGATCGCGGCCATCTGCTGGTCGGGCTGGTGCTGGCGGTCGCCAATATCGACCGGGTGATCGCGCTGATCCGCGCCGCGCCGGACGCCGCCGCCGCCCGCGAGGCGCTGATGGGCGAGGAGTGGGACGCGGCCGAGATCGAGCCGCTGCTGTCGCTGATCCATGACGATGGCAACGTCGTCACCGCAGGCAAGGTGCGTCTCACCGAGGCCCAGGCGCGCGGCATCCTGGAATTGCGGCTGCAGCGCCTGACCGGACTGGAGCGGGAGAAGATCCAGGCCGAACTCACCGAGGTCAGCCACAAGATCAACGACCTGCTGGACATCATCGGCAGCAGGCCGCGCCGGCTCGAGGTGATGCGCGACGAGCTGGCGGTGGTGCGCGCCGAGATCGCCACCCCGCGCGCCACCGAGATCTCGGAGATCGCCGGCGACCAGACCGACGAGAGCCTGATCGAGCCGGGGCAGATGGTGGTCACCATCACCCGCGACGGCTTCATCAAGCGCACCCCGCTCGAGACCTTCCGGGCGCAGAATCGCGGCGGCCGCGGCCGCACCGCCGCCGGCCGGCGCGGCGACGACATCATCACCCGCAGCTTCAATGCCCATACCCATCAGTGGGTGCTGTTCTTCTCCTCCGGCGGCAAGGCCTATCGCGAGAAGGTCTGGCGGCTGCCGGAGGCGAGCCCAACCGCCAAGGGGCGGGCGCTGGTCAACCTGCTGCCGGAACTGGGCGCCGATTCGATCACCACGGTGCTGCCGCTGCCGCAGGACGAGACGTTGTGGGAGAGCCTGCACCTGGTGTTCGCCACCGCCAGCGGCAACGTGCGCCGCAACCGGCTGAGCGACTTCCGCAACGTCCGCGCCTCCGGGCTGATCGCGATGAAGCTCGACGAGGGCTGGGGCGAGCATGGCGACCGGCTGATCGGCGTCGCCACCTGCCGCGAGGGCCAGGACGTGATGCTGGCGACCCGGCTCGGCCGCTGCATCCGCTTCCAGATCGCCGACGATACGCTGCGCGTGTTCGCCGGCCGCGACTCGACCGGCGTGCGCGGCATCAGGCTCGGCAATGGCGATGCGGTGAACAGCCTGGCGGTGCTGAACCATGTCGGCGCCGACCCCGCCGAGCGCGCCGGCTACATGAAGATGGCTAACGCCAAGCGCCGGGCCGAAGCTGAGGCTGAATTGGGGGCCGAAGCGGGGGCCGAGGCCGGGCCGGGCGCGGAGGGCGAGGCCGGCATCGCCGCCGAGGCCGAGCCGGACGCCACGGAGCCGCAGGAGGAGGATGTGATCGCCGCCGCCCTGTCGCCGGAGCGGTTCGCCGAACTCGAACGCGGCGAGGAGATCCTGCTCACCGTCACCAATGGCGGCTTCGGCAAGCGCAGTTCCGCCTACGATTACCGGGTCAGCGGCCGCGGCGGGCTTGGCATCCTCAACGTGCAACTGGCGCCGCGCAACGGCACCGAGGTGGTCGCGACGCTGCCGGTGCTGCACGGCACCGACGTGATGCTGGTGACCGATGCCGGACGCCTGATCCGGGTCCCGGTCGATCAGGTCAGGATCACCGGACGGGCCTCGATGGGGGTGACGCTGTTCAGGCTCGGCGGCCAGGAGCGGGTGATGAGCGTGTTCCCGGTGCTCGAGGACGAGGCCGACGAGGCCGCCACCCTGGCCGCTTCGCCCGACGAGATCGGGGATGGCGCGGCCGGGCCGGAGCCGATCGCGGATGCACCGGACGAGCCGGCCGGCGACGACCCGGATGTCTGACGCCCGCCCGCATGTCGGTTTCTACCCTGGCACGTTCGACCCGATCACGCGCGGCCATCTCGACGTTATCACCAGGGGCGCCAGGCTGGTCGAGCGGCTGATCGTCGGCGTCGCCGCCAATATCGGCAAGCAGCCGCTGATGAGTCTCGACGAACGGGTCGAGTGCGTGTCGCACGAGACCAGGATGGTGTCGCGCGAAACCGGGACGCCGATCGAGGTGGTGGGGTTTTCCAACCTGCTGGTGCAGAGCGCGCGTCAGAACGGCGCGAACGTGATCATCAGGGGGCTTCGCGCCGTCACCGACTATGATTACGAGACGCAGATGTTCGGGATGAATCACCGTCTCGATCCCGGGATCGAGACCTTGTTCCTGATGGCGACCGAGAGCTACCAGTTCATCTCGTCGCGTCTGGTCAAGGAGATCGCCCAGCTCGGCGGCGACGTCACCGCGTTCGTGCCGCGCTTCACCCACGCCAGGATCATGGCCAAGCTGCACTGATCACGGCTTCTGAGACCAAGGAAGTTTTTATGTCCGAGACGACGACCCAACCGAGCGACGACGACATCATCCATCTCGAACTCAAGACCGGACGGGTGGTGATCCGCCTGCGCCCCGATCTGGCGCCGGAGCATGTCGCGCGGTTCCGCACCCTGGCGGCGGAAGGCTTCTACGACAATGTCGTGTTCCATCGCGTCATCGACGGCTTCATGGCCCAGAGCGGCGATCCGACCGGCACCGGAACCGGCGGCAGCAAGCTGCCCGACCTGAAGTCGGAATTCACCACCAAGGCGAAGTTCGTGCGCGGCACGCTGGGGGCGGCCCGCACCGCGCATCCGCACAGCGCCAACAGCCAGTTCTTCATCATGTTCGCGGCGGCGCCGAGCCTGGATGGCCAGTACACCATTTTCGGCGAGGTGATCGAGGGCATGGAGCTGGTCGACCAGATCAAGCGTGGCGCTGGCGGAAGCGGCATGGTATCCGACCCGGATCGTATCGTGAGCATGCGCCCGGCCAGCACGCCGGCCGCCTAGCCGCGACCGATCGGGCCGGTAGCTCAGTGGTAGAGCATTCGACTTTTAATCGAATGGTCGTGGGTTCGAACCCCACCCGGCCCACCA
>CAZZZA010000170.1:0-5712 GCA_964658455.1 uncultured Lichenihabitans sp.
GATCTGCGACTACGCGCACAACCATATCGCCTTCAACTACCAGGATGCCGACGCCACCCGCTCCGCCTCCGAGGGCGAGCGCGACCGGGTCGGGGTGTGCCGTGACTACGCGCATCTGGCGGTGACGCTGTGCCGCTGCATGAACATCCCGGCGCGCTACTGCACCGGCTTCCTCGGCGACATGGGCACCCCGCCGCCCTACGGGGTGATGGATTTCGCCGCCTGGTTCGAGGTCTATCTCGACGGCGCGTGGCACACGTTCGACGCGCGCAACAACGTCCCGCGCATCGGCCGGGTGCTGATCGCGCGCGGCCGCGACGCGACCGACGTCGCCATCGCCACCACCTTCGGGCCGTGCTTCCTGGCCGGGTTCAGCGTCGTCGCCGACGAGGTGACCGGCGGCTGAACGACAGGTCGTCCGAGGCCGCTGGTCCCTCGATCCCAACGGTCATCGCCGGGGGCGCGCCGCCGATCAGCCGAGATCGATCGGCTTGAATTGTGCGAACATGTCGTGCGTTTCGGGGAGTTCGTGCAGCGGCACATAGTCGCACAAAGCGGCGTAGCGTTCCCACATCGCCAGTACTGCCGGGTGCGTGTGGGCGGCATCGATCGCGCCGTCCTGCCACTCGAACAGCTCGACGATCAGGCCGGCCCTGGACCGCATGATGACCGGCGCGCGGTCGGTGACCAGCCCCAGCCGTCGCAACGCCGGCACATGGTCGCGGGTCAGCGCCAGCAGCGCGTCGTCGCAGCCCGGCTTCGGCCGATACGCGACGATCACCAGGTCGCCCATGGTGCCTCCCGCGCGCCGCACGGGACGGCCATTCTTCAGCTCCTGCTGATCGGCGCGCTGCGTGAGCGGCCGACGGTTTCGCGTCTGGCCTGTCGGCAGACCACCGGCGGCAGGCCGCGCAGCATCAGCGCCGCGTCGGCCAGCGTCTGCCGGCCGATATCGAACAGCGCCTCGGGCAGCGCGCCGGCTCGGTGCGCGGACAGCAGCAGGCCGGCATTGCCGCGCAGCGGGTCGTCCGGCGCCACCGGCTCCTGCGGGAACACGTCGGTGGCGATCTTCAGCCGTCCGGTCTCTGCCTGGCGCAGCATCTCCGGGAAATCCACCACCGCGGCGCGGCTCAGCAGCAGGAACGCCGAGCCTGGCTGCATCAGCGCGAAGGCGCGGGCGTCGATGAAGCCCTGGTTCTCCGACGACACCCCGGCCAGCACGAACACCACCTGCGCGCGCGACAGCAGCCCGTCGAGCGACGCCGGCGCCACGCCATGCGCCCGCAGGAGATAGTCCGGCAGCCATGGATCATGGACCTCGATGCTGCAGCCGAACGGCACCAGCAGCCGGTGCAGCGCGCGGCCGAGATCGCCGAAGCCGATCAGCCCGACCCGGCAGCCGGCGAACTGGAAGCAGCCCTGGTTGCCGTCCAGCCCCCACGCCTCGGTGCCGGCACGGAAGCGGCGGTCGGCGGCGGTGATGCCGCGGACCAGGTCGATCGCCATCGCCAGCGCCATTTCCGCCACCGCCGGCGCGAACGCGCTGCCGGGAGTCAGCACATGGATCCCACGCGCGAAGCACGTTTCGTAATCGATGTTGGGCAGGAAGTTGGTCTCGACATTGATCACGCCGCGCAGCAGCGGCGCGCGGTCGAGACGGTCGCGCGGCAGCGCAGTCTGGCCGAGCAGCAGGGTGGCGCGGGGCAGGCTGGCGTCGATTTGCTCGTCCGGCATCGGCCCGTCGTCGCAGGCGACGATGTCGCCCAGCGCCTGCAGCGCCGCCCAGTCTTGCGCATCGAAGATGTCGGCGATCCGGCGCGGGTGCGGATCGAGCAGGATGACCGGCTGCATCGCCGCCTCAGGCGAGCGCCGGATAGACCACGCCGGTCAGCCGTTCGCTCTCCTCCCAGAGACGGTCCTGGGCGGAGCGGTCGCCGGCCCGCGCCGAGATGCCGGCCGGGGCCGGGTCGCCCTTGATCTCCAGCCAGCCGTCTGGGCCCCAGTACTGGCCGCCGGCCACGTCGGGCATGGTCGCGGCATAGAGACCGGGCAGGGCGCCGCGGGCGGAATCCTGGCCGAACAGCCCGACCAGCAGGTTGGCCGCCCTGGCGACCGGCGCTGGCAGGCCGGTGGCGGCGATGAAGCCGGTGGTGGCGACGCCTGGATGGGCGGCGACGCTGAGAAGCCTGGAGCCGGCCACCCGGGCGCGCCGGTCGAGCGCCAGCGCGAACATCAGGTCGGCGAGCTTGGACTGGCCGTAGGCGGTGCTGCCGTTATAGCTGCGCGCCCCCTGCAGGTCGTGGAAGTCGATCGCCGCGCGACGGTGCGCGATGCTGCTGATCGCCACCACGCGCGGCGCGGCGGCGGCCAGCAGGCCCGGCATCAGCAGCCCGGTCAGGGCGAACGGGCCGAGATGGTTGGTGGCGAACTGGCGCTCGAACCCGTCCACCGTCACCGCGCGCTTCGATTGCAGGCCGAGCCCGGCATTGTTGAGCAGGATGTCGATTTCGGGCAGCGCCGCCAGGGTGCGTTCGGCGAAGGCGCGGATGCTGGCCAGGGCCGCCATGTCGACCAGCGAGACCGTGACCCGCGCATCCGGCCGGCGCGCCTTGATGCGGGCCTCGATCGCCGCCCCGCGCGCCTGATCGCGCACCGCCAGCACCACGTGGGCGCCACGGCCGGCCAGCGCGATCGCCGCCTCGGCGCCGATCCCGCTGCTGGCGCCGGTGACGATGGCGGTGCGGCCGGTCTGGTCCGGCATGTCGGCGGCGGTCCAGCCGGTCATCGCAGTGCTCCCGTGTGATCCAGGCGCGATCATAGCTCCACTTGCCGGCCGATTTCGAGGAACCGGTCGCGCGGCAGCGCGAAGCGGTCGACCATGCGCACCGCGTTGCGATACTCGAACGCGAACAGCAGCCGTCGCAGCACGAACATCCTGGGTGCGGTGTTGCTGCGGATCACGTCGTCGTGGGCGGCGAAGAACATCGCCTGGTCCGGGTCGATGTCGCAGCCCTGCTCGCGGGCGAGACGAAGCGCCGCGAGCAGGTTCGGATACTCGACGAAACCGAACCGCACCTCGACATACCAGAAGCCTTCCATCACCTGGCGCACGCTGACGCGCCCCGCGGCCGGCACCCTGGCCACGGTATCGAAGCGGACGAACAGGCTGACCAGCCGCTCCGGCAGGGCGCCGAACAGCGCGATATGCCGGCTCATCATCGGCGGCACCGGGGTGTCGCCGCGGCTCAGGAACACGGCGGTGCCCGGTGTGCGCGGCAGCCGGCCGCCGCGCAGCTCGCCCAGCAGGCGATCGCCCTCCGCGGCCTGCGCCGCCGCGCCGGCGCGCATCAGCATGGTGCCGCGGTGCCAGGTGGTCATGATGATGAACAGCACCGCCCCGAACAGCAGCGGCACGTAGCCGCCATCGAGGATCTTCAGCAGGTTGGCGCTGAAGAAGGCGAGATCGACGCATATGAACAGGCCGGCGATCGCCCCGGCGCGCAGCACGCCCCAGTTCCAGCGGTGCCGCATCACGTCGTAGAGCAGGATCGTGGTCAGCAGCATGGTGGTCGAGACCGCGGTGCCGAACGCGCCGGCCAGCTTCGCCGAGCTGCCGAAGCCGATGGTGATGCCGATGGTCGAGACCATCATCACCCAGTTCACCAGCGGCACGTAGATCTGGCCGTACTCCTCGTCCGAGGTCTGCTTGATCACCAGCCCCGGCATCCAGCCGAGCTGCATCGCCTGGCGGGTCAGCGAATAGGCGCCGGTGATGATCGCCTGGCTGGCGATGATGGTGGCGACCGTCGCCAGCGCCACCAGCGCGAAGATCGCCCAGTGCGGCACCTCGGAGAAGAACGGGTTGCCGGCCAGTTTCGGGTCGCGCAAAATCTGCGCCGCCTGCCCGGCATAGTTCAGCAGCAGCGCCGGCAGCACCACGCAGCCCCAGGCGAGCCGCACCGGACGGCGTCCGAGATGGCCCATGTCGGCATAGAGCGCCTCGCCGCCGGTCAGCGCCAGGAAAACCCCGCCCAGCACCACGAAGCTGCCCCAGCCGTGATGCAGCAGGAAGCGCGCGCCGTAGCGCGGGTCGAGCGCCACCAGCACCCCGGGGTGGCGGGCGATGGCGACGGCGCCGATCGCGCCGATCACCGCGAACCAGATCAGCATGATCGGCCCGAACAGCTTGCCGAGCTTGGCGGTGCCGAGCGGCTGCGCCACGAACAGCCCGATCAGGATCGCCACCGCCAGCGGCAGCACGTAAGGCTTTAAGGCGTCGGTGGCGACGTTGAGGCCCTCGACCGCGCTCAGCACCGAGATCGCCGGGGTGATGATGCCGTCGCCATAGATAAGCGCGGCGCCGAACAGGCCGGCGGCGATCAGCAGGCCGCCGCCATGCAGCAGCCCGCCGCGCGCGGTCGGCTTGAGCAGCGACATCAGCGCCAGGATGCCGCCCTCGCCCTGGTTGTCGGCGCGCATCACCACCAGGCAGTACTTGATCGAGATGGTCAGGATCAGCGCCCAGACGATCAGCGACAGGCTGCCCAGCGCCACCTCGCCGCTGATCTTGCCGCCGGCATCGCCCACCACGGTCTGGAAGGTGTAGAGCGGGCTGGTGCCGAGGTCGCCATAGACGATCCCCAGGGCGCCAAGGCTTGGACCGATCAGCCGGTTGCCGTTCTTGCTCTCGGACACGCTTCCCACCTTTTTCGGTCTAGTCGCCGGGCTGCGTTTCTGGCTGAGAAACTCTCGGCTGTCTTGTGGCAAAATCGTTTGCGATCAAGATTTTATGCGGTCTTTATGCCGCCTCGGCGGCGATCGCCTCGCCCAGCGTGGTGACGATGCGCTCGATCTGCGCCGGCTCGATGATCAGCGGCGGCGACAGCGCGACGGTGTCGGCGGTGGTGCGGATCAGCAATCCGGCATCGAAGCAGCGCTGCATGATCCGGCCCGCCCGCACCCCCGGCCGGTCGGGGTACGGGCGCAGCTCGATTCCGGCGATCAGCCCGGCATCGCGTATATCCAGCACTCCCGGCCGGTCGCGCAGGCCGTGTACCGCCGCCTGCCAGACCGGTTCGAGCGCCAATACCCTGGCGCCCAGCACCTCGTCGCGGTGGATGTCCATGGTCGCGATCGCGGCGGCGCAGGCCAGCGGGTGGCCGGAATAGGTGTAGCCGTGGAACAGCTCGATCCCGGGCGGCGCATCCTCGACCACGGCGCGGTAGATCGCGGTGCTGGCGGCGACCGCGCCCATCGGCACGCAGGCGTTGGTCAGGCCCTTGGCCATGGTGATCATGTCCGGGATCACGCCGTAGCGCTCGGCGGCGAACGCGGCGCCCATCCGGCCGAAGCCGGTGATGACCTCGTCGAAGATCAGCAGGATGCCGTGCTTCGTGCACAGCGCGCGCAGCCGCTCGAGATAACCGCGCGGCGGCACCAGCACGCCGGTAGAGCCGGCCACCGGCTCGACGATCACCGCGGCGATGCTGTCGGCGCCGTGCAGCTGCACCAGCTCCTCGAGCGCGTCGGCCTTTTCCATGCCGTGCGCGGGCTGGCCGGTGCTGAACCGGTTCGCCGCCAGGTGGGTGTGCGGCAGGTGATCGACATTGCCGAGCAGCGGCCCGAACTGCTTCTTGTTGGCGCCGATGCCGCCGACCGACAGGCCGCCGAAATTGATGCCGTGATAGCCGCGCTCGCGGCCGATCAGCTTGA
>CAZZZA010000171.1:0-5671 GCA_964658455.1 uncultured Lichenihabitans sp.
CCGACGACGTGGTCGAGGACGCCGACGATCTCGACGACGATGCCGACGTGATCGGCACCGACATCGAGGTCGAGACCGACAGCGACGAAAACGAGAGATGACCGGAGCGCGCCGCCTGGCGAACCATCAGGCGGCGCACCCCCCGACATGGCCTGACGACCCCCACCACCGGCTTGCCGCGCGCACCCTGCTTACCGCGCTGCAGACCGCGCTGCGCACCGAGAACAGCGCCACCCTGACCCTGGAACGCTGGTGCGCCACGCACCGGATCGCCGACGATCCGCGCATCGTCGCCTCGCTGCTCCCGGCGACCGACCGTCCGGCGACCGCCCGGCAGCGGACGCTGCTGGGGATCGGGCCCGAGGCGGCGGTGCGGCATCGCCACGTCCGGCTGCGCTGCGGCGGCCACCTGCTGTCCGAGGCCGACAACTGGTATGTGCCGGACCGGCTGACGCCGGCGATGAACGCGACGCTCGAGGCCGGCAGCGTGCCGTTCGGCCGCGCGGTGGCCTCGCTCGGCTTCTCCCGCACCACCTTGTCGAGCGTGCTGCTCTGGTCGCCGCCGGCCGATCCGTCGCCGGCCGGACTGCTGTTCTCCGGCACGCTGATCGAGAACCAGGCGGTGCTGCACGATGGCGGCGGCCGGCCGTTCGCGCTGCTGATCGAGCGCTACCGCGCCGGCGTGCTGGCGTTCCCGCCGCCGCTGGCCTGACCGCCCGCCTGATTGCCGGACCGGGGCCGCAGCCGGCGCCGCCGCAGGTCGCAGAGCGCGGTCGCCAGCGCGCCGGCCAGCATCAGCGCGGTCATCGGCACCGGCTGTTCGGCGCCGATCCAGCCGACCAGCACGGTGGCGGCGGCCCCGATCAGGAACACCACGGTGCCGTACAGCGCCGAGGCGGCGCCGGCGGTGCGGCCATGGTCGAGCACCGAGCCCAGCGCCGCGCCGGGGAGCACGATCCCCAGGCTGGCCATGCAGGCCATCATGCCGGCCGCCATCGCCGGCGCGCTGCCGACGCGGCCGGCCGCCATCGCCAGCATCGCGCCGCAGCACAGCACCAGGGCGAGGCTGCCGCCGCTCAGGACGCGGCTGGTGCCGAACGCCTGGATCAGCCTGGCATTGAGCTGGGTGCCGGCGATGTAGCCGAGCGCGTTCAGCACGAACACCTCGCCGAACTGCGGCGGCGTGAGATCGAAGCCTTGCAGGAACACCAGCGGCGCGCCGCCGAGGAACGCGAACAGGCTGAAGGTGGCGAAACCGCCCTGCAGCGCATGCGCCCGGAAATGGCGGCTGCGCCAGACCCTGGCATAGCGCAGCACCGTGTCGCCGATCCTGAAGCGGGAATGGCGGTGCGCGCGCAGCGTGTTGGGCAGGTAGCGCCAGATCAGGCCGCAGCAGGTCAGGCCGTAGAGGGCGGCGATCCAGAAGATCATGCGCCAGTTGAGATGCTCGGCGATCAGGCCGCCCAGCGTCGGCGCCAGCACCGGCGCCACGCCGACCACCATGACCATGCGGCTGAGCATGCGCGCCGCCTCGGCGCCGTCATGCACCACGTCGGCGATGATCGCCCGCGGGATCACCAGGCTGGCGGCGCCGCCGAACGCTGCCCACAGCCGCCACCAGGACAGGTCGGTCATGCTGGCGGACAGCGCGCAGCCGATCGAGGCCAGCGTGTAGAGCCCGGTGCCGAGCAGCAGCGGCAGGCGCCTGCCGTACTGGTCGGCCAGCGGCCCGTGCGTGACCTGGCCCACCGCCAGCCCGACGAACCAGGCCGCCAGCGTCATCTGCGTCTGCCCGGCCGCCGCGTGCAGGCTCATCTTCATCGCCGGGAACGCCGGCAGATACATGTCGGTGGAGATCGGGCCTACCGCGGTCAGCAGCGCCAGCAGCGCGGTGATGCGCCACGGCGGCCCGGAGAGCGTGGAGACGGCGCCGGCCCTCATCGCACGTGCGGCCAAGCCATCCCGTCCCACCCAGCCCTGCCTGTCTCGTTACCGGCCATCACCGGCGATCTAGCCACAAAGCCGGGCTTCTGTCGTCAGACACGGCGACGCCGGCGCGGCGTGGCGACGCGATCAGCTGCCGGGCTGGGCGCGCTCGATTTCCACGCCGACGCAGTCGAGCATGTCGAACACGTCGAGTTTCTCGACCCTGACACGGACGATCCGGATGCGCGGGTCGGCCAGCGCGCCGGCGGCGATCCGCTCCGCCAGCGTCTCGACCAGCCGCACATGGCCCTCGTCGATGATGCGGCGCACGAGTTCCACCAGCCGTTCGTAGGAGACGGTGCGGCTCAGCTCGTCGCGCCCGACCGCGATGCCGGTCTCGTCCATGACCCCGAAATCGATATTGACCCTGACCCGCTGCTGCACCCCGACCTCGTGCGGATGCACGCCGATATCGGCCATCATCACCAGGTCGCGCAGGAACACGCGACGCAGCGGCGGGCTCTGCGGCCAGGGCGGGAACACGTTCATTCGCTGTCGGCCTGGCTGCCGGCGCCGGCCGGGTGCCACTGCATGTGCTGGCCGCCATCCAGCGCCAGCATCTGGCCGGTCACCGACGGCAGGCACAGCAGCGACATCATCGCCCGCGCCACCTCGCCGGGGCTGGTGCCGCGCCCGAGCGGCACGCTGTCGCACTGCGCCTGGAACTGCGCCGCACTCTGGCGCGGACTGGGCAGCGCCGGTCCCGGGCCGATTGCGTTGACGCGGATGCCGCGCCCGGCCAGCGCCAGCGCCATGCTCCGGGTCAGTGCCCACAGCCCAGCCTTGGAGAGCGTGTAGGAGACGAAATGCGGGGTCAGCGACCAGACCCGCTGGTCGAGCATGTTCAGCACCATGCCCTGGGCGCCGTCCGGCATCGCCGCGGCGAAATCCTGCATCAGCACGAACGGCGCGCGCAGGTTGGGCTCCAGGTGGCGGTCCCAGGAGGCGCGGTCGGCATCGCCGACCTCGTCGCGCTCGAAGGTGCTGGCGTTGTTGACCAGCACGCCCAGCGGCCCGACCGCCGCCACCGCCTGCGCGATCAGGCCGGCGGTCTGCCGCTCGGCGCCGAGATCGGCCAGCAGCAGCGCATGACGCACGCCGCGCGCCTCCAGCGCCGACAGCGTCTCCCGCGTCCTGTCGTCGGCCTGCCTGGCATGGATCGCGACCGCGAACCCGGCTTCGGCCAGCGCCAGCGCCATCGCTCGGCCGAGCCTGGCGGCGCCGCCGGTCACCAGCGCCGCGCGCGGGATCGCCTCTGGGATCGGCCAGATCACGCTCATCTCGTCCGCCTCATGCCCGTCTTGCCAGCAGCGCCGCCGCCAGGGTGCCGTCATCGAGCACGTCGAGCGCGCCGCCCATCGGCACCCCCTGCCCGACCCGGCTGACCGTGACCGGCAGGCCGGCCAGCCGTTCCGCCAGCCAGTGCGTGGTGGTCGCGCCCTCCACGGTGGCGCCCAGCGCCAGGATCACCTCGCGCACCCCGCCGGCCTCGATCCGGCTCAGCAGCGGCTGGGTGCTGAGATCGTCCGGCCCGGTGCCGCCGAGCGCCGACAGCGTGCCGCCCAGCACCTGGTAGAGCCCGCGATGCACCGCGGCGCGCTCCAGCGCCCAGAGGTCGCCCACCCCTTCGACCACGCAGATCACCGCCTGGTCGCGGCCGGGATCGGCGCAGATCGCGCACGGGTCGGTGCTGTCGAGATTGCCGCACTGGCTGCAGGCGCGCACCAGGCGCGCCGCCTGCTCCATGGCGCTGGCCAGCGGCAGCAGCCTGGTCTGCGGCTGGCGCAGCAAGGTGAGCGCGGCGCGGCGGGCGCTGCGCGGACCGTATCCGGGCAGGCGCGCCAGCAGCGTGATCAGCCGCTCGATCTCCGGCCCGCCCATCTGGGCGTCAGAACGGCAGCTTGAGGCCGGGCGGCAGGTTGAGGCCGCCGGTCACCTTCTGCATCTCGTCTGCGGTCCGCGCCTCCAGATGACGGCGCGCCTCGGCATGGGCGGCGAGGATCAGATCCTCGAGCATCTCGGTCTCGGCCGGATCGGCGAGCTTGGGATCGACCTTGATCCGCTTCAGGTCGCCCTTGCCGGTCAGCGTGACCATGACCATGCCGGCGCCGGCGCTGCCTTCCACCTCGATGCTGGCGAGACCGGCCTGCATCTCCTCCATCTTCGACTGCATCTGGCTGGCCTGCTTCATCAGGCCGGCGAGGTTCTTCATCTGCGTGCCTCCAGGCGGTTCGATCGGCCATGATGTCGCACCGGACAGGGTCCAGGACAACCGGCGCGGACCGCCGCGCTACCGGTCCGGGTCGAGATCGTCGAGACCGACCGGCTCGGCATCGATCGGCGCGAAGGCGAGGTCGGGCGGTTCGTCCTCGGCGAGCAGCGGCAGGTCGGCCTCCTGCTCCGGGAGCAGCCCGTAGGCATCGACGGCGCTGTCGCGCACCGGGCCCAGCGTGGCGCCGGGGAACGCCGCCAGGATCGCCTGCACCAGCGGGTGCGAGGCGGCGTCGCGGCTGCGATCGGCCTCGCGCTGCCCGGCCTGCTCCGCCAGGGTCGGCTCGCCCGGCCCGCGCACCACCGCGATCGTCCAGCGGCTGCCGGTCGCCTCGCTGAGCAGCGCCGCCAACCGCTGCGCGGTGTCGCGCGGCGCCTGGCGGTCCAGCGCCAGCTCGATCACCGGCGGCCGGAACCGCACCAGATGCGCGCAGTGACGCAGATGGCCGTGCAGCACCGCCTCGCGGCGGCCGGCGACGAACGCCACCACCTCGCGCCAGCTGCGCAGCGACGGCGGCTCCGGCGCGGCGACGGGCTCGGAGACCGGCTGGGCGACGGGCTCGGGCTCAGGCGGCGGTTCCGGTGCCGGTGCCGGGTCCGGCTCCGGCGCCCGCAGCGCGCCGCCGCCGGACAGCGTGACCGCCGCAGCGCGCGTCGATGCCGGCACGGCCGGCCTCGCCGCCGGAACCGCAGCGCCGGGCGTGGCGACCACCCCGCCGGGACCCTCGGCCCTGAGCTGCCTGACCAGCTCGCCCGGGGTCGGCAGGTCGGCCAAGTAGCAGAGCCGGATCAGCACCATCTCGGCCGCCTCGCGCCGGTCCGGCGCGCCCTCGACCTCGGCGATCCCCTTCAGCAGGATCTGCCAGGCGCGTCCCAGCACCGGCACCGACAGCGACTCCGCCAGCGCCGTGCCCCGCACCCGCTCGGCTTCCGGCAGCTCGCCGCTCTCGCGCAGCGCCGCGATCGCCTTCAGCCGCGAGACGGTGTGGATCAGCTCCAGCAGGTCGGCCAGCATCAGCCCGAGATCGGCGCCGCGCGCATGCGCCTGCCCGGTGATGCCGAGCGCCAGGTCGGCGCGCCCGGCCATCACCGCATCGGCGAGATCGAACACCAGGCCGCGATCGGCGAGCCCCAGCATGTCGGCGACCATGGCCGCGCCGATCGCGCCTCCCCCCGCCTCTCCTCCTTGGGCGATCGCCTGGTCGAGCAGCGACAGCCCGTCGCGCACCGAGCCGTCGGCGGCGCGCGCGATCAGCGCCACCGCGTCCGGGGCGATCGCGGCGCCCTCACGGGCGGCGATGCGGCTGAAATGGGCGCTGAGTTCGGCGATCGAGACCCGGCGCAGGTCGAACCGCTGGCAGCGCGACAGCACCGTCACCGGCACCTTGCGCAGCTCGGTGGTGGCGAAGATGAA
>CAZZZA010000172.1:0-5624 GCA_964658455.1 uncultured Lichenihabitans sp.
CCGAGGTGTGGTTGATCACCAGCTCGGTGATCACCCGCAGGCCGCGCTCGTGCGCCGCCACCACGAACCGCCGCAGATCGTTCAGGGTGCCGTAGTCCGAATGCACGCCGCGATAGTCGGAGATGTCGTAGCCGTCGTCGCGCCGCGGGCTCGGATAGAACGGCAGCATCCAGATCGCGGTGACGCCGAGTTCGACGATGTAGTCGAGTTTCTGCAGCAGCCCCTCGAAATCGCCGACGCCGTCGTTGTTGGCGTCAAAGAACGATTTCAGGTGGACCTGGTAGATCACCGCATCCTTGTACCAGAGCGGATCTTCGATCGGCGGCAGCGTCGCTTGTGGTGTCATGGGCTCTTGCTTGTCCTGGACGGGAACGTGTCGTGAAGGCCTCGGGGATGACGGGCCGGTCAGCTAAGCGGGCTGGCGCGCCAGATTCGGTAGGGCTGTTCCGGGGTCAGGGTGAGGCTGTGCCACCTGCCCGCCAGGGTGAAGCGCTCGCCGGTCACCAGATCGTCGATCGCCAAGGCGGCCTGGTCGGGCAGCCCCCATTTCCAGAGCGGGAGGTCGATACCGGTGCTCTGCTGGTGGTCCGGATCGAGGCTGATCGCCACGATCACCACGTCGGCGCGGCCGCGCGTGGCTTTCTCGAAGAACAGCACGGCATCGTTCGGCGCGTCCAGGAAGCTCACCCCGTGCTGACTGCGCAGCGCCGGGCTCGCGTTCCTGATCGCGTTCAGCCGGGTGATCTCGGCGACGATGTTGCCGGGCCGCTGCCAGTCCCAGTGCCGGATCTGGAACTTCTCGCTGTCGAGATATTCCTCCTTGCCGGGCGCCAGCCTGGTGCCCTCGCAGAGTTCGAAGCCGTTATAGACCCCCCACAGGCCGGACAGGGTCGCCGCCGCCGCCGCCCGGATCAGGAACGCGGCGCGCTGGCCGCC
Organism: uncultured Lichenihabitans sp.; assembly: GCA_964658455.1. GTDB lineage: Bacteria > Pseudomonadota > Alphaproteobacteria > Acetobacterales > Acetobacteraceae > Lichenicola. Next base: position 937 of record CAZZZA010000172.1, read on the forward strand.
CTGCAGGAAGGTCGGGTTGATGTCGGGCGTGTTGACGAAGAAATGCGGCCTGAAGAAATCCTTCGGTGCATCCTGGGTCAGTTGTGTCAGGTATTCGGTCAGCTCCGCCTTGCTGTTGCGCCAGGTGAAGTAGGTGTAGCTCTGCGAGAAGCCGACCTTGGCGAGACGGTTCATCACCTTCGGCCGGGTGAACGCCTCGGCCAGGAACACCGCGTCCGGATAGCGCGCCCGCACCTCGGCGATCATCCATTGCCAGAACGGGAACGGCTTGGTGTGGGGGTTGTCGACCCGAAACAGCCTGATGCCCTGCTCGCACCAGAACAGCACCACGTTGGCCAGCGCCAGCCACAAGCCGGGCACGCTGCCTTCGGCGTAGAAATCGACGTTGACGATGTCCTGGTATTTCTTCGGCGGATTCTCCGCATAGCGTATGCTGCCGTCTGGCCGCCACTCGAACCAGTCCTTGTGCTCGCGCAGCCAGGGATGGTCTGGCGAGCACTGGATCGCGAAATCGAGCGCCAGCTCCAGCCCATGCGCCTCTGCGGCGCGGCGCAGGTGCAGGAAATCCTCAAGGGTGCCGAGTTCCGGATGGATCGCGTCGTGCCCTCCTTCCTTGGCGCCGACCGCATACGGGCTGCCGACATCATGCGGCTCTGGCGTCAGGGTGTTGTTCGGACCCTTGCGGTTGGTCAGGCCGATCGGGTGGATCGGCGGGAAATACAGCACGTCGAAGCCCATCGCCTTGACGCGCGGCAGGTGCCGCTCGACGTCGGCGAAGGTGCCGTGGCGATGCGCGTCGTCTGCCATCGAGCGCGGGAACACCTCGTACCAGCTGGCGAAACCGGCGCCGGTGCGCTCCGCATCCACCGGGATCTCGGCGCTGGTCACGGCATGCGGCCGGTCGTCCGCCGCCTGCATCAACGCCAGCGTCGCGTCTTCCATCAGGACCGTGCGAATGCTGTCCTCGTCCGCGCCTTCCGCCCGATCGAGCACCGGCTGCAACGCCGCATGGCCGCGTGCGAGCGCGCGTCGCACATGGGCGACGCCCTCGCGCAGCTCCAGCGCCACCGGCACGCCGGCGATGTGCTTGGCGCCCAGCTCGTGGCGGAACGTCGCCCAGCCGTCGCGCCAGGCCTGCACGCGATAGAGGTGCAGCCCGCACGTCTCGAGTGGGAAGGCGGCGGTCCAGCGATCGTTGGCGACCAGCCGCATCCTGGTCTCGTGCCAGGCCGCGTCGCCGGGCCCCTGCCATTGCAGCGCCACCGCCAGCATGTCGTGGCCGTCGCCGATCACGTCGATCTCGACATCGACGATCTCGCCGGCGGTGCGCTTGGCCGCGAACGCGCCGCCATCGACGGCGGGCTCCGGCGCCTCGAGCGCCAGGCGCGGCCAGTGGCCGGCGCGGACCGCGGAATCGGCGTCGAGCGGCAGCGGCGTGCCGCCGGCCTGCCGGGTGGCGCGATAGGCCAGCAGCGCCCCCGGCGGCAGCGTCACCGGCCGCCCCGGCACCAGCTTGGCCGGCTCGGCGCCAACCTCCAGCGCCGGCTCGATCGGCGCGAAGGCGGAGAAGGCGCCGCCGATCGCCGGCAGCACCGAGGCGGGCTCGAACACCGCCGGCCGGCCCGGATCGGTATTGAGCAGCAGCAGCGTCGCCTCGTCGCTGAACCGGGAATCGTCGGCGGTGGCGCGCAGCACCGCCATCACCGTTTGGCCGTTCGCCGACAGCTGCCGGGGCGCGCCGAGTGCTGCGGTCTGGCCGGCGATCCTGGCCAGCGGCGCGAGCGATTCCTGGCCGAGCGCGCTGTCCGGCACGATCCAGCCGATGCCGTGCGCGGCGGCGATGCCGAGCCCCGGCAGCAGCGGCGGCATGCGCTCGCCGCCCAGGCGATCGAAAGGGGCGAGTGTCGGCGCCACGGTGCGCAGCAGCGCCAGCTCGTCGGCGAACCAGTCCTGCCTGCCGTCCCACCAGGGCAGCGAGCAGGTGACCAGATCAAGGCCGATGCCGCGCAGCGCCCGGATCTGCGCCCAGTCGAGTCCTGCGGTGTCGGCGATCAGGATCGCGTCCGGCGCCGCCTTGCGCAGGCCGGCGAGCAGCGGCGCGACCAGACCGGGCGGCAGCCGGGTCAGGCCGAGCAGCCGGGCGCCGGCGATCCCGTATTGGCGCGCGAAGTCGCCGAGCACGCCGCCCCAGCAGATGCCGGCTTCGGTGGCCTCGGCGTCGCCGCGCAGCGCGGCGGTGGCGACGGTCTCGGCGAAGCCGCGACGCGGGTCGAGCGCCTCTGACGGCGAGGGGGCGGGATAGAGGTCGGGTCTGGCCCGCGCCGGCAGGCTGTCGACCGCGACCCGGTCCAGCGCGAGGTCGATCAGCACCGTATGCCGGTCATGGCCGGGCACCGCGGGGGCCGCGTCGCCGAGCATGCCGGGCACGCCGAGATGGTGCACCGCATCGACGACGAGAATCGCCTGGAACAGGTCCGGCGCCAGCGATCCGAGCACCGCGCCGAGCCCGGACGCGGTGCCGGACAGGAACCGGGTCGGCGGGGTCGCCGCCCCGGTTCGCGTCCTGCCGGATGCGGTCTGCCCGCGCGTCTCGATCACGTCCATTGATCCCCCGAGGCTGGCTGTATGCCCCGCGCCGCCGGCGGCACGGGGGCGTATGAGCGTGGTGTCGGTCGTCCGTGCCCGCGATCCGTGCCCATGGCGCGGCCCGACGGGCGAAAACGTTTGCCTCAGCAGTCCCGAACGTAGGTCCGGCGCGCGCGGTTCCCCGCCGTTTAGCCGCGCCCTATTGCAGGTCGACCCCGCCGCTGACCGCCTGGTAGGTGGCGATCGCCAGGGTCAGCGGCTCGAACGGCTTGGTGATCACGAAAGCCGGCTCCACCGCCTCGCCGGTCAGCAGCCGTTCCGGATAGGCGGTCACGAAGATCACCGGCGCGTAGTGGTGCTTGAGGATGCGGCTGACCGCGGAGGTGCCGTCGCCGCCCAGACCCAGATTGATGTCGGCCAGGATCAGCCCGGGCTTGGTGGTCTGCGCCAGCCGCACCGCGTCCGCCTCGTTCGAGGCCACGCCGACCACGCGATGGCCGCAGCCCTGCACCAGCTCCTCGATGTCCATGGCGATGATCGGCTCGTCCTCGATGATCAGCACGTCGGTGGCCGCCGCCGCCCGCAGCCGCTCCCTGGCCTCGCCGAGCAGGCTGGCGGCCTCGGCCGCCGGCAGCGAGACGATGCCCGCCGCGTGCTCGATCGAGACCTCCTCCAGCGCTGTGAGCAGCAGCAGCTGGCGCTGCTTGGAACTGAGCCCGCCTACCAGCGAGGGCAGGGTCGAGATGCCGGAATCGAAGCGCCGGGTGACCCAGTGATAGAGGCCGTAGCGCGGCGTCATGCTGCTGTCGGTGGTGGCAAGCATCTCGCGCAGGCTTTCCGCCACCAGCAGGTCGCCCCGCGGTTGGCTTCCGGTGAGGGCACGCGCATAACGGCGTGCATAAGGAAGGGCGCGGAGTAGGTCGTCGCGCCGCGTACTGGCCATCAGGCGTCTCTCTCTGAATAGGAACGGGATTGCATTTGGACGATTCGACCACCGTGTGTGTCACGCGAGCCGGTGCCGATTTTCGACGTCAGATGACGATTCTGCTGCCGGATCTGCGGGCCTTCGCCCGCTTCCTCACCAGGGACGCGACCGCCGCCGACGATCTGGTGCAGGACACGGTGGTCAGGGCGCTGGCGGCGCAGGATTCGTTTGCGCCCGGCACCAACCTGAAGGCGTGGCTGTTCACGATCCAGCGCAACGGCTTCTACGAGACCATCCGCCGGCGACAGCGCGAGACCAGGGTGATGAGCGCGCAGGCCGATGCCGGGAACCATGCGGTGGTGCCGGAGGCGCACCGGCGCGGCGACCTGGACGACCTGCAGCGCATGCTGTGGACGCTGCCGCCGCTGCTGCGCGAGGCGCTGGTCCTGGTCGGCGCCCAGGAACTCAGCCACGAGGAGGCGGCGGTGATCTGCGGGGTGCCGGTCGGCACCATGAAGGCCAGGGTGTCGCGGGCACGCGGCCAGCTGGTGCAGACCATGGAGCGGGCTCAAGGCGGGAGCTAGCGCGGCAGCTAGGTGGGACATGCAGGCTGGCGGGTGGCGCTCCCCCCGGTGCCGGCGTCCTGATGATCGTGACATGCCAGCCTCCCTCGCTCGACCGCGTCCGGCTTGCCCCGCCGCCGGGCGCCCGCGCGGCTCTTCCATCGCATCCGACCGGTTCGCCTTGCAACAGGCCACCCCGGGGCCGTGGCGCCGCTTCATTCGCAAGAATACGTGTGGAGCGCTGTCCGGCGCCCGGAAGCCAGGCGCGCGCCGACGCTGTCCGATCGCGTTTTCGTGATTGCAACCCGTGCAACGCTGCCGAAGCGCCGTCCATTGCTGGGTCAGTAATTGGAGTGCGTGCCCATGCCGAACAGCTTCCACGACCAGGTCATCGCCATCCTCCCGAAGCTTCGTGTCCAGGCACTGGCTTTGACCCGCAACCGGGCAGCGGCCGAGGATCTGGTCCAGGACGCGGTGTGCAACGCGCTTTCCGCCCAGACCAGCTTCATCCCGGGCACCAATTTCCCGGCCTGGATGCACCGCATCCTGCGCAACCGCTTCATCTCCAACCTGCGCAAGCGCCGCGACACCACCGACATCGACGACGTGCCGGC
>CAZZZA010000173.1:0-5588 GCA_964658455.1 uncultured Lichenihabitans sp.
GCGAGGACGACGATTTCCTCGACAAGGCGATCGAGGGGCTGGTGATGTTCGCCTTCAACCAGGGCGAGGTCTGCACCTGCCCGTCGCGGGCGCTGATCCACGAGAGCATCTACGACCGCTTCATGGAGAAGGCGCTGGCCAGGGTGGCGGCGATCAGGCAGGGCCATCCGCTCGACCCCTCGACCATGATCGGCGCGCAGGCCTCCACCGAACAGGTCGAGAAGATCCTGTCCTATTTCGAGATCGGCCGCGAGGAGGGTGCCGAGGTGCTGATCGGCGGCGCGCGGGCGGAGATGCCGGGCGAGCTGGCCGGCGGCTGTTTCGTGCAGCCGACCATGTTCCGGGGCCACAACCGGATGCGCATCTTCCAGGAGGAGATCTTCGGCCCGGTGCTGTCGGTCACCACCTTCAAGGACGATGACGACGCGCTGGCGATCGCCAACGACACGCTGTACGGGCTCGGCGCCGGAGTCTGGACCCGCGACGGCACCCGCGCCTACCGCTTCGGCCGCGCGATCCAGGCCGGGCGGGTCTGGACCAACTGCTACCACGCCTATCCGGCGCATGCCGCGTTCGGCGGCTACAAGCATTCCGGCATCGGTCGCGAGAACCACAAGATGATGCTGGACCACTACCAGAACACCAAGAACCTGCTGGTCAGCTACAGCGCCAAGCGGCTCGGGTTCTTCTGAGCCGGCCTCAGCCCCCGGCGGCGATCCGTGCGGTCCAGTCGTCCTGCACGTCGGCCAGGGTTTGTTCCCAGGCGATGCGCGGCGACCAGCCGAGCAGCGCGCGCAGCCTGGAGGCGTCGCCGACCGCGATGGCGATGTCGGACGGTCGGGCGCGCGCCGGATCCAGCTCGCGCCGCACCGCAAGCCCGGCGCGCTGCAGCAGCGCATCGAGCACGTCGCCGATCCGGCGCGGCGTGCCGGAGGCGATGTTGAGGATGGTGCCGGGCGGGATGCGCCCGGCGTGCGCCAGGCACAGCGCATAGGCGGCGCAGACGTCGCGCACATCGAGGAAGTCGCGCCAGGAATCGAGATTGCCGGTCCGCAGCACCGGCGCCTGCCGGCCGGCCGCGATCAGCGCCACCTGGCGCGCGAACGCCGGCAGCGCGAAATCGTCGGACTGGCCGGGTCCGGCATGGTTGAAGGCGCGCAGCCGGATCACGTGCAGCCCCTCGGCCGCCATCGCCCCCAGCGCCAGGTCTGCCGCCGCCTTGGTGGCGCCGTACAGGTTCATCGGCGCCAGCGGCGCGCTCTCGTCGAGCGGCTGGCCGGCGCGGAACGAGGCGCCGTAGCTGTCGGCGCTGGAGGCGAACAGGAGCGGCGCCGCCGGCACGTGCCGGCGCAGCGAACGGGCCAGGCTCAGCGTGCCGTGCAGATTGACCGACCAGGCGAGGTCGGGGCTGGCGCGCGCGACCGGGATCGCGGCGATCGCCGCCAGATGCAGGCAGCGATCCGGGCGCAGCGCCGCCACCCTTGCATCGACCGCGTCGGCATCGGTCAGGTCGCAGCCCAGCGGATGCAGCGTCGCATCCGGCAGCAGCGCCGCGACCGCCGGCGCCAGATGGCTGCCGGCGAAGCCGGACAGGCCGGTGACGAGGATGCGGCCGGCCATCGCCGCGCCTCGTTCAGCCGGCGCGGTGGCGCGCGAGATCGGCCTCGACCATCTCGGCGATCATGTCCTCAAGGCTGGTGGTGGCGGACCAGCCCAGCCGCTCCCGCGCCTTGCTGGCGTCGCCCAGCAGCACGTCCACCTCGGCCGGCCGGATCAGGTCGGACCGGGTCTCGACATGGTCCTCGAAATTCAGCCCGGCATGCGAGAAGGCGATCCGGCACAGCTCGCGGATCGAGGTGGTGCGGCCGGTGGCGACCACGTAGTCGGAGGCCTCGTCCTGCTGCAGCATCAGCCACATCGCCTGCACGTAGTCGCGCGCATGGCCCCAGTCGCGGGTGGCGTCGAGATTGCCGAGCGGCAGGGTGCGGGCGCGCCCGAGCTTGATCCGCGCCACGCCGTCGGTGACCTTGCGGGTGACGAACTCGATGCCGCGCAGCGGGCTCTCGTGGTTGAACAGGATGCCCGACGAGGCGTGCAGCCCGAAGCTCTCGCGGTAGTTCACCGTCATCCAGTGCGCGTAGAGCTTGGCCACCGCATAGGGGCTGCGCGGGTAGAACGGGGTACGCTCGGACTGCACCTTCTCCTGGATCAGCCCGTACATCTCCGACGACGAGGCCTGGTAGAAGCGCGCGCCCGGCCTGGCGATGCGCACCGCCTCGAGCATGTTGGCGGCGCCGATGCCGGTGGCCTGGCCGGTCAGCAGCGGCTGCTGCCAGGAGGCGGCGACGAAGCTCTGGGCGGCGAGGTTGTAGACCTCGTCGGGGGCCACCGACTGCACGATCCGGATCAGGCTCGACAGGTCGAGCAGGTCGCCATCGACCAGTTCGACCCGGTCGAGCACGCCGAGCCAGCGCAGCCGGGCGCTGACCATGTCCGCGGAGGCGGAGCGCCGCGCCATGCCGACCACGCGGTAGCCCTTGCCCAGCAGCAGCTCGGCGAGATAGGCGCCGTCCTGGCCGGTGATGCCGGTCACGAGGGCGGTGCGGCCGGAAACCGGCGAGGGCAGGGTCGGTTGGGGCATGGTGCAACGCCGTTAGAGCAAACCACGGGAGAGGTCCAGGCGCGGCGGTCAGGAACCGGGCGCCTCCCAGACCACGATCCTGAACGGCCGGGTCGCGCCGGACGAATCCTGGCCGCCGCTCGATCCGGTCAGCGCGATCGCCCGGCGCAGGAAGCGGTGGCCGTCGCCGTCGCTGGCCTCGGCGCGCAGCTCGACCACGGCCGGATCGTAACGCTGCTGCTGGCCGGGCGCCTGCGCCGCCGCGTCGGACGCCCCGTTGCCCTGGTTGTAGGGATCGAGGCCGGCGGCCATCGCCAGCGCGCGGCGCATCAGCGGGTCGGCGTCGGACAGTTCAGGATCGCCCGAGTGATACAGCGACAGTTCCGGGATCAGCCGGTGCAGCAGCGCCGGCGTCATGCCGGGCACCAGCCCGAGTTCGCCAAGCGATTCGAACGGGGCGGCGGGCGGGCGGTAGTCGCGCCCGGGCAGCGGCGCGGTCTCGCCGGTCGGGTAGCGCCAGGCCATGATCGAGGCGGCGATCTGCTGCGCGGTCCGGCCATCGGCGCCCACCGCCTGCAGCAGCCCGGCCAGCAGCGCCGCCGACGCGGTGTTGGGGTTGAGCTTGCCGGCCTGGCTGGTGGCGCTCAGCGCCAGCGTGATCCCGTCGGCGCGCAGCCGGTGCACGCTGCCATCGGCGAGCCAGCGGGACGGACCGCTGTCCAGCACATGGAACAGGGCCTGTTCGATGCCGCCGTCGGCGCTGGCGCGCAGCTGCGCGTTGCGCGAGAAGGCCTGGGCCTGGCGGGCGCGGCCGCTGCCGGCGGCGGCGATCGCCGACACCAGCAGCGAGAACAGCACCAGCGCCCACAGCACGATCAGCAGCGCGAAGCCGCGCTCGCGCAGCGCGCTGCCCGCCATCGCCGGGCCTAGGGCTCCAGCCCCAGCCGGCGGCGCACCCGCAGGTTGGGGTCGGAGCTGCCTTCCTGATGCATCGGCCCGAGTTCGGTCGGCACGCCGGCGGCGTTGGAGAGGGTGTCGCGCAGATCCTCGGTCAGCGCCTGGGCGTCGTGCTGGTCGTGCATGACGTGCGGGGTGATCAGGATCAGCAGCTCGTTGCGCGAGCGGCTGTTGCTCTGCTGGCCGGCCAGGAAGCCCAGGATCGGGATGTCCTTGATCCACGGGATGCCCTGGTTCTGCCTGCTGGACTGGTCGGTGATCAGCCCGGCCAGGCCGATGGTCTGGCCGTCCTGGACCACGATGCGCGACACCACCGACTGGTCGGCGAAGGTCGGGTTGGTGGTCGCCGTGCCTGGCGTCTGCACGCTGCTGACTTCCTGGTTGATGTCGAGCGTGACCAGCCCGCCATTATTCACCCGCGGCGTGACCTGCATGATCACGCCGGTCGGCTGGTAGGTCTGCTGGTTGTAGATCGAGGTGCCGATGGTGCTGGATTGCGAACCGGTGGTGATCGGCACCAGCTGGCCGACCTGCAGCCGCGCCGGCTGGTTGTCGAGCACCAGCAGTTCCGGCGAGGACAGGATGTGCACGGTGGTGACGTTTTGCAGCGCACTGATCGCGAACGGCGCGCCGCCGCTGGCGCTGCCGATCACGAAGCCGGGGGTGGTGGTGCCGAGCGCCGCCGTTGTCACCGCGCCGGTGATCGAGGAGGTGGCGTTGCTGAGTTCGCCGTTGATGCCGCCGGACTTGAAGAAGAACTGGGTGCCGTACTGCAGCGCCCCGGTCAGCGTCACCTCGGCGATCACCGCATCGATCCTGACCTGCAACGGCAGGATGTCGATCTTGCGCAGCATCTGGTTGACGGTGTCGTTCTCGTGGTCGGTGGCGTAGATCAGCACCGCGTTGTTCTGCGGGTTGGGGATGATCCGCATCATGTTGGCGTCGCCGCCACCGCCGGAGCTGTCCAGCCCGCCGAGCAGCGGGTTGGCGCCGGCCTGGCCGCCGCCGGCCGGGGCCGCGGGCTGGCTGCCGAGGCCACCGGACAGGCCGCCGCCGCCCATGCTGCTGCCCAGCCCGCCGGAGGAGCCCAGACCGCCCGACGAGCTGAGGCCGCCGGAGCTGCCGATCCCGCCGGAGGAGGAGGCGAGACCGCTGCCGCCGAACCCGCCGCCCTGCTGGTTGCCGGCCGTCGCCGGGTTGGTGGTCGGCTGCGCGGTGACGCTGTTCGGGGTGAAGGCCTGCTGCAGCACGTAGGCGGCGTCGTTGGCGTGGCTGTTCTGCAGGTAGTAGACGTGCCAGGCGCGCACCGTCATGCGGCGGGTGCGCTCGATCACCGAGAACAGGCGGCGCGCGTCGTCGATGTAGCTGGGCTGGGCGGCGATCACCAGCACCGCGTCGACCCGGGTCATCGGCACCACCTTGACCATCTGGCTCAGCGCGTTGCCGCGTCCGCGCAGCGCCTCCTGGACCGAGGTGGCGATGTCCTTGGCGTCGCCGGAATCGACCGGCAGCAGCGCGTAGGACTGGCCGGCCAGCGCGTCGATGTCGAACGCCTGGATCAAATTGAGCAGCGTGCCGCGCACCGCCGGATCGCCGCTGACCAGCAGCGCGTTGGCGCCGGCGACCGGGGTGATCTTGGCGCCGGCCTGCACGAACGGCTGCAGCGCCTTGGCCAGATCCTCGGCGCCGGCATAGCGCAGCGGCACCATCGCGCTACCGCCGAGCGAGTCGCCGCCGGCCAGCACCGTCGAGCCGCCGGCGCCGGCGGCGGCCTGGCCGGGCGGTCCGGGCACGGCGGGCTGGTTCGAGGCGGCCACCACGCGATAGATGCCGCCGGACTGGTAGAGTTCGGCGCCGACCTGCGACAGCAGCAGCTGCAGGGTCGGGATCAGCTGCGCCGCGTTGAGCGGGGTGGCGGTGTGCAGCGTGACGGTGCCCTTGACCGCCGGATCGACCGTGTAGGTCACGTGCAGCAGCGTGCCGAGGATCTGCGCCACCGCGTCGCGCACGT
>CAZZZA010000174.1:0-5587 GCA_964658455.1 uncultured Lichenihabitans sp.
GGCAGCTTCTCCGCCGAACACGGCGTCGGCCGCCTCAAGCCCTACATGATGCCGGCCTGGCGCGGCGGCGCCGAGCTGGAGACGATGCGGCGCATCAAGCAGGCGCTCGATCCCGACACGATGCTCAACCCGGGCAAGATCTTTCCCGCTTCGTCTTGATCGCCTCGGCGGCGTCGGCTTCAAGAACCAGGGGCTGAACGTCGCTTCGCCTTCCCGGTGCCCTAGTCTGCGAGACGCCATGCGATACGTTTCGACCGGTCTGGTGCTCGCGACGCTGTTCTCTCCAGGCCTGACCGCCCGCGCCACCGACACCGGGCCCGTCCTCGTGCCTCTGCACGTCACCGGCTCGTCGGTCGTAGCCGGTCCCTATCATCTGGATCTCGGCGAAGCAGACGAGCCCGAAGCCGCTCGCGGCTGGCAGGGGCCGATCCGGATCGCCGGACCGGGGAAAGCGCGCTGCACCGTCAGCGACGACGTGTCGATCGTCGAGAAACCGATAAGCCGCGTCGGCACGCGCCTCGTCTACGTCACGACCTACTCGGGTAGCGAGAGCACGCTGTTCGCCATTGATGCCGCCACCTGCCAAACCCAATGGAAAAGCCCGCCCTTCACCGGCCGGCCGGTCATGACCGGCCACACACTCTCGCTGCCCGGCCTGCATGGTTTCAGCATCGGCAAGTCGGGACTGCCGGTCCGCTGAGCCGACACCACGCCGTGCCGCGAGCGGGCGTGCGCGATCGCGACCCGCCTCCCCGGCCGCCCCGCAGACAAAGATTTCCCGCCCGTCCGCACCGGACCGGCTAGGCTTGCCGGCACCAGCGTCCGAGGACACCGCCAGTGCCGACCGAAGCCCACAGAATGCCGGTGCTCGAGCAGATCCGTCTCTATCCGGTGAAGGGCCTGCGCGGCTTTTCGCTCGCTGAAGCCGAACTCGAGCGCTGCGGGCTGGCCGGCGACCGGCGCTGGCTGGTCACCGGCCCCGACCAGCGCTTCCTCACCCAGCGCGACCTGCCGGCGATGGCGACGCTGGACGCGATCCCCGATGCGGCCGGGCTCACCCTGTCCGGAGGCGGCGCCGCCTGTCGCGTCGCGCTGCCGGACGCGCAGGCCGCGGTCGCCGAGGTGGTGGTCTGGCACCACACCCTGCCCGCCCGCACCGCCGGACCGGCCGCCGACGACTGGCTGTCGGACCGGCTCGGCCGGCCCTGCCGGCTCTGGTTCATGCACGACACCACGGTGCGCCCGGTCGATGCCGGGTTCGGCCAGCAGCAGGACCGGGTCTCGTTCGCCGACGCGTTCCCGATCCTGCTGGTCAATAGCGGCTCGCTGGCAGCGCTGAATGCCGACCTCGGCGACGGCGCGGTGCCGATCGACCGCTTCCGCCCCAATCTGGTGGTCCGGGGATTCCCGGCCTGGGCGGAAAATGACTGGCGCACGCTGCGCATCGGTTCGATGCGGTTTCGGGTCGCCAGCCCGTGCGCGCGCTGCGTGGTCATCACCCAGGACCAGCGGACCGGTGAGAAGCCGGATCCGGGCGAGCCGCTGCGGGCGCTGGGGCGGCTCAACCGGCAGCCAGACGGCATCATGTTCGGCCTGAACCTGATCCCGGAGGCGCCCGGACGGCTCTCGGCCGGGGATGCGGTCGAGATCGACCCGAACCCGCCTACATGAGCCGCATCCACAGCCTGGCGCTGAACTCCGCCAGCCGTTCCCGCAGCGGGCGGCTGGCCCATTCCCGGTAGTCCATCCGGTCGGAGGCGGCGATGTGGGTGCGCAGCATCGCCTCCACGTCGCCCGCCACCCCGCGGCTCAGCACCACCGCGTCGATCTCGTTGTTGTAGTGCACGCTGCGGCGGTCGAAATTGGAGGTGCCGATCACCGTCAGCACCCCGTCGAAGGTCGCGACCTTGGCGTGCAGCATCGCGTGCTTCACCTCGTGGATGCGCACGCCGCATTTCAGCAGCGGGCCGTAGAGCGACCGCGCGGCATGCACCGCGCCCTGCACGTCGCTGTAGCCGGGCAGCAGCAGATCGACCCTGATGCCGCGCGCCGCGGCCCGGCACAGCAGCCGCCATTCCCGCAAGGTCGGCACGAAATAGCCGGTGGACAGCACCAGGTGCGATTTCGCGCCGCGGATCGCCGCCCGCATGGTCTGGTTGTACAGCGGCTTGCGTTCGGCCGGCGCGCTGCCGGCGACGCGCATGGTGTGCTCGCCGCTCGGCCCGGGCATCGGGTCGTCGCTTCCAAGCAGCGGCGGCCCGTCGTCGCCGTCATTGCCGTCCCAGGTCGACAGGAACAGCCGGTGCGCCTCCGCCACCGCCGGCCCCTCGAAGCGGATGCCGTTATCGATCCAGTAGGCATGGTCGGCATCGGGCCCGCGCCCCACCGCCTCGGGGGTTTCATAGACCTTGGACATGTTGACGCCGCCCATGATCGCCACCCGGCCATCGGCGACGGTCAGCTTGCGGTGGTCGCGATCGTTCACCGCCAGGTTGAAGCGGCGCTTGAACGGGTTGATGGCGTGGTATTCCAGCAACCTGACCCCGGCGGCGCGCAACCGGTCGAAGGCGGCGTCCGGGGTGTCGTTGCTGCCGACCGCGTCCCAGATCAGCGCCACCTCGACGCCGCGACCCGCCGCCTGCTCCATCAGCGTGAACAGGCTGCGCGTGCCCGACCCGCCCTCCAGCACGACGTCGTCCGCCGTGTAATATTCCATGTGGACGTAACGTTGCGCGCCCTCGATCGCGTCCATCACCGCCTCGATCACCGCCCGGCCGGTCGGCAGCAGCGTCACCGCGTTGCCCGGCACCAGCGCGGCATCCGACAGCCGCCGGTTCCGTCGCCGGTGGTGGTCGCGCATCCGGTCGGCGCTGTCAGCGTCCACGCGCAAGCCCTCCGTGATGCGGGGAGGCGGGCACTTTTGCCCGGACGCCATGGAGGGTAGAGAGAGGCATGAACCGTCTCTCCGTCAGCCGCCTGGACAAGTACGTGCTGCGCCAACTGCTGCTGGCGCTGGCCGCCACCACCGGCGGGCTGGCGCTGCTGATCTGGCTCACCCAGTCGCTGCGTTTCGTCAGCCTGGTGATCGATCGCGGGCTGTCGCTGCGGGTGTTCCTCGAGCTGACCGGGCTGCTGATCCCGAACTTCGTCGCCGTCATCCTGCCCATCACCACCTTCGTCGTCGCCCAATTCGTCTACCAGCGCCTGGCCGGCGACCGGGAGCTGACCGTGATGCGCGCCGCCGGCCTGGCACCGTCGCGCATCGCGCGGCCGGCGCTCTACTGCATCCTGGTCGCGGTCGGGCTGTCCTACGTTCTGAACGTGTGGATCGTTCCGGCCAGCTACCACCGATTCCGCCAGTACGAGTTCGAGATCCGCAACAAGATGGCCGCCTTCCTGCTGCAGGAGGGGGTGTTCACTCAGGTCTCGCCGACCATGACCGTCTATATCCGCACCCGCGACCAGGACGGCACGCTGCACGGCATCATGGTCGAGGACGACCGGCAGAAGGCGGTGCACGCCACGATTCTGGCCGAACACGGCCATCTCGAGGCCAATGGCGACGTGCCCAAGGTGATCCTGTTCGACGGCTCGCGGCAGGAGATCGACCGCAAGACCGGCCGGCTCAACGTGCTGACCTTCCAGCAGAACACCATCGACCTCGCCAGCACCTCGAAGGGCGACGACGTCCGCTACCGCGACTCCACCGAGATGTCGCTGCAGGAGCTGTTCCATCCCGATCCGCGCACGGTGCAGCCGCGCGATCGCGGCAAGTTCCTGGTCGAGGCGCACCGCCGGCTGACCGCGCCGCTCACCGCCTTCTCCTTCACCATGGTGGCGCTGGTCGCGGTGCTGGCGGGCGGGTTCTCCCGGCATGGCAGCATCGCCCGGCCGCTGGGCGCGATCCTGAGCGTGGTCGGGCTGCTGGCGCTGGGGCTGGTGGTGCAGAGCATCGCCGCGCGCGATTCCGACTTCATCGCCCTGATCTGGCTGCAGGCCACCCTGCCCGGCGTGATCTGCGCGGCGCTTTTGTTCTGGCCGGAGCTGCGCGACCGCCAGCCGCCGCGTCGTGCCAGCGGCGATACCGGCCGCCGTCCCGGCCAGCTGGCCGTCTGACCGGCCATGCCCGTCGCCATCACTCTCTCCTTCTACATCGCCCGGCAGTTCACCTTGTCGATGCTGGCGCTCATCGCGGCGCTGACCGGCCTGGTGTCGCTGTTCGACTTCATCGACCTGCTGCGCCGCGCCGCCACCAGGCCGGACGTGCCGGCCAGCCTCGCGGTCGAGATCGCCGCCCTGCACCTGCCGTATTTCTGCATCCAGATCCTGCCGTTCGGCGTGCTGCTGGGCGGCATCATCTGCTTCTGGCGCCTGACCCGCTCCTCGGAGCTGATCGTGGCGCGGGCCGCCGGCATCTCCGCCTGGCAGTTCCTGGCGGCGCCGCTGGCCTGCGCGATGGCGGTAGGGCTGGCCGCTACCACGCTGCTGAGCCCGCTCTCCTCGGCCACCTATGCGCGCGCCGAGGCGCTCGACAACATCTACCTGCGCAATTCCGGCGGCAGCCTGAACCTGGCCGGCGGCGAACTCTGGCTCAGACAGTCCGATGCCGGTATCGAGCCCGGCGGGGTGGCGATCCTGCACGCCCGCGACGTGATGATGCAGAAGGGCCGGCTCGACGTGAAGCAGATCAGCGTGTTCCGGCTCGACTCCCAGGACCGGCTGCTGCTGCGGATCGAGGCCGGCAGCGGGCAGCTCGGCGCGCATGCGTGGCAGTTCGACGACGCGCGCACCGTCTCGCCCGACCATCTGCCGAAATATATCGGCGCGATGCGGCTGCCGACCGACCTGTCGGTGGCGCGGGTGCAGGAGAGCTTCGCCGCGCCCGACACCTTCTCGGTCTGGACCCTGCCCGGCTTCATCCGCCTGCTCGACCGGTCCGGCTTCTCCTCGATCCGCCACCGGCTGCATTTCCAGTCGCTGCTGTCGCTGCCGCTGCTGGCCGGAACCATGGCCCTGGTCTCGGCTGGCTTCTCGATGCGCCCGGTCAGGCGCGGCGGCGTCGCCCGCATGATCGCCAGCGGCGTCGGCGCCGGCTTCCTGCTTTTCAGCATCTCCAAGGTCGCCGAACAGTTCGGCCAGTCCGGAGCGCTGCCGCCGGTCATGGCCGCCTGGGCGCCCGCCGCCGCGGGCCTGCTGCTGGCGATCACCCTTCTGCTGCACCTGGAGGACGGCTGATGCGCCGCTTCGTCGCACCCAAGCCCGCCGGCACGCCTCCAGCCCGGCCGCCGGAGAAGCCGCGTCGCAGGGCCGGCACCGGCCTGGTCATGGCCGGCTGCTACGGCGCCTCGATCGCGGCCGCGCCGTTCGGCGCCGCGCAGGCGCAGATCACCATGCCCGGCACCCACGACAAGAGCGCCCCGCTGGCCCGCAACGAGCCGGTGACGTTCCGCGCCGACAGCGTCGACTACGACAGCAAGGCCGGCATCGTCACCTGGACCGGCCATGTCGAGATCTGGCAGAACGACCACGCGCTGCGCGCCGACAAGGTGACGTTCGACCGCAACACCAACGTCGCCGCCGCCTCCGG
>CAZZZA010000175.1:0-5549 GCA_964658455.1 uncultured Lichenihabitans sp.
ACCCCGCCGGACCGCACGGATGGACGATGGCAGGTCTCCTGGCTTGCGGATCCGGACCGGGCTGCTCGCCCGTTCCACGCGTCCCGACGGCCTTCCCGGCGCGTTGTCCGGCCTGTCGGCGGACGCAACACCAGTGGCTTTGCGCGGGCCGCTCACCGCCTACAGTTGCGGGGGCAGCGACGGCATGGCGTCATCCCCAAAGCGGGGCCGGCGCGCACCGTCTTCCCTTTTCACCTCCCTCCCGGGAGGACCATCGCCGCTAGATGTAGGCCGCTGTCAGCGTCCCGGCAACATGCGGGTCAGCGCCTTGTCGCGATCGAAGATCTGGTGCTTGAGCGCGCCCAGCACATGCAGCGCGACCAGGGCGTAGAGCGCGTAGGCGAGCCAGACATGCACCGAGAACCAGGCGCTGTGCAGCGCCTCCTTCTGCGCCGGCGGCATCGCGGTGATCCAGCCCAGCCGCGGCCAGGGGATCAGCCCGTAGAGCAGCAGCGGCGTGGTCTGGGCGTGCTTGTAGGCGGAATCGTGGATCCAGCCGGAGAGCGGCAGGGCGAAGATCAGGCAATACAGAGCGAGGTGGGCCACGTCCGCCAGGCCGCGCTCCGGCTTGCTGTAGGAGGCGGGCAGTTCCGGCGGCTGGTGGCCGAGCCGCCAGAGCAGCCGCAGCAGCGCCAGCCCGAGCACGGTGATGCCGATCGATTTGTGGGTGTCGATCGCCGGACGCACCCAGCCGTTCGGGAAATCGTCGGCGGTCAGGCCGAGCACGACGTTGACGACGATCAGCAGCGCCACCAGCCAATGCAGGATCATGGCGGTTCTGGTATAGCGGGTGGTGAGCACGATGGCCGGTCTTTCCTGCGAACGCGCACCGTCCCCGGCGCGACCATCGCATGCAAGCACGTCTCGCCGCCGTGCAGAAGACGATGGATCCCGCCGGCATGAACCAGATCACCCCACCCGACGCCGGACGCGAGACGGAACCGGAGGCGGATGCGATCGGCCGGACGCTGGGGTTGCGTCGGCAGGCGCTGTCGCCGCGTTTCAGCCCGCCGCCCACCCCGCCGGTGAGCGTGCTGATCCATGCCGCGGTGCTGCTGCTCTGGATCGGGCTGCTGGTGCGCGGGTTCGGCGGCGGCGGCCTGTTCGGCTGGTCGGCCGGGCTGGTCTACATCGCCTACGACACCCTGCTGCTGGGCTTCGTGTTCCGCCAGACGCTGCGCCTCACCAGGACGGTCGCGCCGGGCCGGGGCGCCGACGCGCCGGCGCCGACCGCCACGGTGATCATCGCCGCGCATGACGAGGTCGCGGTGCTGGAGGCGACCATCGCCGCGCTGGAGGCGCAGACCCAGCCGCCGGACTGCATCCTGATCGCCGATGACGGCTCGACCGACGGTACCGACCGGCTGCTGGCCGAGCGCTACGGGCTGCGTCCGGGCGGGCGCGCCGGCCGGCTGCGCTGGCTCCGGCTGCCGCAGGGCGGCAAGGCGCGGGCGTTGAACGTGGCGGTGGCGCTGGCCGAGACCGACCTGGTGCTGACCATCGATGCCGACACGCTGATCGAGCCGGACGCGCTGGCGGCGATGCGCCAGGCCTTCATCGACGACCCGAATCTGGTCGCCGCCACCGGGGTGCTGACCCCGTTCTGCGGTCCCGGCCTGTCCGGCCGGGTGCTGCAATGGTTCCAGACCTACGAATATATCCGCAACTTCCTCTCCCGTGCCGCCTGGGGGCGGGCCGGCGGGCTGCTGCTGCTGTCCGGCGCGTTCGCCTGCTACCGCCGGGCGCCGCTGCTGGCGGTCGGCGGTTTCGATCCGGACTGCCTGGTCGAGGATTACGAGCTGACGCACCGGCTGCGCGACCATGCCGGGCGGCTCGGGCTGGACTGGCGCACCGCGGTGATCGGCGCGGCACAAGGCCGCACCGAGGTGCCGGGCACGCTGCCCAGCTTCCTGCGCCAGCGCCGGCGCTGGTTCGGCGGCTTCCTGCAGACCCAGCTCTGGTATCGCCACATGGTCGGCAACCGGCGCTACGGCGTGCTCGGCACCGCGATGCTGCCGGTCAAGGCGATCGACACCATGCAGCCCTTCTACGGGCTCGCCGGCGCCCTGCTGATCCTGTTCTATCTGGCGACCGGGCGGTTTGGCATCCTGCTGCCGGTCGGCGGCGTGATCGGCGCCAAGATCGTCATCGACATGGCGTTCCATCTCTGGTCGCTGCGCGCCTACCGGCTCTGGCTGGGGCGCGGCCGACGCGCCTCGGTCGGGGCGGCGGTGGTCGCGTCGCTGATCGAGCCGTTCAGCTTCCAGCTGCTGCGCCATACCGGCGCGGCGCTGGGCTGGGTCTCGTTCCTGGTCAGGTCGCGGCGCTGGTAGGGATGCGCTCGACGCGCCGGCGGCTGGCGGCGCTGCCGGCCCTGCTGTCGCTGGCCGGCGCCGCGCCGCCAGATGCGCCGCCAGCAGCACTCACCCCCGCGGGGATCGTGGCGCAGGCGCCCGAGCAGGCCTGGCGCGCGGTGCCGGCCGAGGACCTGCTGGTGATGACGCTCCGGGACGGACGGGTCGTGCTGATCCAGCTCGCCCCCTCCTTCGCGCCGGTGCATGCCGCCAACATCCGTCTCCTGGCGCGGGCCGGCTGGTGGGATGGCGCCGGCATCGTGCGCGAACAGGATGATTTCGTGGTGCAGTGGGCCAGGATGCCCAAGGGCCGGGCCCTGCCGGCCGGCATGGTCGCGCACCCGCCGGCCGAATACGAGCGGCCCGCCGCCGGGCTCGCGCTGGTACCGCTCTCCTTTCCCGATCCCTATGCAAGCCGGGCCGGATGGGCCGGAGGCTGGCCGGTGGCCGGTGGCCGGCGAGGCGGGGCGGCTCTGGCTGACCCATTGCTACGCCATGGTCGGGGTCGGCCGCGACATGCCGCCCGATACCGGCAGCGGCGAGGAACTCTACGCGGTGAACGGCCAGGCGCCGCGACAGCTCGACCGCAACATCGCCCTGGTCGGGCGTGTGGTGGACGGCATGGCGTTCCTGTCCGGCCTGCCGCGCGGGTCGGGCGCGCTCGGCTTCTATACCGATCCGGCGCAGCGGTTGCCGATCCGCAGCGTCCGTATCGCCGCCGACCTTCCTGCGCCGCAGCGGCCGCTGGTAGAGGTTTTGGATCCGGCCAGCCCGGCCTTCGCGGCGATGCTGGCGGCGCGCGCCAACCGGCGCGATCCGTTCTTCGTCCGGCCGGCCGGCGCCACCGACCTCTGCAACGTTCCCGTGCCATTCAGGGTCGATCACGCCGGCCGCTGAGCCGGTCCGACGCGGCCGGTCGTCCGCCTGGCCCGCGCCATCCTGCTTTGTGCGCCGGCGGAGTCGCGCTAGCGTTTCCGAAGGGTCGGAAGACCGGGGAGGAAACAACATGGCCGAACAGGCCGACTACATCATCGTCGGCGCGGGGCCCGGCGGGTGCGCGCTGGCCGCCCGGCTGGCGGCGGCGCGCCCGGATCTGACGATCGCGCTGATCGAGAGCGGTCCGGAGAAACCCGGCCTGCTGTCGCGCGCGCCGCTCGGCATCGCCGGGCTGGTGCCGTTCCGCAACAAGAACAACTACGCCTACGAGACGGTGCCGCAGCCCGGTCTGGGCGGCCGTCGCGGCTACCAGCCGCGTGGCCGTGGCGTCGGCGGGTCGAGCCTGATCAATGCGATGATCTACATCCGCGGCCAGGCCGAGGATTACGACGCATGGCAGGCGCTCGGCTGCGACGGCTGGGGCTGGCGCGACGTCCTGCCCTATTTCCGGCGCGCCGAGGACAACAGCCGGGGCGGGTCGGACTGGCACGGCACCGGCGGTCCGCTGCGGGTGGAGGATCTGCGCGAGGGCAATCCCGCCACCGACGCCTTCATCGCCGCCGCGCTGCAGGCCGGGTTCGCGCCGAACGACGATTTCAACGGGCCAAGGCAGGAGGGGATCGGGCGCTACCAGCTGTTTCAGAAGGCCGGGGAACGCTTCGATGCCGGCACCGCCTACGTCAAACCGGCGGCGGCGCGCGCGCGCAACATCCGGGTCATCGCCGACGCGCAGGTGCGGCGGCTGCGCTTCGAGGGCGCGCGGGCGGCCGGCGTCACCTACAGCCAGGGCGACCGGGAGCTGCATCTCGATGCCAGGATCGAGACCATCCTGGCGGCCGGCGCGTTCGGCACGCCGCAGCTGCTGATGGCGTCGGGCATCGGGCCGGCCGCGCATCTGCGCGAGCACGGCATCGTGCTGGTGAGCGATCGCGCCCAGGTCGGCGGCAACCTGCAGGACCACATCAACTACAGCACCAAGATCGCGGTGCGCGCCGACGGGCTGTTCGGGGTCGATCTGAAAATGATCGCCGCCATGCCGTCGGCGATGCGCGCCTGGGCCAGGGACGGGCGCGGGCTGCTGACCACCAACGTCGCCGAGGCCGGCGGCTTCGTCAGGAGCGATGCCGGGCTCGACCGCCCGGACCTGCAGCTGCATTTCTGCACCGGCATCGTCGACGAGCATAACCGCAAGCTGCATTGGGGCCCGGGCTACACGCTGCAGGTCTGCATGCTGCGTCCGCACAGCCGCGGCACGGTCAGGCTGGCGAGCGCGGACATGCGCGACCCGCCGCTGATCGATCCGAACTTCCTGTCCGACCAGCGCGACATCGACACCATGCTGGCGGGTGCCCGCATCTGCGAGCGGATCAACAACGCGCCGGCGCTGGCGGCGCTCGGCGGCCGGTTGCTCTACGGCAGCGGCGCCGACGACGCCGAAACGCTGGGCGCGCTGGTCCGGGCGCATTCCGATACGCAGTATCACCCGGTCGGCACCTGCCGCATGGGCGCCGATCCGGACTCGGTGCTCGATCCGCAGCTGCGGGTGCGCACGATCGAGAATCTGCGCGTCGCCGATGCCTCGGTCATGCCGCGTCTCATCAGCGGCAACACCCAGGCGCCGACGGCGATGATCGGCGAGAAGGCGGCGGATCTGATCTTGGGCCGGAACGATTTTCCGGCCAGCGTCGCCAGAGCTGCCTGAGGCAGTTCCGGAGGGCAGGGGAACGACGGCGGCATTAACGGCAGTTTAAGCGTGGGTCTGTAATTTCGGCTGGCAGCTGCCTTAACAGCCGGAAAGATAACGACATGGCCTATGCAACGAGACGTATCACCAACACCCCCATCGCCGGCAAGCTCGCGATCGGTCTAGGATTGATCAGCGTGATCACGTCCCTAACCGGCGCCTTCATCTTCTCGAAGGTCTCAGTGATACGCGACGTGTCGGCTTGGCGGACCCACACCGCCCTGGTGCTCGATCAACTGCACGAGGGCATCTACGGACTGGTCGACGCCCAGGACGCGCTGCATTCCTACCAGCTCACCGCCGATCCGGCGATGATCGCCGAACTGCGTTCCGGACAGGCGATCGCCCAGGGCGCGCTCGACCAGGTTCGCACCCTGACCGCAGACAACCCAGCGCAGCAGCACCGGCTCGATGATATCGCCCGCCTGATGCAGTCCTGGCGCCAGGGCGTCGAACACCAGATCAGCCTGGCCGAC
>CAZZZA010000176.1:0-5524 GCA_964658455.1 uncultured Lichenihabitans sp.
GCCGAAGTGGGATGAATCCTGGGGCCGTGGGTTCGAATCCCGCCGCGGACACCAATTCCGGGTCTCAACGCCGATCGAGGCCGGATGCGCCGTCCCGGTCGCTCTCGATCTGCGGCACGCCGACGACATAGCCCGCCGCCAGCAGCGCGTCGGCCAGCAGTTCGGCGGCCAGCCCGTGGATCGCCGCCGCCATCGCGTCGCTGGGCAGGCCCTGCCTGCGGAACTCCAGCGCCTGCTGCAGCGCATCGGCGGTGCCGCGCTTGTCGAGCTGGAACACGGTGCGGGAGATGCTGCCCGGCATCGGACCGCCTCAGACGAGCCGGAACGGCAATGGCCGCTGCCAACGGCTGGCCTTGGCCAGCGTCGTCGCGATCGCCGCCTGGCGGGCGCCTTCGGCGGTCATGCCATCGCGCAGCGCCCGTCTGGCCTCCTCCTCATGCCGGACGCCGCGCGCCGCCAGCTCGCATTTCAGCCGCGCCGCCTGCGCGTCCACCTCGGCGCGCCAGCTCCGGACCGTGGCCAGCATCTCCCGCGCCAACTGGTCGGCATCCAGGCCGCGCGCGGCGAGGGCTTCGAGACGGCTCACGGCTGATTCGGTGCGATCCATGACCGGCATCTAAGCGGCTTCATGGGAACGTATCAAGAACATTGTTGGCACCGGCCAAGCCCGGCGCCCGCGGAAACCAAACGTTACCGTCTCCGTGATGCGGCGTGAATCCGGAGCCGGCACAGTGGCGCCGACCCGCGATCCGGCGCCGCGACCGCCAAAATCGCGTCGCGAAAACCGGTTTTATCCCAAAATTAAATTTTTCTTGATTGACACTGTAACATACCCCACTGTCCGAATAACGGGAGATTAACAATGACACCTTCGTTCCAGGCGACGGATTCAGCGGGGCATACGGTCGAGATCGACGCCAGCGCCGTCAGGGCGCTCGCCCCCGCCGGGGACCATGCGGACCAGACCACGCTGTTCCTCGACGACACGGCGGTGACCGTGGACGGCCGCTACGAGGCGCTGATCGCGCAGTTCGCCGCCATGTGGCCGATGCACGCGCTCTGAGCGTCGTGCCGCTGCCGGCGCCTCAGGTGATCCGGTTCAACACCGACAGCAGCCGGTCGAAGCGCTTGCCGTAGGGCGGGTGGAACAAAGCGGTGCCGTTCAGGCGCGACTGGTAGAACACCGGCTTCTCCTTGCTGAAGGTCCTGAAACCCCATTCGCCGTGATACGCGCCGGTGCCGCTGCTGCCGACGCCGCCGAACGGCTGCTCCTCCTGCGCCAGCTGCCACAGGCAATCGTTAATGGTGACGCCGCCGGCGATGGTCTCGCGCAGCACCTGGTCGCGGCGTGCATCGTCGCGTCCATACCAGTACAGCGCCAGCGGCCGGTCGCGGGCATTGATGTAGGCGATCGCCGCGTCCACGCCGTCATATTCGACGATCGGCAGCACCGGCCCGAAGATCTCCTCGCGCAGCAGCCGTGTCTGCGCGCCGGCGCCGATCACCAGGGTCGGCGCGATCTTGCTGCTGTCACGCAGGGTTTCGCCGGCAGGGTTGATCGTCGTCACCTGCGCGCCGCCCTCGCGCGCCTCGTCGATCATCGACGAGAGGCGCTGCCGGTGCCGGGCGCTGATCACCGCGGTATAGTCGGGATTGTTGGCCAGGGTCGGATAAAGCCGTGTCACCGCCTGGGAAAGTGCGTCGGCGATCCGCCCGGCCTCGCCGCGCGGCACCAGCAGATAGTCCGGTGCGACGCAGGTCTGGCCCGCATTGAGGAACTTGCCGAACGCGATGCTGGCGGCGGCGGATGCGACGTTGCACGACGCATCCAGGATCGCCGGCGACTTGCCGCCGAGTTCCAGCGTCACCGGCGTCAGGTTGGCGGCGGCCTGCTGCGCCACGATCCGGCCGATCGCGGTCGAACCGGTGAAGAACAGATGGTCGAACGGCAGCGCGGAGAAGGCGCGGCCGATTTCGGCGTCGCCGGTAACCACCGCCAGCTCGTCCTGGTTGAAATAGCGCCCGACCAGCTCGCCCAGCAGCGACGAGAAGCGCGGCGTCAGCTCGGACGGCTTGATCAGCACCCGGTTGCCGGCGGCGATCGCCGCCAGCGCCGGCGCCAGCGCCAGCTGGAACGGGTAGTTCCACGGCGAGATGATCCCGACCACGCCCAGCGGCTGGCGCAGCAGGCGGTTATGGCCCGGGCGGAACTGGATGCTGGTCTTCACCCGGCGCGGCCGCATCCAGCTCCGCAGATGCCGCCTGGCGTGGCCGATCGCGCCGCGCACGATGAACAGCTCGGACAGTCTGGTCTCGTGCGGCGAGCGCCCGCCGAAATCCTGGTCGATGGCAGCGACGATCTCGCGCTCATGGCCGAGCGTCAGCGCCAGCAGCCGGTCCAGCCGCTCGCGGCGCACCTGCAGCGGCGGGTTCGGCTGCCGGGCGAAGGCGCGCTGCTGGGCGCGGAAGATCGTCTCGGCCGGCGATACGGGCGGCAGGTGATCGGGCATCCGGCAGGCTCCCCCAAGCAGATCGGCTGGTCGATGCCGTAAACGCTAGAACCAACCCGGCGGTTTGGGAATGCGCAGCCGGGCGCGGCGCTCTTTCGTCTTTACCGGCTTTACCGATGCGGCGGCGCGCTTGTCGCGATGCAGACAGCTTTTCCGGCTTTCGGCCAGCGCCCTGCTATCGCCGCCGATCGGTTGCGTTAAGGGAGGCACGGTCGAGCGCCGGCTCGCAGCCAGGGAGGTTTCGGATGGATGATGGTCGCAGGATCGAACCGGAGCGCGTGCACCGCGCCGGGCTCGCGGTCGATCGGGGCCTGGCGGCGTTCGTCGAGACCGAGGCGCTGCCCGGCACCGGCATCGAAGCCGACCGGTTCTGGACCGGACTGTCCGGGCTGCTGGCCGATTTCACCCCGCGTCTTAAGGCGCTGCTCGGCGAACGCGACCGGCTGCAGGCCGAGATCGATGCCTGGCACCTGGCCCGCCGGGCCGACGGCCAGGCGGGTGCTGCGGATCCGGAGGCGGAAATCGCCTTCCTGCGCCGCATCGGCTACCTGCGCGACGCGCCGGACCAGGTGGAGATCCGGACCGCCGGCATCGACGACGAGATCGCCGGTCTGGCCGGCCCGCAGCTGGTGGTGCCGGTCGCCAACGCCCGCTACGCGCTCAATGCCGCGAACGCGCGCTGGGGCAGCCTGTACGACGCGATGTACGGCACCGACGTCATTTCGGACACCGGCCCGCTGGCGCGCGGACGCGGCCACAACACCGCGCGCGCCGCCGAGGTGGTGGCGCGATGCGCGACCCTGCTGGACCGGCTGTTTCCGCTGGCGCGCGGCCTGCACGCGCAGGCGGTGGGCTATGCCGCCTGGAACGGGCCGCTGACCGCGCGGCTCGCGTCCGGCGAGGATGTCGGGCTGGCGGACCCGTCGCAGTTCGCCGGGTTCGCCGGCATCGCCTCGGCGCCGAGCCGGCTGCTGCTGCGACGCAACGGGCTGCATGTCGAGCTGCGGATCGACCGCGAGCATCCTATCGGCCGCGACAGCCGCGCCGGGCTTGCCGACATCGTGCTGGAATCGGCGCTCAGCACCATCATGGATTGCGAGGACAGCGTCGCCGCGGTCGATGCCGAGGACAAGGTCGGCATCTACCGCAACTGGCTCGGGCTGATGCAGGGAACGCTGACCGCGCAGTTCGAGAAGGGCGGCGAAACCCTGACGCGCCGCCTGTCCGAGGACCGGCGCTACACCGCGCCGGACGGCGGCGCGCTGAGCCTGCCGGGGCGCAGCCTGATGCTGGTGCGCAATGTGGGGCACCACATGGTCAGCGACGCGATCCTCGATCCGCGCGGCGCCTGGATCCCGGAGGGCATTCTCGACATCGCCGTCACCGCGCTGATCGCGCTGCACGATCTGCGCAAGACCGACGGGCCGCGCAACAGCCGCACCGGCGCGGTCTATGTGGTCAAGCCGAAGATGCACGGCCCGGACGAGGTGGCGCTGACCAGCGACCTGTTCGGCGCGGTCGAGACCATGCTGGGCATGCCGGCGGACACCATCAAGATGGGCATCATGGACGAGGAGCGGCGCACCAGCGCCAACCTCGCCGCCTGCATCGCCAGCGCCGCCAGCCGGGTGTTCTTCATCAATACCGGGTTCCTCGATCGCACCGGCGACGAGATCCACACCGCGATGCAGGCGGGCCCGGTGGTGCGCAAGGCGGCGATCAAATCGACGCCGTGGATCGCCGCCTACGAGCAGCGCAACGTCGCGATCGGGCTGGCCTGCGGGCTGCGCCATCGCGCGCAGATCGGCAAGGGCATGTGGGCGGCGCCGGACGCGATGGCCGACATGCTGGCGCAGAAGATCGGCCATCCCGAGGCCGGCGCCAGCACCGCCTGGGTGCCCTCGCCGACCGCCGCCACGCTGCACGCACTGCACTATCTCGAGGTGTCGGTGGCGGAGCGGCAGGACGCGCTGGCCGGCGCGCCGCAGGCGCCGCTGGCCACCCTGCTGACCGCGCCGCTCCTGGGTCGCGCCAACCTCGACCCGGCCGACATCGCGCGCGAGGTCGACAACAACACGCAATCGATCCTCGGCTACGTGGTGCGCTGGGTCGATCAGGGGGTCGGCTGTTCCAAGGTGCCGGACCTGGACGATGTCGGGCTGATGGAGGACCGCGCGACGCTGCGCATCTCCAGCCAGCACGTCGCCAACTGGCTGCTGCACGGCGTGGTCGACCAGGCGACGGTCATGGAGTCGCTGCGGCGCATGGCGGCGGTGGTGGACCGGCAGAATGCCGGCGATCCGCTCTACACGCCGATGGCGCCCGGCTTCGACGGGCCGGCGTTCCGCGCCGCCGCGGCGCTGATCTTCGAGGGGGCGACGCAGCCGAACGGCTACACCGAGGCGATCCTGCACCGCTGGCGTCGGCAAGCGAAGCAGGAGGCCAGCGCACGGTAGAAGGCTGGCGGCCGGGGCCTCAGTCCCCGGCTGCCGCCAGCGCCTTGCGCAGATGCGGCTCCAGGCGCCCGGTCAGCATCAGTGCGGCCATGCGCAGGTCGCTGTAGAGCGACCATGCCGGATGGCCGAACGTCGCCGGCACGTTGCCTTCCAGCCCGACATGCGCGCTCCAGGCGGCGCCATAGCCGACCAGCGGCGCGGCGAGCGCCAGACGCCAGTCGCGCTTCCAGAGCGCGGCCAGCGCCAGACCCAGCGCCGACACGGTGCCGACGCAATGCACGCGACGGGTCGACGGCCGCGCATGGGCGCGCAGGTAGTGCGGCCAGAACGCGGCGTAGTCCGACGGCTTCGTCATGATCGAGCGCTCCCGGTTGCCCCGCCCGCCGGCCCGACGCCGGCGACGCCGCCATCATCGACCCGGCGCCGCACCGCGCGCAATCGCCGGCTCGCTTTGTGCCGGACGCTGCACTAGCCTTTTGCCACCATGCGCACGCTCGTCCTCCTCTCGCTCTCGCTCGCCGTCTCGCTCGCCGCCTGCGCGCCGCCGCCGCCGGCGCG
>CAZZZA010000177.1:0-5518 GCA_964658455.1 uncultured Lichenihabitans sp.
GGACCACGGCTAGGCGCGCCGCGCCGATGCAGGAGCCGGCCGAGTTCGCTTTCATCGCCCGGCACTTCCGGGCGCTGGCCGGGCCCGGCGCGCTCGGCCTGGCCGACGATGCCGCGGTGCTGGCGCCGCCCGCTGGACGCGAACTGGTGGTGTCGGCCGACGCCATCGTCGCCGGCGTGCATTTCCTGCCCGACGACCCGGCAGAGAGCGTCGGCGTCAAGCTGCTCGCGGTCAATCTGTCCGACCTGGCGGCGATGGGCGCGCTGCCGCTCGGCTACCTGCTGACGGTGAGCGTGCCGGCGGCGCTCCCCGATGCGTGGTTCGCCGGCTTCGCCCGCGGGCTGGCCGACACCCAGGCGCGCCACGCCCTGTCGCTGCTCGGCGGCGACACCACCAGCACGCCCGGTCCGCTGAGCCTGTCGCTGACCATCCTCGGCCATGTCGCGCCCGGCCAGGCGCTGCGGCGGGCCGGGGCGCGGCCCGGCGACGCGGTCTGGGTCACCGGCACCATCGGCGACGCCACGCTGGGGCTGGCCTGCCTGCAGGAGGGGCTGGCGGACCCGAGCGGCGAGCTGGTGCGGCGCTACCGCTGCCCAACGCCGCGGCTCGGCATGGCGCTGGCCGGGATCGCCCATGCGGCGATCGACGTCTCCGACGGACTGGTCCAGGATCTCGGCCATCTCTGCCGGCGGGGCGGGCTTTCTGCCACGATCGAGGCCGAGCTGGTGCCGGTCTCCAAGGCGGCGCGCGACGCCGGACCGTCGTTCCTCGAACGGCGGCTGACCGGCGGCGACGATTACGAGCTGCTGATGGCGGTGCCGCCGGAGCAGGAGCCGGCCCTGCTGGCGACCGCGACGGCGGCCGGCATCGCCATCACCAGGATCGGCCGGTTCGGCGACGGTCCGGCCGGTGTTACGGTCCGCGACCGGGGCGGCGCGCCGCTCGGTCTGGAGCGCGGCGGCTGGAGCCATTTCTGAGCCCGCGCGGCGGCCCTAGCTCGGCTTCTTGACCAGCCACATCGGATCGAGGCCGGTGGGGACGATCGGGAAGGTCATCCTGGTGCCCGGCGGCGCCGCCTCGAACCGGCGCGCCCGCGCCTGGAAATCGGTGTGCGCCATGCGCAGGATCGGCCAGTCGTGCGGGACCGCCCACAGCAGCACCGGCGCCAGCAGCGCCAGCCCGGCGGCGCGCGCGATCCGGTTCCGGTCGGCGGCCAGCGACACCAGCATCGCGATCCAGATCATCACCGGCAGCGCGAAATAGCGGTTGCCCATCGGCATGTGGGTCATCACCTCCCAGCGCGGCTGGGTGAGCGAGACCTGCGGCGTCAGCAGGCAGGCGGTGAGCAGCAGCGCCGCGAACAGCGTGCATTGCCGCAGCAGCACCGACCCGCGCCGCAACGCGACCAGCGCGACCAGCGCCGCCAGGCAGGCCAGCGCCGAGGGCAGCCAGTTGTCGCGCCAAAGCGCCAGGCCCTGGACCGCGCCGGTGCTGCGCCAGCCGATCTCGGCACCGAGCACCACCTGCGACGAGAGCACCTGCGCCAGCATGCGCGGCCCGGCGCCGAGCGGCGCGGTGGAGCGTCCGCCGCCGCCCAGCGTCAGCAGCACCGCCACCTGGATCAGCGCGGTGGCGACGGCCAGCGCCAGCCGGGTGCGCGCCTGCGCCGAGGGCTGCCGCATCGCCTGCCACGCCGCGACCGGCGCCAGCATCAGCATGAACGGCCCGCTCAGGCCGGACAGCGTCAGCACCACGATGTCGAGCCCGCGACCGGCCGATGATGCCGCCGGCCGGCCGGCCACGATCAGCAGCGACAGCAGCGCCAGGTTCCATTGCGCGTTGGTCAGGTTGACGTAGAACTCGAACGCGTTCGGCACCGCCAGATACAGCAGCGCCAGCGCCAGCCGCACCGCCCTCGACGGGATGGCGTCGGCCAGCCGCGACGAGAGCAGGAACAGCGCCGGCGCCAGCTGCACCGCGAACGCGGTCAGCGCGAACGCGGTCGGCACCGCGGTGAGCGGCAGCGCCTGCGACGCGAGACCGACCAGCCGCTGGAACGTGTCGAGATACCCGCCGGCGGGGATCAGCAGGCAGGACAGGCCGTGCCGGTAGGCGTCGGGGTAGAACGACCAGCCCTCGTCGCCCCATAATTCGGCATGGAGCAGCGCATCGGGCTTGCGCGAGAACAGCAGCAGTGCGAACGGCAGCGCCCAGAGCGCGATCCGGCCACGCTCGGTCCTGGCGTCGGGTAATACGGCCACGCTGTCCTCTCGTCGGCTGCCTGCCCGATCGCCTATGCGGCGCGCCGGTGCGGCCGGTCAATCGCACCCAGCAGCAGCACGGCGAGCAGGCCGGGCAGCAGCGTGATCGCCACCAGCTTGCCGCCGATCGCGGCGGCGGCGGCCCAGAGCAGCGCCACCCACCACCAGACCGCGCCGACCCCCGGGCGCAGCGCGATCAGCAGCAGGCCGCCGATGCAGGGCGCGGCGCGCACCAGCGCGGCCAGGGCGACGCCGAACGGGTCGATCACCAGCGCCCGATACGGCGGCAGCCCGCCGCCATGGCCCGGCACCAGGCCCTGCCACCAGCGCGAGACGGCGCCCAGCAGCACCAGCACGCCCTGCGCGGTGTTGTCGAACAGGAGCATGAGGAGCACCAGCAGCAAAGGCAGCGACAGCAGCGCGATGGCGCAGAGTGCTGAGGCGGCCGCGAGGATGACGAGGGCGCTGCGGGTCCAGCGTCTGGCCAGTTGTCACCCCCGATCTGGAGGTCCGGGCGGGAATCGAACCCACATACGCGGATTTGCAGTCCGCTGCATCACCACTCTGCCACCGGACCGTATGGCTCGGGAGCGCGTATGACGCGGCGGCGACCAGAGGTCAAGCATGGAGCGCGATCGCCGCGCTGCTTTGCAGCACGCTGCCGGGAACCTATAAAAGCCGCGCAGCCGGCCAGTCGGGCGGTTCGTGTTCGCGCCTGGAGCCCCATGAGCCAATCCGCCAGCATCCCCCTGGATTACGAGGCCGCGCGCCTGCGCATGGTCGACACCCAGATCCGTCCGGTGCAGGTGAACGATCCCAGGGTGCTGGAGGCGATGCGGCGGCTGCCACGCGAGCGGTTCGTCGGGCCGGAGCGGCGATCGGTCGCCTACATGGACCGCGACGTGCCGCTCGCCGACGGCCGGGTGCTGACCGAGCCGCGGGTGATCGCGCGGCTGGTGCAGTCGCTGGTGCCGCATCGCGGCGAGCGGGCGCTGGTGGTGGGCGCCGGCACCGGCTACGCGGCGTGCCTGCTCGATGCGCTGCTGGTGACGGTGGTGGCGCTGGAACAGGATGCGCGGCTGGCGGCGCAGGGGCAGGCGCTGCTGGCGGAGCTGGCGCCGGGCGTGCGCTACCGGGTCGGGCCGCTCGCCGCCGGGTGTCCGGATGACGGGCCGTTCGACATGATCCTGATCGACGGGGCGGTGCGGGCGATACCCGAGGCGCTGGCGGGCCAGCTCGCCCCGGCCGGCCGGATCGCCGGCGTACTGGCGCTGCCGGGCAAGGTTGCCACCGCCTTCTTGGCCGACGCCTCGCCGGCCGGGCTGCGGCCGCGCGCCCAGTTCGACTGCGCCACGCCGTTGCTCCCCGAACTCGCGCCGGCGCCCGGCTTCCGGTTCTGACCGCCCAGACTGGAAGCAGCGCCCGGTTTCGTGGCAAAGAGGCTGGAAAGACCGACGGCGTCGTCCGGTGCCGGTCCTGTGACGGAGATGGTGCGCGATGATGATCAGCCGAGGCATGGGCGCGGGCATGCTTGCCCTGCTGTACAGCTCCACGGCGCTGGCGCAGAAATATGACGGCAGCGGATCGCCGACCTTCCTGCCGCATACGCTGCAGGAGGCCCTGGCCAACGCCTACCTGACCAACCCGACCCTGCAGGCCGAACGCGCCGCGCTGCGCGCCGTGGACGAGAACGTGCCGACCGCGCTGGCCGGCTGGCGGCCGACGGTCAACCTGACCACGAGCGGCACCGTCGAATCCGGTGCATCGACCACCGGCGGGTTCTCGAGTGCGCTGCACGGGCTGCGCGGCTACACGGTTGGATTGACCGCGACCCAGCCGCTCTATCAGGGCGGTCGCACCACCGGTCAGACCCACCAGGCGGTCAACCGGGTGATGGCCGAGCGCGCCAACCTGATCGCCACAGAGCAGCAGGTCTTCGCCAACGTGGTCAGCGCCTATGTCGGCGTGATCGAGGACCAGCAGCTGCTGCAGCTGCAGGTCAACAACGAGAAGGTGCTGCAGGAACAGCTCCGCGCCACCAACGACCGGTTCCGTGTCGGCGAGATCACCCGCACCGACGTGGCGCAGGCGCAGGCGGCGCTGGCCAGCGCCACCGCGTCGCGGCAGCAGGCGGAAGGCACGTTGCAGACCGCGCAGGCCACCTACACGCAGCAGGTCGGCGTGGCCCCGGCGCCGAACCTGGTGCCGCCGCAACCGCTGGGACTGCCGGCGCACGACCAGGATCAGATCGTGGCAATGGCGGTGTCGAACAACCCGAACGTTATCAACGCTTTGTTTACCGAATCCAGCGATAAGGATGCGGTGGATGTAGCGATGGCGGCATTGATGCCCAAACTTGCCTTGCAGGGTCAGTATCTGAACAGCATCGATCAGGGCTACACCAACCAGCGCAGCTTCATCAGCGAGGGGTTGGTGACGCTGACGGTGCCGATCTATCAGGGCGGCGCCGAGTATGCGTCGGTGCGACAGGCCAAGCAGACCGCGCAGCAGGCGCGCCGCCAGGTCGATACGCAGCGCCGCAGCGCCGCGCAGCTCGCGATCTCCAACTGGCAGAACCTGCTGTCCTACAAGGCGTCGATCGACAGCAACCGGACCGCGATCAAGGCCAACATCGTCGCGCTGGACGGCGTCGAGCGTCAGGCGATCGTCGGCACCAGCACCACGCTGGAAGTGCTGCAGCAGCAGCAGACCCTGCTCTCGTCGCAGGTGGCGCTGGTGCAGAGCCTCAGCAACCTGGTGCTGTCCTCCTATGGCGTCGCCGGCGCGATCGGCCGTCTGACCGCGCGCGATCTCAGCCTGAGCGTGCCGCTCTACGACGAGACCGCCTACTACAATGCGGTCCGCGATCGTCTGTGGGGCCTGAACGACTACGCCGTCGCGCAGCCGGGACGCTGAGCATGGACGGCCCGACTTCCAGCCAGCCGAGCGGCCAGCATCCCGGCCACGGCGCAGGTCAGGCGGACGATCAGGACGGGTCGATGGATTCGATCCTGGCCTCGATCCGCAGGATCATCATGGAAGACGAGGCCGGGGTCAGCGCCGCCCACGAGGCACGCGCCGCCGAGGCACAGGAAGACGATCTGCTGGTGCTCAAGCCCTCGATGATCGTCGAGCGCGCCGACAAGGAAAACCAGACCATGGACGCGCACCCGCCGCATCAGTCCGCCGCCGATCTCGCGGCGGCCATGTTCGACGACGCGCCGGCGCCGCCGCCCCGGCCGCAGGCGGCGCCGGAG
>CAZZZA010000178.1:0-2267 GCA_964658455.1 uncultured Lichenihabitans sp.
GGTAGCTCTCATGGTTGACCATGCCCTGGGTGAACAGCCGCGCGAACGGCTCGTCGAGGTCCAGATGGCCGGTGGCGTGCATCGCCCGGGTGAAGAAGCGGGCATAGAGCAGATGCAGGATCGCGTGCTCGACGCCGCCGATATACTGGTCGACCGGCAGCCAGCCGTCCGCGGCGGCACGCAGCGTCGGCGTCGGCGCCCTCGGCGCGGTGAAGCGGGCGAAATACCAGGCGCTGTCGACAAAGGTGTCGCAGGTGTCGGTCTCGCGCGTCGCCGGCTGGCCGCATCGCGGACAGGCGACATGCTTCCAGTGCGGATGATGGTCGAGCGCGTTGCCGGGCCGGGCGAAATCCAGATCGTCCGGCAGCCGGACCGGAAGCTGGTCGCGCGGCACCGGCTGCGCGCCGCAGCCGGCGCAATGGATCACCGGGATCGGGCAGCCCCAGGCGCGCTGGCGCGAGATGCCCCAATCGCGCAGCCGCCAGTTCACCACGCCACGGCCGGCGCCGGTCGCCTCCAGCCGCTCGATCGCGGCCCGGCGCCCTGCCTCGGTGGAAAGCCCGTCCAGGAAGCCGGAATTGATCAGCGTGCCGGGGCCGGTATAGGCGACGTCGCCCTGGAAATCCCGGCTCGTCGCGTCCGGCCCGCCCTCGCCAGACACCACGGCGATGACCGGAAGCCCGTATTTGCGGGCGAAATCGAGGTCGCGCTGGTCGCCGCACGGGCAGCCGAACACCGCGCCGGTGCCGTATTCCATCAGCACGAAATTGGCGATCCAGACCGGGTAGGTGACGCCCTCCAGGAACGGATGCGCCACCCGCAGACCGGTATCGAAGCCGCGCTTCTCGGCACTCTCGATCGCCGCCTCGCTGGTGCCCAGGCTGCGGCACTCGGCGATGAAGGCGCTCGCGGCCGGATCGCTCGCCGCTACATGCGCCGCCAGCGGATGCTCCGCGGCGACCGCCAGGAACGACATGCCGAACAGCGTGTCCGGACGGGTGGTGTACACCTCCACCGCGTCCAGGCCGCCGGCCGGCGCGGTGAGCGAAAAGCGCACCCGCGCGCCCTCGCTGCGGCCGATCCAGTGCGCCTGCATGACCCTGACCCGCTCCGGCCAGGCTTCCAGTCGGTCCAGCGCCGACAGCAGCTCCGGGGCGAAGTCGGTGATCTTGAGGAACCACTGGCTGAGGCGCTTCTTCTCGACCACCGCGCCGGAGCGCCAGCCGCGCCCGTCCACCACCTGCTCGTTGGCCAGCACCGTCTGGTCGACCGGATCCCAGTTCACCAGCGCGTCGCGTCGCTCGACCAGGCCGGCCTGCAGCATGTCCAGGAACAGGGCCTGCTGCTGGCCGTAATAGTCCGGCAGGCAGGTGGCGATCTCGCGGTCCCAGTTCAGCGACAGGCCCAGGCGCTTGAGGGTGCCGCGCATGGTGGCGATGTTGTCCATGGTCCAGCGCGCCGGATCCGATCCGCGCTCGCGCGCCGCGTTCTCGGCCGGCAGCCCGAACGCGTCCCAGCCCATCGGATGCAGCACCGCGAAGCCGCGCGCCCGCTTGTAGCGCGCCACCACGTCGCCCAGCGTGTAGTTGCGGACATGGCCCATGTGCAGCTGCCCGCTCGGATAGGGGAACATCTCGAGCACGTAGTATTTCGGCTTGTCCGCCGGCGGCACGTCCGGCACCGCGAAGCAGTCGCGCTTGTCCCATTCCGCCTGCCAGCGCGGCTCGGCATCGGCGAAATCATAGCGCAGGCCGGCGGGCTCGGCGGCCGACGGGTGGTCGCTCATCGTCGCGCCGGCGTGGCCAGGGGCACCGGCGCTCAGCCGTTGCCGCCGCCGGCATCGGCGCGCAGCTGCCGCG
Organism: uncultured Lichenihabitans sp.; assembly: GCA_964658455.1. Classification (GTDB taxonomy): domain Bacteria; phylum Pseudomonadota; class Alphaproteobacteria; order Acetobacterales; family Acetobacteraceae; genus Lichenicola. Next base: position 1,860 of record CAZZZA010000178.1, read on the forward strand.
CCCGCGCCAGGATCTTGCTGGTGATGTCGGCGGCGGTGTTCGGCGCCACCGGCTGGTCGACCCACTCGCCGTCCTGACGCACCTGGCGGAACACCGACACCCGGATCGCATCGGAGCGCAGCTGCTTGCCCAGGATGTAGGCGTTCGCCTTGAAGCGCTCGCCGGACACGGTCGGCGGCGTGTACCAGTCGGTGATGATGACGCCGCCCTGCGGTTCGGCGGCGGCGAACGGCATGAAGGACAGGGTGTCGATCGCGCCGCGCCACAGATAGGCATTCACGCCGGCGGCGGTCTGGTCGCCTCCCGACGCGCTCTTGTCCTCGCCCATCAGGTGGCCGTCATGCGACGGGGTGGAGAGCGCGGCGGTGTCGCCGGGCAGCGGCTGGCTGCTGTCGGTGCTGTGGCCGC
>CAZZZA010000178.1:2367-5397 GCA_964658455.1 uncultured Lichenihabitans sp.
TGGCCGCGGTGCGGGCGCAAGGCGCTGGGCGCGCGGAGGAGTGGGCGGGCAAGCGAAGCATCGTGGCGCCTCTGATCGGACGGAAAGGGAAGCTGGGACGAACGGGCTAGCCGGTCTGTCTATCCTGCAAGCGGGTCCGCGCCAAGCGGCCCTCCGGGGCGGTCGCAGCGCCGGCCGCGGGCCCTGGCGCGGCGTCCTGGTCCGGAGCCGCCGGGGCCGCGTCATCCAGCCCGGCCAGCCGAAGCCCCTGCTCCAGGCGCGCCGCATGCGTCGGCACCCGCAACCCGGCGGACCGCACCAGCCCGGACACGCTGCAGTCCGGCCAGAAGCCGAGCAGCCTGGCGCGCACCCGGTCCGCCTCGCCGGACTGCCGCAGATGGCCGAGCGCCGCCAGGTACGGCACCAGGATCGGCGCGTAGTTCGGCCGCAGTTCGGACTGCGCCAGGCCGATCCGCGCCGCCGCCGCGTCGTCGCCGCGCAGCAGCGCGATCAGCAGCGCCGGCAGGTCGAGCAGGATCTGGAACGGGTGGGTGGCGAACAGCGCCTTGTAGGTGTCGAACCAGCGCGCCGCCTCGTCGAGCCGGCCGAGGCGGATCAGCGGGTAGGCGCCGGTCGCCCAGGCCTCGGCGGAATGCGGCCGCAGCGACAGCGCCTGGTCCAGCAGGCTCAGCGCCGCTTCCGGCTGGTCGCGCAACTCGCTCAGCACGTGCGCGCAGCCGATCAGGCCGAAGCTTGCCTGCGGGTCGCACGCGATCGCCGCCCGCGCCGCCGCCTCCGCGCGCGCCGCCGCCGCCTGCGGGTCGTCCCAGCGCTGCAGCGCCCGCAGCAGATGCGCCACCGACAGCGCGCAATGCGCGATCGGGTTGTCGGTCTCGCGCTCCAGGCTGCGCTCCAGCAACCCGACCGCGCGCTCGATCTGCGTCCGGTCGCCGTCAGTGAGCCGGCAGAGCGCCTGGATCGCCAGACCGTGCGGATCGAGTTCGGATTCCGCCAGCCGCCGCAGGCAACGGCTTTCCGCCAGCATCAGCTCGGTCGGCAGCCGGGCCGCGACCCGCGCGGCGATCAGGTCCTGGAACGCCAGCGGGTCGGCCGCCTCGGCATCGAAGCGCTGCGCCCAGATCAGCTGGCCGTAGCGGCGAATGTCGCTCAGCCGCAGGATCACCCTGACCTGGCCGCCGACGCGCTGCATCGTGCCGTCCAGCAGGTAGTCGAGCCCGAGGCCGCGCCGCAGGAAGGCGTCGTCGCGGCCCTGGCTCAGACTGTCCTGCAGCTCGCTGCCCAGCAGCAGGCGCAGCCAGCGGCTGCCGGACAAGGTGCCCTGGATCGCCGCCACCAGCCCGGACGGGAAATCCAGCGGCGGCGTCTGGCCGTTGCCGGTCCAGGCGGCGTCGCCGCCGGAGCCGAGATCCTGGACCGGCAGCACCGCGACCAGCGGCAGGCCGGTGATCGCGGCGACCGACCGGGTCTCTGACAGCCCGGCGAGGCGTCCGGGCGCGGCCCGCTCCCAGCCCGGTTCGGTGACCATCGCGCCGTTGCCGAACGTGCCGTCGCCATGCGCCGCGGCGTCCGGCGGGCCGGCCGGCATCGGGCCCGGCATTGTCCCGTTGCTAGAAGCGAGCCCGGGCCTCGGTTTCGCGTCCGGCGGCGTCACCGCCGCGCCGATGCTCGCATGCAGGTCGTTTGCCGGCGCGTCGGGCGCCGCCCCGGTCGGCGGCTCGGCATGGTCCGCGCCCCCAGCGGTCAGGCCGACCGACGCCAGCAGCTCGCGCAGTTCCGGTCCGGGCACCGCGCCGGGCACCGCGGCGAACGAGGCCATGCAGCGCTCGCCGCTTTGCCGCGCCAGCACGCCGTTGCCGAGCGCCAGCTGGCCCTGGACCGTCGCCTGCCAGGCGCGCTCGTGCAGCCCGTCCAGCACCAGCAGCTGCCGCGCCGCATCCAGGCTGCCCTGCGGGTCGCGCTGACGCCGCAGCATGTCCTCGAATAGCCCGATCGCATGATCGCGCAGCCGCACGCGCTCGCCGGCCAGCCACTGGTCGAACGCCGGATCGGTGCCGTTCAGCTCCTCCAGCAGCACCCCCTCGAACGGCGGCAGCGAGTCCGCCTGGCCCGGATGCGCGGTCAGGATGCGTTCGGCATCCACCGAGGTGAGGGCGGGCTTCAGCGCCAGCGTGTGCCGCTCGACGGCGATCACCTCGGTGCCGAGCGGGCTGAGCGCCTCCAGCAGACGGTGGATCTCCTGACGCAGCGAGGCCCGCGCCTGCTCCTCGGAGCGGCGGCTCCAGAGCAGTTCGGCCAGACGCAGCCGCAGCACCGGCTTGCGCCCGGAGAGCGCCAGGATCGCCAGCAGCCCGCGCGTCTTGCGTCCCAGCGGCAGGACGCTCTCGTTGCCGAGCGTGAGCGCTTCCATCCGCCCGATCAGGCGCAGGCGCAGCAGCACCGCGTCGGGTCTCGGCAATCCTGACCTGAACGTCTTCAAGGCACCGTCCCCGTCCCGCCATGTCATCACAAGAGCGCCGTCACCCTATGACGTTTTCGATATTATTGCCGAATCGGCCGAAAAAACCTTAGCAGCCGACCCCGTGCCGACCCGGCCTTGGAGTCCCGGCGCCGGCCGGAACCCCGGCACGCGCCGGACGCTGTTGCACCGCACGACCGAGGCTTCATTATGACCGACCACGCCATTCTCTTCTCTCCGGTGTCCGCCGGAGCGCTGGCTCTTCGCAACCGCATCGTCATGGCGCCGCTGACCAGGAGCCGGTCGAGCGAGCAGGGGGTGGTGCCGGACTTCGCCGCCGACTACTACGCGCAGCGCGCCGCCGCCGGTCTGATCGTCTCTGAGGCGACCAACATCTCCGCGCAGGCCCGCGGCTACGCCATGACCCCCGGCATCTGGACCGAGCCCCAGGTCGCCGCCTGGAAGCGGGTGACCGATGCGGTGCACGGCAAGGGCGGCAGGATGGTGCTGCAGCTCTGGCACACCGGCCGCATCTCCCATCCCGACCTGCATGACGGCGCGCTGCCGGTGGCGCC
>CAZZZA010000179.1:0-5383 GCA_964658455.1 uncultured Lichenihabitans sp.
CGAGGCGCTGGTGCGGCAGGCGGCGCTGGCCGGCGGCGGGCTGGGCACGGTGATGCTCGACAACGACCTGCGGGTGCGGCTGCTGAACGCGCGCCATCGCGGACGCAACAAGCCGACCAACGTGCTGACCTTCGAGACCGGTCACGGGCTCGCCGGCGGCGACATCGTGGTGGCGCTGGAGACGGTGCGGCGCGAGGCGATCGCCGCCGGAAGGCGCCCGGCCCACCATCTGGCGCATCTGGTGGTGCATGGCGCGCTGCATCTGCGCGGCCACGACCATCACCGGGTCGGCGACGCACGGCGGATGGAGATGCAGGAGGCCCGTATCCTGCGCCGGCTCGGGGTGCCGAATCCCTGGAAGCCGCGCGCGGCGGATCCGGCCCGATGAGCGGCGACGATTCCAGACCGGAGCCGCGCCGCTCCCGGGTGCTGGGCTGGCTGGCGCGCCGGCGGACCGACCAGGATCTGCGGGCGCGGGTGGTGGCGCTGATGCAGGAGGCGGCGGAGGCGCCGCAGACCGACGGCGAACTGCCGGAACTGGACCGCCAGGAGCGGGTGCTGATCGCCAACGTGCTGCGCCTGCGCGGCACCACCGCCGACGACGTGATGGTGCCGCGCGCCGACATCATCGCGATGCCGGTCTCGATCGGGCTGGACGAGGCGCTGGCCACCATGAAGCGCGAGAACCACTCGCGGCTGCCGGTCTATGGCGAGCAGCTCGACGATGTGGTCGGCATGGTCCACGTGAAGGATCTGGTGGCGTATGGCGGCCCGCCGGAGAGCTTCCGGCTGCAATCGATCCTGCGTCAGCCGCTGATGATCGCGCCGCAGACGCCGGTGCTGGACCTGCTGCTGCAGATGCGGCTGCGGCGCATCCATCTGGCGCTGGTGATCGACGAATATGGCGGCATCGACGGGCTGGTGACGATCGAGGATCTGGTCGAGACCATCGTGGGCGACATCGCCGACGAGCATGACGAGCCGGACGTGCCGATGCTGGTGGAACGGCATGACGGGACGTTCGATATCGATGCCCGCATGCCGGTCGAGGCGTTCGAGGCCCGGCTCGGGCCGCTGCTGACCGACCAGGAGCGCGAGAGCGACATCGATACGGTCGGCGGGCTGGTGTTCAGCCTGGCCGGGCACGTGCCGGCACGCGGCGAGGTGGTGGGTCACGAGTCCGGGCTGCAGTTCCGGATCATGGATTCCGACCCGCGGCACATCCGCCGGTTGCGGGTGCGGCCGCCGGCCACGGCGCTGACGCACGACACGGCCGCCGCCGGCGAGGCGGGCGACGCGATCCCGTCGCGGTCGCGCGCCGACCCGGCCGCCGGCTGACCAATCCAGGCGTCCGGCCCGGGCGGTTCGGCCCGGGACGGCGCGCCGGGTTCAGACCGCTTTCTTGAGGTTCGGGCTGGCCTTGAAGCGGACGGTCTTGCCGGCCTTGACCTTCACCGGCTCGCCGGTGCGCGGGTTCAGCGCCTTGCGCGCCTTGGTCTTGGCGACCCGGAAGGTGCCGAAGGACGGCAGCGTGAACCCGCCTTCCTTCTTCATGTTGGCAACGATCGACGCGACGATCTCGTCGGCGGCCCGGTTGGCCGCGACCCCGGTGCAGCCCAGCGAGTTCTGGATCGTCGCGGCGATGAAGGCTTTGCTCATGGTGACCTCAAACGTTCGTTTACTTTATTGGCATCGTTTTCAGTAACGTGCAAAAACGGGTGTTTGCAACAGTTTTTTGCCTAAACATGATGTTTGAAATGAGGCACGGGCGGCGTCGCCCGGCACGGCCCGGACGCTTCCGCCGCCGGCTCGCATAATCCGTTGCCGAACAACCGGTTGCGCGATGGGTGGGTGTTTGCGTGCGGGAGCCGCGGGCCCGGCCGCAGCGCCGGCTCAGGATCCGGCGAATCGCGCCTGCGACGCGGCGATCGCCTCGGCGGTCGAGCGCACCCCGCGATAATGCCGCGCCGCCTGGTGCCGGACCGCCGCCATGTTCGGCAGCCGCGACCCGTGCAGCGTCCGCACCCGCTCGTGGGTGGCGAAGAAGGCGAGCCCGTCCCGGCTGCTCAGCGAGATCGCCGCACCGACGAAGACCCCGTCCACCTCGACGATTTCGCTCTTGAGCATCATGGAAGCGGATCCCCTGCGGGCTGAGGTGGCGCCTCCATAGCGCGTCCCCCGCGCCGCCCGCATGGCGATCCGGTGACGATGCGTATTCGCAAGCATGTAGCGGGCGCGGCCTACCTTGCTTAGACCAGCCTTGCTCAGACCGGCGACGCGGCCCCGACCGGACGGTGCAGCGCCAGCAGCCGGTCCAGCCCGGTCCGGCTGGCCAGGATCGCGGCCCGCTCCTGCGGGCTGAGTGCTAAGAGCGCCTGGTCGAGATGGTCGGCCTCGTCCAGCTTGGCCAGGCCGATCGCAAGCAGCGGATCGAACGGATCCTGGCCGCGCCGCCGTGGCGGCGGCAGCATCGCCTGGTGCGCCGCCAGCAGCGCCGGATCGTCGAACAGCCGGCGCATCGCAGCACCCGCCTCCATGTCCCTGCCGTCTGCCTGCAACTGCACCGCGCGCGCCAGCACCGCGGGCGGGCTGGTCTCCTCCGGGATACGCAGGAACCCGGCGCGTCGGAACGCCAGCCCGAGATCGCGGCCGGCGGTCAGCGCCACCAGCGGCACCGCCAGCGCCAGGCCGAGCAGGACCGGCGACATCCAGGCGAACAGCGCCGGCGACACCGCCCAGGCGATCGCCGCCAGCACGATGCCGAACAGCATGTATCGCCAGTAACCCGACCAGACCAGGGCGAGCGGGATGTGGCCGTCGTCGCGCCGCTGCGCGTTCCAGCCGGAATCGCGGCCGGCCAGGATCGAGATCACGCCGCTGGTCTGGATCAGCATCGCCACCGGGGCGATCAGGCCGCCGATCAGCGTCTCCAGCAGCAGCGAGAGCAACGCCCGCACGGCGCCGCCGGCGCCGCGCCGGTCCGACGGATTGGCCAGCAGGGCGATGTAGGCGAGCAGCTTCGGCGCCAGCAGTACTGCCATGGTGCCGATGAACACCCATTTCGCGAGCACCGGATCGACCTGCGGCCAGTTCGGATAGAGCAGCTTGGTGCCGCCGAAATATTCCGGTTTGACGAAGCGCGACTGCAGCGAGATCAGGATCCCGCACAGCAGGAACACCAGCCAGAGCGGCGAGGTCACGTAGGAGCCGATGCCCATCAGCAGGTGCAGCCGGCTGACCCAGTGCAGGCCGCGCGCCGGCAGCACGCCGGCATGCTGCAGGTTGCCCTGGCACCAGCGCCGGTCGCGGATCGCGATGTCGGTCAGCGAGGGCGGGCTCTCCTCGTAGGAGCCGGCCAGACCCGGCACCATGTGGATCGCCCAGCCGGCGCGGCGCATCAGCGCCGCCTCGACGAAATCGTGGCTGAGGATGTGGCCGCCGATCGGGCGCCGGCCCTGCAGCACCGGCAGTCCGGCCTGCTCGGCGAAGGCGCGGGTGCGGATGATCGCGTTGTGGCCCCAGTAGTTCCCCTCCGAGCCGTGCCACCAGGCGATCCCGGCGGCGATCAGCGGGCCATAGACGCGGCCGGCGAACTGCTGCATGCGGGCGAACAGGGTGGCGCCGTTGACGATGACCGGCAGGGTCTGGATCAGCCCGACGCCGGGGTGGGTCTCCATCGCATGCGCGATGCGCACGATGGTCGCACCCTCCATGACGCTGTCGGCATCCAGGGTGATCATCTGCGGATAGGCGCCGCCGAAGCGCCGCACCCACTCGCCGACATTGCCGGCCTTGCGCTCGGTGTTCTTGGGACGGCGGCGGTAGAAGATGCGCGCGTGGCCGCCGGTGCGGTCGCGCAAAGCCAGGAACGCGGCCTCCTCCTCGATCCACAGATCGGGGTTGGTGGTGTCGGACAGGATGAACAGGTCGAAATGATCGAGCCGCCCGGTCGCCTCCAGGCTCTCGTAGATCGCGGCGAGCCCGGCCATCACCCGGCGCGGGCTCTCATTGTAGGTCGGCAGCAGAAGGGCGGTGCGGTCGCGGAGCGCCGGCAGCGGGTCGTCGCGGGCGATGCCGAGCCCCAGCCCGCCGCCGGACAGCAGCGAGACGAAGCCGCCGAGGCTCGAGGTGAAGGCGAGCGCGATCCAGGAGAACAGCACCACGAACAGCGCCAGCACGAACAGGCCCAGCGTGTTGGCGCCGTTGCCGTTCAGCACGAAATACATCTCGTAGGCGCCGAACAGGCTAAGAGCAGCGGCGCCGCCGATCACGAACAGGCGGCGCAGCGCCAGGTGCCGCGGCCGCGTCGCCGGCGCGGCCGCGGCGGCGGGCGCGTCGCGCAGCGATTGCACCGGCATCGCCAGCGGCGCGTCCGGGGGCAGCGACGGGTGCCGCATCAGGGGGTCCAACGATAGACCCAGCGCTCGGAGAGCGGACCCTGGTCGTTCACCAGCAGCCCGTGCAGTTCGACCAGCTTGGCGCTGCCGGGATAGAGTTCGAAGGTGATCCGCCAGCCCTGGATCGACGGGTTCGGCTCCACCACCACGTTCCTGATCTCGCCGACGCTGGCGCCGACATCGGCGTGCAGCCTGGCGTCGGCGCCGAGCGTGCGCACCGCGTCGCCGGTGAAGTCGAGCATCACGAAGCGGCCCTTACGGTCGCCGGTGGCGCCGATCCTGGTCTGGGCGATGCGCGCCAGCCCGGTGGACCAGGGATTATCCCAGCACCAGTGCATCCGGTACGTGAAGCTGTATTCGCCGCCGGCGGCCAGCGGCGCCTTGGGACGCCAGAAGGCGACGATGTTGTCGTTGACCTCGTTCGGCGTCGGCAGCTCGACCAAGTCCACCGCGCCCTCGCCCCAGTCGCCGATCGGCTCGATCCACAGGCTCGGCCGCTTCTCGTAGAACAGCGCCAGATCCTGGAAATCGGCGAAGGAGCGGCCGCGCTGCATCAGGCCGAAGCCCTTGGGCGTGGTGTCGGCGAAGGCGCTGAACTGCAGGTCGATCGGGTTGCAGAGCGGCCGCCAGAGCTGCTCGCCCTTGCCGCTCCACATCGACAGGCCCTCGCTGTCATGCGCGGCGGGCCTGGCGTCATCGACATGGGCGTGATCGTTGAGGCCGAAATAGAACATCCCGGTCAGCGGCGCGATGCCCGACGAGGCGATCGCCTTGCGCGGATAGAGCGTGCTCTCGACGTCGAAGATGGTCTCGTCGCCGGGCCGGATGGTGAAGCGGTAGGCGCCGGTGACGGTCGGGCTGTCGAGCAGCGCATGCACCACGATCGCGGTCATGCCGGGCTGCGGCTTCTCCAGCCAGAAGGCGCGGAACAGCGCGAACTCCTCCTTCTGCTCGCCGGTGCCGTTGGCGAAGCCGCGCGCCGACAG
>CAZZZA010000180.1:0-5378 GCA_964658455.1 uncultured Lichenihabitans sp.
GTATGGTCGATCAGTGGCATCCCGGCCGGCGGTGTCGCGGCCTGGCCGGCGGCGGCGCCGACCTGCAGGCTGTAGAACAGCGCGTCCGGCCGCGCCGCCGCCAGCGGCGCCAGACGCGCCAGCTCGATCGAGCGGCGCCGGTCGGCCAGCGCCGATTCCCGCGCGTAAGGGTGCGGCCCGCCGGCCCAGACCAGGCCGACCCGGAGCGGCGCCGGGCAGCAACCGGGCGCGTCCGCCAGCAGCGTCCGGCGCCAGCCGGCGATCCGCGCCGGGTCCGCCACCAGATAGGAATCGGCGAACGGCACCCGGTCGGGCGTGGTGGCGAACCGGCCGGGCAGGCTGAACATCGGGCAGTGCAGATCAAAGGGCGGCAGCTTTTGGCCATGCGCGATCACCGCGTCGATCTGCGGCAGCCGCGCCAGCAGCCCGGCCAGCGCCGGGCGCACATGCAGCAGCACGGTGCCGCCGAGCGCCTTGGCCAGCGCCGCGTAGCGGATGAACTGCAGCGTGTCGCCGAAGCCGCCCTCGTCATGCAGCAGCAGCGTCCGGCCGGCGAAGTCCCTGCCGTCCCAGAGCGGCGCGGCGTAGCCGTGCGGCGGCTTGGCGGCGGTGCGCCAGCGCCATTCATAGGCGGCGAAACCCGCCTCCCAGTCGCCCGCGGCGAGCAGCGCCAGGGCGCGGTTGCACTGCGTCTCGGCGTTGTCTGGCTGCAGGCCGACCGCGATCTCGAAGAAGGTCAGCGCCTGGACCGGCTGGCCGATCGCGGTCAGCGCCACGCCGAGATTGGCCAGGGTCGGCGCGTGCCCGGGATGGACCGCGAGCGCGTTGCCGTAGCAGGCGATCGCGTCGCCGAAGCGCTGCAGCTCGACCATGCAGTTGCCGAGATTGGACCAGGCGATCCAGTCCCGGCGGTCATGCGCCACCGCCCGCTGCAGCACCCGCAGCGCCTCCTCGAACCGGCAGCGCTGGTTCAGCCAGCCGCCGAGCTGCCCGTCCGGCAGATCCGGCGTCTCGCCCGGCAGGCATGGGGTGGCATCCATGCGCGCAGTATCGCGTCACGCTCCTTGACGAAGCGTTAAGCGTCGGGGCGCCGCCGGTCCGGCTACGCCTCGCCGCCCTCGGCCGGCGCGAACGACGCGGTCAGATCGGATAGATGGCCGATCTCCTCCAGCCTGACGCCGTCCGGCGCCACCAGGCGGTTGCGGCCGCGGGCGACCCGCCTGGGCAGGAACACATGCTCGAAGCCGAGCTTGTGCGCCTCCTTGAGCCGCGCCTCGGCCTGGGCGACCTGGCGCACCTCGCCGGACAGCCCCACCTCGCCGAAATAGACCGACCCGGCGCTGGTCGGCTGTCCGGTCGCGGCCGAGGCCAGCGCCGCCGCCACCGCCAGGTCCGCCGCCGGCTCGACGATGCGCAGGCCGCCGGCCACGTTCAGATAGACATCCATCGCCGACAGCTTGAGCCCGCAGCGCGTCTCGAGCACCGCCAGCAGCATCGCCAGCCTCCCGCTGTCCCAGCCCACCACCGCCCGCCTGGGCGAGGATCCGGCATTGGGCGACAGCAGCACCTGGATCTCCAGCAGCACCGGACGAGAGCCCTCCAGGCCGGCGAACACGGCGCTGCCGGCGATGTTGCCGCGCCGTTCGGCCAGGAACAGCGCCGAGGGGTTGGCGACCTCGGCCAGTCCCCGGTCGGTCATCTCGAACACGCCGATCTCGTCGGTGGCGCCGAACCGGTTCTTGGCGGCGCGCAGGATGCGGAACTGGTGGCCGCGATCGCCTTCGAAATACATCACCGCATCGACCATGTGCTCGAGCACCCGCGGTCCGGCCAGCGCGCCCTCCTTGGTCACGTGACCGACCAGGATCAGCCCGAAGCCGCGCGCCTTGGCCAGACGGATCAGCTCGAAGCCGGAGGCCCGCACCTGGGAGACCGAGCCCGGCGCGCTCTCGATCGTCTCCAGCCACATGGTCTGGATCGAGTCGATCACCACCATGGCCACGTCGCGCTCGTGCTCGAGGGTCTGGGCGATGTCGACCACGCTGATCGCCGCCGCCAGTTCCAGGCCGGGCGCCGACAGGCCGAGACGGCGGCCGCGCATCCGCAGCTGGTCCACCGCCTCCTCGCCGGAGATGTAGAGCACCCGGCGCCCGGCGGCGGCCATCGCCGCCGCGGCCTGCAGCATCAGGGTCGATTTGCCGATCCCCGGATCGCCGCCGACCAGCACCACCGAGGCCGGCACCAGACCGCCGCCCAGCACCCGGTCGAGTTCGGCGATGCCGGTGCCGATCCTGGGCGGCGGCTCGGCCGCCCCTTCCAGCCCGACCAGCCCGATCCGGGCCCCGGCCCGGGCGGCGCCGCCGGCGACCGGCCGCGACGACGCCGCCCGCGCCTCGCCGGACTCCTCGACCAGCGTGTTCCATTCGCCGCAGGCGTCGCAGCGCCCGCTCCATTTCGGCCACGCCGCGGCGCAGTTCTGGCAGACGAAGCGGAGCTGGCCGCGCTTGCTCATGCGGTCGCGCCCTCAGCCGGCGGCGGGCTTGCGGGCGACGATGATCTGCGATTTCGGCAGCGCGGCGTCGAGCGCCCGCACCACCTTGACCCCTTCCGGACCGGCCAGCACCGCGGACCAGAGTTCGCTCCAGGCGTTGAGCACCGGATGGTCGCTGCTGGTGCGGGCGAAGCCGGTGCGCCAGTAGAGCGAGATATAGACCGACCAGAAGAAGCCGTACTGGGCGCGGCGCTCGATCGCGAGCCCGGCATCGGTCACCAGGGCGGCGAACGCGTCGCGCTCGATGATCCGCACATGGTTCGGCGCCCGGAAATAGCCCGGCGGCGCCAGCGCGGCCTGCACCGTCTCCTGCACCGGGTCCGGCACCGAGAACAGATACTGCGCGCCCGGCCGGCCGAGCCGGACCAGTTCGGCCATCACCGCGGCCGGATCCTCGACATGCTCGAGCACCTCGGTGCAGACCAGCTTGGTGGCGCACCCGTCGGGCAGTGGCAACGGCAGGGCGGTGCTGACCACGGTGCGGACCGACCGCGCGCCCAAACCGTCCAGCGCCGCCCGCGCCCGGCCGAGGATGGTCTCGTTCACGTCGACCAGGATGATGTCGCAGCCCCGCCTGGCGCAGAAGCTGGCATTGCCCCCCTCGCCGCAGCCCATGTCGAGCACGGTATCGGCGGCCTCGATCCGCACCCCCTCGAAGAGACAGTCGTTCGGGTTGTCATACCAGCCGCCGGCGATCGCGTTGAGCAGGCCGACCCCGAACGGGCCGCTCGGGTTGCGGTCGTCGGCTTGCGACGGCAGCCTCAGTTCCGGCGGCGGATACGCGCCCTGGTCGTCATCGGTCATGGCGCCATCAATCGCATGCGGCGGCAGCCACGGCGAGCGCAGTCGTCACGGCGGCGCCCCGGGCGGCGCATCTGGCGGGCTATCGGGCAGTGCTGCGGCGAATAGGCTCGCCTGCATCAGGCCGCCGGCCGGGCGCGACCGCACCAGCAGCACCAGCGCCGGACGGCCGGGCGGCAGCAGCAGGTAGCGCTGCTCGGCGCCGTCGGCCTCGGCGCCCATCAGCCGCATGTCGGTCGCCTGCGCCCGCATCGCCTGCGACAGGGCGACGGTCAGCGCATGCGCATCGATGCCGACGCCGGCATCGCCGCACCAGCCGTCGTCGAACGACAGCACCATCAGATGCCCGGGCCCGGACGTGGCGATCCTGAACGCGCGTCCCGGCCGTGGCAGCAGGCCGGCGGCGGCGGCGGCGGTGACCGGCGTCGCGCCGGACGCGGCGAGCGCCGCGCGCAGGGCGTGCGGATCGCCGGGATGCAGGAAGCAGCTGCGCAGGAACAGCCGGGAGAGCGCATGCGCGGCGGCCGGATCGGCGGCGGCCGGGACGGCGTAAGACAGGACGGCGAGCCAGGCCAGCAGCGATCCCGCGATGAGCCTGGCCGGCGCTATCGCCGCAGTTCCATGCCGATCGGGCCCTCGCGCCGCCCGTGGGTGAACTGGTCCACCATCGGATTGCCGCTCTCGAGCAGCGAGGCCGCCGCCCCCTGCCAGACCAGCTTGCCGCGATACAGCATCGCCGCGCGGTCGCCGATCCGGGTGGCGGAGGCCATGTCGTGGGTGATGGCGATCGCGGTGCTGCCGAGCCGCTTCACGCAATCGACGATCAGCCCGTCGATCACCGCGCCCATGATCGGATCGAGCCCGGTGGTCGGCTCGTCGAAGAACAGCATGTCGGGGCGGGCGGCGATCGCGCGGGCCAGCCCGACGCGCTTCTGCATGCCGCCGGACAGCTCGGCCGGCGCCAGATCGCCGACGCTGGGATCGAGCCCGACCTGCCTGAGCACCTCGGCCGCCTTCGCGCGCGCCTCGGCGCGGCTGATGCGCTTGCGGCCGCGCCCGGCCAGCAGCCCGAACGCCACGTTCTCCCAGACCGGCAGGCTGTCGAACAGCGCCCCGTTCTGGAACAGCATGCCGATCCGCTCGCGGGTCGCGACCTGCACCCGACGGGTCTGGCGCAGCAGGTCGACGCCGTCGATCTCGATCGTGCCGGCATCGGGGGCGATCAGGCCGAGGATGCAGCGCAGCAGCACCGATTTGCCGCTTCCCGATCCGCCGATCACCACCATCGAGGTGCCGGCCTCGACATCGAGATCGATACCGTCGAGCACGCGCTTGGGCCCGAAACTCTTGCTCAGGCTTCGAATGCGTATCTTGGGCGTGGCGCCGCTCATCGCGAGAAGAACATCTCTGTCAGCACGTAGTCGAACGACAGGATCAGGATCGAGGCCGCCACCACCGAGGCGGTGGTCGAGCCGCCGACACCCTGCGCGCCGCCCTTGCTGTTGTAGCCGTTGTAGCAGCCCATCAGCGCGATCAGGAACCCGAACACCGCCGCCTTCGCCAGCCCGACGATCACGTCGATCGGCTGCACGAAGCCCACCGTGTTGGCGATATAGGCGGAGGGCTGGAAGCCGAGCTTGACGACGGCGACCACGAACCCGCCCAGCACGCCGAGGAGGTCGGCCACCACCACCAGCATCGGCAGCGCCAGCAGTCCGGCCAGCAGACGCGGCGCCACCAGATATTTCATCGGGTTGGTGGACAGCGTGCCGAGCGCGTCGATCTGGTCGGTGACCCGCATGGTGCCGATCTCGGCGGCCATCGCCGCGCCGACCCGGCCCGCCACCATCAGCCCGGCCAGCACCGGCCCGAGTTCGCGCACCACCGACAGCACCACGATGTCGGCCACCGCGGACTGGGCGTTGAAGCGCGAGAAGCCGGTGAAGGATTGCAGCGCGATCACCATGCCGGAGAACACCGCGGTCAGCGCCACCACCGGCAGGCTGAAGAAGGCGAACTCCAGGAA
>CAZZZA010000181.1:0-5314 GCA_964658455.1 uncultured Lichenihabitans sp.
CAGCAGCAGGAACGCCGCCGGCAGCCCGGCCAACCGCGCCAGCAGGCCGATCCCGGCCGGACCGGCCAGGATCCCGGCATAGCCCAGCGTGCTGATCGCCGGCACCGCCACGTGCTCCGGCATCGTTGTCTGGCGGCCGACGGCGCTGAACAGCACCGGCACCATATTGGCGCAGCCGGCCCCGACCAGCGCGTAACCGAGCACCCCGATCCGCCAGGACGGCACCAGCACGGTGACGACGAAGCCGGCGGACGCGCACAGGCCGCCCAGCAGCATCACCCGCCGGTGGCCGACCGCGCCGACGATCCTGTCGCCGGCCAGCCGGCCGATCGTCATCGCCGTCGCGAACGCCGCGTAGCCGAGCCCGGCGCGATCCCTGGCCATGCCCCGCACCGTGGTCAGGAACACCGCGCTCCAGTCCAGCACCGCGCCCTCGGTCAGGAACAGCACGAAGCACAGGGCGCCGATGAACAGCACCACGCCGTGCGGGATGGCGAAGGCCGGCCCGTCCCTGGGCGCGCCGTAGGGCAGCCAGTGCGCGCCCGCCGCCGCCACCGCCAGCACCATCAGCGCCGAGACGCACCCGGTTGCCAGCGACGGCGTCAGGCCGCCCCACAGCAGCGCCGCCATGCCGCCGGCGCCGGCGACGCCGCCCAGGCTGAACAGGCCGTGGAAACCCGACATCATCGGCCGGCCGGTTTCGCGCTCGACGAGGATCGCCTGGACGTTCATCGCCACGTCGAGCGCGCCGATCGCCGCGCCGAACAGCATCAGCGCCGCGACCAGCGAGGCCACGCCGGACAGGGTGGCGAGAGCCGGCAGCGCGAGTGCCACCCCCAACGAGCCCGCCAGCATCACCGAACGGCAGCCGTAGCGTGCCGCCATCGCGCCAGACAGCGGCATGGTCAGGATCGAGCCGACGCCCAGACCCAGCAGCAGCAGCCCCAGTGTGCCGTCGCCGATCCCGGCCCGCGCCCTGGCGAACGGCACCAGCGCCGCCCAGGCGGCGCTGCCGACGCCGGCAATGAAGAACGCGATACGGGTCGCGTGCCGGGTGGCGGCGCCGGGACGGGCACGCGCGTGGGGAGCAAGCAGATCGTCGGGCATGCGCCGCACTATCGACCGGTCCGGGCGGCGCTGGCCACTCCGGCGGCTTCGTGGTGACATGCGACGATGACCGCAATGCCCGTCTTTGCCGAGATCCATGCCGAACGGCCCACCCGCGAGGGGCTGGCCGCCACCTACGCCGCGATCGGCGCGCTGCTCGATCGCGGCGCGCTCGGGCAGGCGCTCGCCGACTGGGACGCGGTGCGACGGCGCACCGACAGCTGGTCGGCGCTGGTGCATCTGGCGTTCTCCCGCGACACCGCCAGCGCCACCGCGCGCGCCGACCGCGACTACGCCGACGCGCTAAGCCCGGTCGTCACCGACCACGATACCGGCCTCAAGCACCGCCTGCTGGCGCTGCCGGACCGCGCGGCGCTGGCGGGCCTGGTCGGGGAGCATGTGATCCGGCTGTGGGAGAGCGACGTCACCACCTTCGCGCCGTCGATCGCCGCCGATCTCGAGACCGAGGCCGGGCTGTGCGCCCGCTATACCGAGCTGCTCGCCTCGGCCAGGCTGACCATACGCGGCGAGACCACCAACCTGTCCGGCCTCGCCCCCTATGGCGAGTCGCTCGATCGCACGCTGCGCCACGAAGCGGAGCAGGCGCGCTGGGGGTTCTTCGCGCAGCATGCCGGCACGCTCGACGCGATCTACGACCAGCTCGTGCATCTGCGTCACGGTATGGCGGTGAAGCTGGGCTACCCGGATTTCACCACCCTGGCCTACAGGCGCATGCGCCGCGTCGATTACGGCCCGGCGCAGGTGGCGTCGTTCCGCGCGCAGGTGCTGCACCACGTGGTGCCGCTGGTCGGCAGGCTGCTGGAACGGCGGCGGACATCGCTGGGCTGGGACCGGCTGCGTTCCTGGGACGAGAACCTGATCGACCCGGCCGGCAACCCGAAACCGGCCGGCGGCCATGATTTCCTGGTGGCACAGGCGCAGACCCTGTTCGACCGGCTCGATCCGGAGATGGGCGCGTTCTACCGCATGATGGCGGCGGGCGGCCTGATGGACCTGCAGAACCGCCCGGGCAAGGCGGGCGGCGGCTTCTGCACCTCGTTCCCGGCCGAGGGGGTGCCGTTCATCTTCGCCAACTTCAACGGCACGCATGGCGACATCAACGTCTTCACCCACGAGATGGGCCACGCCTTCCAGAACTGGAAGAGCCGCGACCTGCCGGGAATCGACGTGCTCTGGCCCACCATGGAGGCGGCGGAGATCAACGCGATGGGGCTGGAGTTCCTGACCTATCCGCACATGGGGCTGCTGGTCGGCGAGCCGGCCGCCGACCGGTTCCGCCGCATGCACCTGATCGGCTCGCTCGCCTTCCTGCCTTACGGGGTCTGCGTCGATCATTTCCAGCACGAGGTCTACGCCGATCCGGACATGAGCCCGGCGCAGCGCAACGCCACCTGGCGCCGGCTGGAGTCGCTCTACATGCCGTGGCGCGACTATGGCGACCTGGCACACCCGGCGAGTGGCGGGCGCTGGCAGGCGCAGCTGCACATCTACCGGCTGCCGTTCTACTATATCGACTACACGCTGGCGCTGTGCTGCGCGATGCAGTTCTGGCTGGCCGCGCGCACCGGGCCGGAGGACGCGATGCGCCGCTACCGCGCGCTCGCTGCGCGCGGCGGCGAGGCGCCGTTCACCGACCTGATCGGGTCGGCCGGCCTGGTGTCGCCGTTCACCGAGGGTGCGCTCGCGGCGGTGGTCGGCGAGGCGGAGGCGGTGCTCGCCTGACCGCGCCTTACGGCGCGGGCTGGTTCATCGCCAGGCAGCTGCGGGCGTTGGGATCGGCGGCGCAGGCGCGGTCCGCATCCGGACGGCACGCGCCCTGCGCGGTCTCGTAGTCGGAATCGAGCACGTCGCGGGCGATATCGGCACCGTTGTCGGTCTTGTTGGGGTTGCTGACCTGGCCCGCGAGGTTGCTGACCTGGTCCTCGGTCTGGTGCACCTTGGTCATCGCGTCGAGGCAGGGCTTGCCGGCCGAGTTCGCATGCTCGCGCAGCACCGCCAGCACCATGTCGAGCCGGTGCCGCTCGCTGCCGGAATCGTCCTGCGCGCGGGCGCCGTGCATGCCGGCGACGCAGCAGACGCCGAGCACGATCGCCATCCTGAGCCGCATCGCCATGCCGGCTGCCACGCTATCCGCCCGGGTCAATGCGCCCGGGCGTCCCAGGAGGCGATCAGATCGACGTCGGCCTGCGGGTTCATGCTCCGCGCGTTGCCGAGCGTCAGCGTGCCGTCGGGATTGAGCAGCTTGCCGTCGGCGGTCAGCACCAGCACGGTCGGGATCTGCTTGATCTGCACGCCGTACTGCGCGGCGATGTCCATGTTGACGTTGAGATGGTCGACATTGACCGATACGCTCTCGAAATGGCTGTCCTTCCAGGGCCGGACCTGCGGCATCTGCAGCACCCCGGTCAGCATCCGGCAGTCCGGGCACCAGTTGGCGCCGAAATCGATCAGCACCGCCTTGCCTGATTGCTTGGCGGCGGCGAACGCGGCCGCGACCTGGGCATGGGCGTCGGCGCCGATCACGTAGGGATGCGCGTCCGGCACCGGCTGCTGCGACGGCAGGCCGGTGGGCGGCGGCAGGCCGACCGCCAGCGCGCTGGTGGCGGCACCGCAAACCAGCAAGGCTGCGGCCAGGGCGGAAACGACACGCATCACAGGCACTCCCCAAGGTCGGATTCCGGTTTCAGCAGACCGCCATGGTGCCTGTCCAGTTCCACGCGCCCCGACCGGCTGGCGGCGGGGCGGCGTGCGGTCCGGCCGCGCGCCTGCTAAGGGTTCGGGGTCATGCCGCTCTCCCGCACCCGCCCGCCCGCCAAGCTCTCGCCGCCGCCCCGATCCGGGCCCTCCCCCGGCCCGCGCCCAGGCCCGCGTCCTGCCCAGTCGCCGAAAGCGCGGCTGCTGCGGCGGGTGCTGATCGCGCTGATGGCCGGGCTCGGGCTGGTGGTGCTGGAGCGCACCGGGGTGCTGGACAAGGCGACCGGGACCAGCCTGTTCGGGCCGCGCATCGACTGGTCGAGCGACTATGCGCTGGTCGAGTATCTGCGCGGCGTGGTGGTCGATCGCGGCTTGACCAGGGATGCGAAGGATTGCCTGTTGTTCGTCGTCAACGGCAACGATCCGCCGAACGCGGTGCGGATGAAGGTGATGGAGAAACATTCCGGCGCCTGCCCCGGCGACAAGACGACGCTGCCGCTGCTGTTCACGCTCAAGGTCGACCGGCTCGGCCAGACGGTGCAGACCGATTCCGGTTCGCCGGGCCTGTTTCATCCGCTGCCATGAGAGGGACACGGCATGAGTGACGGTCAGGACCCGTCGATCGAGGAGGCGGAGCCGGCCCGCCGCGATTTCCTCACCCTGGTGACGGTGACCGCGACCGGGGTCGCCGCCGCTTCTTTCGCCTGGCCGTTCCTCGACAGTCTGGGACACGCCGGCGCCGACGCGCAGGCGGCCCCGGTCGAGGTCGACCTGTCGACGCTGTCGCCCGGACAGCAGCTGGTCACGGCATGGGGCGGCAAGCCGGTATTCGTGCTGCATCGCGGCCCGGAAGCGCTGGCGGCGCTGCGCGACCCGGCCCTGGAACACGACCTGCGCGATCCCCACTCCGCCGAGCACCAGCAGCCCAGCTACGCCACCAACTGGCACCGCTCGATCAGCCCGGAATACGGCGTGCTGCTCGGCGTCTGCACCCATCTCGGCTGCGTGCCGCGGCTGGCGGCGGCGCAGGGCGCCGGCGGCTATGTCTGCCCGTGCCACGGCTCGCGCTTCGATCTGGCGGGCAGGGTCGTGTCGGGCTCGCCGGCGCTCTACAACCTGCCGGTGCCCCCCTACCGGATGCTGTCCGCCACCAGGCTGCGGATCGGCGACAATCCCGACGATCCCGGCTTCGCGCTGGACAGCATCCGCCAGCTCTGACGCGCCATCTGGCGGCCGCGCTTGACGCGCCGCGCGCAGGCGATCAGGGTCCGCCCCGCCAGACGGCCGGACGGTCGCTGTCACGGACGGTGCGAGCCGCGCCGGGATGGAGGAAAGTCCGGGCTCCACGGGAGAGCGGTGCCGGCTAACGGCCGGCGGGGGCGACCCCAGGGAAAGTGCCACAGAAAACAAACCGCCCGCACGGCACGGATCCGTCCGTGTTGCGGGCAAGGGCGAAACGGTGCGGCAAGAGCGCACCGCGCTTCCGGCAACG
>CAZZZA010000182.1:0-5311 GCA_964658455.1 uncultured Lichenihabitans sp.
GCGGCGTCTGGTGGCTCGAGGAGTGGGAGGACTGGATCGACAACCCCGATCTCGGCCCGATCGCGTTCCAGTTCGGAACCCGCCCGCTGCTGACTAAGGAGAGCCCGATCCCGGCGGCCTGGAAGCAGCGCCTGCTGAACCTGCAGGAGGGCGACATCTATCTGAACAAGTTCAGCCCAACCGGCTTCTATTCGTCGGCGGTCAGCAACGACTTCCTGCAGCAGCTGCGCCACCGCAGCGAGCGCCAGGTCGCGTTCAGCGCCGAGCCGGTCGGCGACCATGTGGCCGAATACCATATCGGCGGCCGGCGTCTGGTCTATCTGACCGAGCACGACCTGGAACGCGCCAGGGGCTGGGAGCGCGCCGGCTTCACCGAGGCGCTGCGCACGCCGGATTCCACCTTGGTGTTCGAGACCAAGGAGGCCGCCGCCGAGATCAATGCCGACCAGACCGCCTGCATGGGCTGCCTGTCGGAATGCCGGTTCTCGAGCTGGAGCCAGAAGGGCCCCACCTACAGCAACGGTCACAAGGCCGACCCGCGCTCGTTCTGCATCCAGAAGACGCTGCAGGCGATCGGCCACGCCGCCGACGACGATATCGAGGCCACCGAACACAACCTGATGTTCAGCGGCCACAACGCCTATCGGTTCGGCTCCGACCCGTTCTACTCCAACGGGTTCGTGCCGACCGTGAAGCAGCTCGTCGAGCGGATCATGACCGGCCGCTGATCCCGTCCGGGGTCAGTCCCGGCCCAGGATCGCCGGGATCGCCGCCTTGACCTGGAAATAGCCGCGCGTCGAACGCGGCCAAACCCGCGCGTCCCAGGCGCGCAGCACCCGCGCGCTACCGGCCGGCAGCGCGTCCGCGGAGGGGCCGACTGGCGCCCACGCGCTGACCACCGGCAGCCCCTCCGCCCAGCCCGTCGCGTGCGTCACCGCCGGGCAGCCGAAATGCGCCGCCGCCCGCTCGAGCGCGTCGGCGATCGCCGCCGCATCGAACTGCCGCACCTGTTCCGACGCGCCTGGCGCGTGCGCCACCATGGCCGCCACCCGCTCCACCCTGGCGCCGCCGAGCGGCAGGCTCTCCGGGTGCAGGTCGTCGAGATGCAGCAGCAGCGCCACCGCGCCGGCGGGGGCCGGCGGGGCAGCCGGCGCCAGCCGCAGCGGCGCCGGATCCGCCTCCTCGAGCGGCTGCGGCGTCTCGTTCAGGCCGCGCGGCGCGAACCGGCCGTCGGTGCAGCGCCGGATGTTCTCGGCGCGCGCCGCATAGGTCTTGCCGCGCGTATGCAGCCCGCCGACCCAGCGCCAGGACAGGGTGTTGCTGGCCGGGTCGCCGTCGAGCAGGTGCCGCAGGAAGAAATCCGCGCCCAGCACCCAGGGCAGGCGCAGGGTGTGGATCCAGATCGAGGCGAACCACATCCTGGCATGGTTGTGCAGCCAGCCGGTCTGCACCAGCTCGCGCGCCCAGTCGTCGAACCCCTCGATGCCGGTGCGCCCGGCGGTCGCGTCGTCGAACCCGCGCGACGCCGCCGGCACGCGTTCGAGCCCGGCCCGCGCCTGCGCCAGCAGCGCCTGGTAGTCGGTCCAGATCCGCGGATGGGTCTCCAGGTAGCCCTTGAAGTAGGTGCGCCAGAGCACCTCCTCGACGAACTTTTCCGCCGCCTCGGCGCCGTGCGCGTCGATCGCCGCATCGACCAGCTCGCGCTCCAGGATCAGCCGGCGCCGCAGCCAGGGCGACAGCTGGCTGGTGGTCGGCGCGGCGTCCGGGCCGGGATCGGTATTGCGCCGTGCCGCATAGACCCGTCCCAGCAGCGGCGCCCGCCGCGCCAGGAGGTCGAGGGCCGCGCCGCGGGTCGGGCTGGTGTCATGCTGCATCGGTCATAGATGGGATGCCGGGCGGGCGGGTCTATGCGTGGTCGTCCCGGCGATCATCCTCGAGGCACGCTGCCTTGAACCGCGCGAACGCCCGCGCCCGGTGGCTGATCGCGTTCTTCTCCGCCTCCAGCATCTCCGCGAAGCTGCGCCCGTCGCCGTTCGGCACGAACACCGGATCGTAGCCGTGCCCGCCCTGGCCGCGCGGCGGCCAGACGAACTGGCCATCGATCCGCCCCTCGAACAGCGCCTCCTGCCCGTCCGGCAGCGCCAGGCACAGCACGGCGATGAACCAGGCCGACGGGTCGGCCTGCAGCGCAGCACCACCCTCGTCGCGCACGCGCTGCATCGCCATCGCGAAATCACGCTCAGGACCGCCCCAGCGCGCCGAGAAGATGCCCGGGTGCCCACCCAGCGCCTGCACGCAGAAGCCGGAATCGTCGGCCAGCGCCGGCAGCCCGGCGGCCCGGGCGGCGGCGCGTGCCTTCAGCCGGGCATTGCCGGCGAAGCTGGTTTCGGTCTCGTCCGGCTCCGGCAGCCCGAGGCCGCCGGCCGACACCAGCGTCACGCCGGAGCCCGCCAGCATCGCCTGGAATTCCGCCAGCTTGCCCTGGTTGTGGCTGGCCAGCACCAGCCGGTCGCCGGGCGCCAGCCGGATCATGCGCCGATCCCGGCGATCGCCGCCCGCTGCGCCGCGAACAAGGTCTGCGCTCCCTGCCAGGCCAGCGCCTGCAGCTGCGCGAACTGCTCCGCGCTGAACGGCGCCTGCTCAGCAGAGGCCTGGATCTCGACGATCGCGCCCTGTTCGGTCAGCACGAAATTGGCATCCGCCTGCGCGGCGCTGTCCTCCTCGTAATCCAGGTCGAGCACCGCGCCCTGCGCGGTCAGGCCGCACGACACCGCCGCCACCTGGCCGCGCAGCGGGATCGACGCCAGCACCCGGTGCCGCACCAGATGCGCGAACGCCAGATGCAGCGCCACCCAGGCCCCGGTGATCGCGGCGCAGCGTGTGCCGCCATCGGCGTTCAGCACGTCGCAATCGATGGTGATGCCCATCTCGCCCATCGCCCGGCGGTCCGTCACCGCGCGCAGGCTGCGGCCGATCAGCCGCTGTATCTCCTGGCTGCGGCCGGTCTGCTGCCCGCGTGCCGCCTCGCGCTGGCCGCGCTTGTGGGTGGCGCGCGGCAGCATGCCGTATTCCGCCGTCACCCAGCCCAGGCCCTGGCCGCGCAGGAAGCCCGGCACGCGCGGCTCGACGCTGGCGCTGCAGACGATCTCGGTGCGGCCGGCGCGGATCAGCACCGAGCCCTCGGCGTGGTGCGAGAAGCCGGGCTCGATCGAGACCGCGCGGAGCGCGTCGGAAGCGCGGCCGGAGGGGCGCGCCGGGAGGCTGCCGGACAGGGACATTGGCGATCTTCTCCAGACGGTGCCGACGGGATAGCCCGTGCGGGCCCCGCTTGCCAGTTGCGATCGGCGTCGCGTGTTTCTACGCTGGTCCCGTGCAGCGCAGGACCGATCGATCGACCCCGCCCCGCTCGGCGCTTCCGCCCGGACTGGATCCGCGCGCCGCCGCCATCCTGCGCGAGATCGTCGAACAGTATGTCGAGACCGGCGACCCGGTCGGCAGCCGCACCCTGTCGCGCCGGCTGCCGCAGCCGCTCTCGCCGGCCACCATCCGCAACGTGATGGCCGAACTGACCGAGGCCGGGCTGCTGTTCGCGCCGCACACCTCCGCCGGACGCATGCCGACCGAGAAGGGCCTGCGGCTGTTCGTCGACGGGCTGCTGCAGTTCGGCAGCCTGTCGGAGGACGAGCGCGAGACCATCGTGCGGTCGCTCGAGACCCGCGGCCGCTCGCTGCAGGACATGCTGGCCGATGCCTCGGCGATGCTGTCCGGCCTGTCGTCGGCGGCGGGGCTGGTGCTGGCGCCCAAGGGGGAGGGCCAGATCAAGCACATCGAGTTCGTGGCGCTGGGCTCCGGCCGGGCGCTGGTGGTGCTGGTCGGCGCCGACGGCCAGGTCGAGAACCGGGTGATCGAGACCCCGCCCGGGCTGCCGCCATCGCGTCTGGTGGAGGCGGGCAACTACCTCAACAGCCGCCTGGTCGGCCTGACCATGGCCGAGCTGCGTGGCGTGGTGGACCGGGAAATGGCGGCCAACCGCACCGAACTCGACCAGCTCACCGCCGGGGTGGTGGAATCCGGGCTGGCGGACTGGGGGCTGCAGGGCAGGGGCGGCTCGCTGTTCCTGCGCGGCCAGTCGCGGCTGCTGTCGGACGTGACGCAGATCGAGCGGCTCTCGACCATCCAGATGCTGTTCGACCGGCTCGAGAATCAGGAGACGATTCTGAGCCTGCTCGATCTCGCCGACCGCAGCGACGGGGTGCGGATCTTCATCGGCGCCGAGAGCGGCCTGTTCGGCGTCTCCGGGGTGTCGATGGTGGTGGCGCCGGCGCGCAACGAAGCGAACCGGATCGTCGGCGCGATCGGCGTGATCGGCCCGCAGCGGATCAATTACGGCAGGATCATCCCGGTGGTGGACTATACCGCGCGGGTCATCGGCCGGCTGCTCGGCTAGAGTGCCGCGAGACCGCCGCACGATAAATGGAATAGCCTAGGGTCCTGGTGTTAATTCCCCGGTCGAATGCCACCGGGCACCATGCTAGTAACTTACATTCATTCAGGTTATTGGTGCCGACACTCGGAATTGAACCGAGGACCTACTGATTACGAATCAGTTGCTCTACCCCTGAGCTATGTCGGCCGCTGTCGCCCTATACAAAAGGCGGGCGGCCACTGCAACATGGCGCATCGCCGCAGGCGGTGCCCGAACGAGGTCGATCGCGTGAATGCCTGATTCCCTGCCCGGTCCGGACCGCTCGGCGCATCGCCATGCCGGTTTCAGGTTACAGAAACGGCCGGCGCGGCGTTCGCTGCATCTGCAGGCGATCGACGGGCTGTCGGAATGCCCGAGCTGCGGCTATTTCCAGCGCCTGCCGGAACTCGAGCCCGGCCAGGTGGCGGACTGCCGGCGTTGCCGCGGCCAGCTCGGGCGCCGGCGCGCCAACCCGCCGGTCTCGACCCCGCTCGCCTTCGCCATCGCCTCGGCGGTGCTGTACCTGGTCGCGATCACGCAGCCGATGATGACCCTCGACCTGTATGGCCGGATGCACGTGGTCACGCTGCTGACCGGGCCGCTCGAACTGTGGCGCGAGGGCTGGACCCTGGTGTCGATCCTGGTGCTGGCGGCGACCGCGCTGGTGCCGCCGATCGTGATCGGGCTGATGCTCGCGGTGCTGGTGGCCGCCACCCGCGAGCGGCTGCCGGGATGGGCGCCGAAGCTGATGCGCCGCTACGAGCACCTCCGCCCGTGGTCGATGGTCGAGGTCTACATGCTCGGCATCTTCGTCGCCTACACCAAGCTGATCGACCTGGCGCACGT
>CAZZZA010000183.1:0-5271 GCA_964658455.1 uncultured Lichenihabitans sp.
GCGAAGCTCTGCACCAGGCTGCCGGCCACCAGGTGCCAGCCATCGACCAGCACGAAGAAGATCAGCTTGAACGGCAGCGAGATCGCGCTCGGCGGCAGCATCATCATGCCGAGGCTCATCAGCACGCTGGAGACCACGATGTCGATGATCAGGAACGGCAGATAGAGCAGGAACCCCATCTCGAAGCCGCGCCTGAGTTCGCCGATCATGAAAGACGGCACCAGTGCCCGCCACGGCGTGTCCGCCGGCGTCGCCGGGGCCGGCAGCTTGGCGATGTCGAGGAACAGCCTGAGGTCCGGGGCGCGGACGTTGGCCAGCATGAAATGCCGGAACGGCTCGGCCGCCGCCCGCAGCCCGTCGAGTTCGGCGAGCCTGCCGTCCATCAGCGGGACGATGCCGTCGTTCCAGGAGGCGAGCAGCGCCGGCTGCATCACGAAGAAGGTCAGGAACAGCGCCAGCCCGATCAGCACCGTGTTGGGCGGCGTGCCCTGCGCGCCGATCGCGCTGCGCAGCAGCGACAGCACGATCACGATCCGGGTGAAGGCGGTGACCATCACCAGCAGGCTGGGCGCCAGCGACAGCAGCGTGATCAGCGCGGTGAGCTGCACCAGCCGGCCGGTGGCGCCGGCCTGGCCGCCATGGCCGAGATCGATGTTGACCGCCTGGGCGAGCGCGGGATGCGGCGCGAGCAGCAGGCACAGCCCGGCGGCTGCCGCGAGCGCGGCCGGAACCGCGCGGGCACTCATCGGGTCGGCTCCGCGCTGGGCGGCGGCAGCACGACCATCACGTCGCCGGCGCCGCCGGTCAGCACCAGCACCTGGCTGCCGGCGCAGCGCAGCAGGTGCAGACGGCGCTTGCCGTCGAGCCCGATCTGGCCGCGCAGCAGCAGATCCGGGGCGCCGGCGGATCGCGGTTTGGGGGCGACGAAGCGCGCGCCGAACCGCAGCAGCACGATCAGTCCGATGACCAGGGCGAGCGCGCCGGTGGCGCTGAGGAGATCCGAGATAGGCATGGGCACGGCCTTTTGCCGGTGATGCCGCATCCTGGCCCGGACCCGGTTAATGCCAGGTAAAGCGCCGGCGAGCGGGGCTCGTTAACCACACGGCAATCTCTGCCGGGCATGATCGGTGCGGTGAGCGGTGGAGCACTGGTCGATGAACGACGGTCAAACGGACATTCTGGGCCTCGCCGCCAGCCGGCTCGGCTGGCTGGACGACCGGCAGAAGGTGCTGGCGCGCAACATCGCCAACGCCGATACGCCCGGCTACACGCCACGCGACGAAGCCTCGTTCGACAGCATGATCCCGGGCGCCAGCCTGGCGGCGACGCGGAGCGACCCGATGCATCTCGCCGGCACCATCGCCAGCGGCAACACGGTGGCAATGAAGGTCGGCCAGCGCTCGATCGACGGCAACGGCGTGGCGCTGGACGTGCAGATGACCAAGGTCGCCGAGACCGACACGCAGCAGCGGCTGGCGACCAATCTCTACAGCAAATACATGGGCATGTTCCAGAACGCGCTCGGCAAGGGCTGAGGCGGAGCGTCATCATGGACATCTCCCGCGCCCTCGACATCTCCGCCTCCGGCATGGACGCCCAGAGCCAGCGCCTGCGCGTGATCGCGGAGAACATGGCCAACGAGGACACCACCGGGTCCGAGCCGGGCGCCGATCCCTACCGGCGCAAGACCATCACCTTCGCCGAACAGGTCGACCGCGAGACCGGGGAATCCACGGTCGCGGTCAAGACCGTCGGCCGGGACATGAGCGCGTTCGGCAAGCGATACGACCCGTCGCATCCCGCCGCCGATGCGTCCGGCTACGTCAAGACCACCAACGTCAGCAGTTTCGTCGAGATGATGGACATGCGCGAGGCGGAGCGCTCGTACAGCGCCAACCTGAACGCCATGCAGGCCACCCGCTCGATGATGGCGCGCACGATCGATCTGCTGAAATGACCGACACCCGCATCCTGTCGAGCCCGTCGATGGCCGCCAGCGCCTACGCGCGGGTGCAGACCGGCGGCGGTTCCGGATCGCTCAACGAGGCGGCCTCGGGATCGGTCCAGAGTTCGGGCCAGAGTTCCGGCCAGAGTTTCGGCGACACGCTGTCCAGCGCGCTGCAGGGCGTGGTTCAGAGCGGGCACGAGGCGGATGCCGCCGCCGCCGCCGGCCTGTCCGGCCACGGCAATCTGACCCAGGTGGTGATGGCGGTGTCGCGCGCGCAACTGGCGCTGCAATCGACCACCGCGATCCGTGACCGCGTGGTCCAGGCCTATCAGGACGTCATGAAGATGTCGATCTGACCGGCAAACGGCAAAAGGCTGCTGCGTATGCAAGACGATATCGGCATGATCCTGCGCGCCATGTTCATGGTGGTGCTCAAACTCTCCGCGCCCGGCCTGCTGGCCGCCCTCGCGGTCGGCCTGGTGGTCTCGCTGATCCAGGCGGTCACCCAGATCAACGAGGCGACGCTGGCGTTCGTGCCGAAGCTGCTGGCGCTCGGGCTGGCCTTGTCGATCGCCGGGCCGTTCATGTTCGCCACCCTGACCGACTACACGCATCTGCTGTTCGACCGGCTGATCGCGGTCGGCGCGCCATGAATCCCGCCGATCCGGTTCTGGCGACGCTGCCGCTCTGGGCGTTCGCCTTCGCCGTGGTGCTGGCCCGCGTCGGCGCCGCGATCATGGTGCTGCCTGGGCTGGGCGAGAGCGACACGCCGTCGGTGGTCAAGGCCGGGATCGCGATCGGCGTGTCGGCGCTGATCCTGCCCGGGGTGGTGCCGCTGCTGCCGGCCGCGGACGAGCCGCCTTTCAAGGTGCTGGCCCTGCTGGCGGGCGAGGTGGGGTGCGGGCTGCTGCTCGGCTGGCTGGCGCGGCTGCTGGTGCTGGCGCTGCCGATCGCGGGCCAGATCGTGGCGATCCAGATCGGCCTGTCCAGCGTGCTGCAGCCCGACCCGGCGCTCGGCGCGCAGACCAGCGGCACCAGCCGCCTGCTTGGCCTGGTCGGACCGCTGCTGATCCTGTCCACCGGTCTGTATGCGATGCCGCTGCAGGCGCTGTCGGGCAGCTATGCGCTGTTCCCGCCGGGGCGGATGCTGCCCGCCGCCGATTCGGCGCACGTGGTGGCCGAGGCGACGGCGTCGTGTTTCGCGCTGGCGCTGCGCCTGTCGGCGCCGCTGCTGATCGCCGGCCTCGTCTGGCAGACCATGCTGGGGCTGTTGGCGCGGCTGGTGCCGTCGTTGCAGGCCTATTCGCTGGCGATGCCGGGCCAGGTGCTGGGCGGCCTGCTGGTGTTCGCCCTGGTGCTCAAGCAGATGCTCGATATGTGGCTCGGCGACACCGCCGCCGGGCTAGCGCGGCTGCCCGGGCTGTAGCGGCGATGGCGGATACCGACCGCGAGGACAAGACCGAGGCGCCGTCGGCGAAACGGCTCGAATCGGCCCGCGAGCAGGGACAGGTCGCGATCTCGCGCGAACTGCAATCGCTGACCCTGCTCGGCTGCGCCGTGACGGCGATGATGATGGCGGGCCCGGGAGAGACGATCCGCTTCGTCGGGCGCATGCGCCACGTGATGGAGGCCGCCGCCGAGATCGATCTCGGCGCCGGCGGCCTCGCGGTGGTGCGGGAGATGGCGCTGAGCGGGGTCAGGCTGGCGGCGCCGCCGATCCTGGCCGCCGCCCTCGGCCTGGTGGCGATCACCCTGGCCCAGACCGGTTTCCTGCTGCGCCTGGCCAGCCTGGCGCCGCAGTTCGGCCGGCTCAACCCGGCCAGGGGGCTGAAGCGGATCGTCGGTGGCGACAATCTGGTCGAGACCCTGAAGGCGCTGGTGAAACTCTGCGCCTTCGTGCTGGCGCTGCGTCAGGTGCTGACCGGCCTGTGGCCGGTTTTCGTGGGCTCGATCAGCTGGGATCCGGCCACGCTCGCCGACCGCACCGCCGCCCTGGTCGCGCATGCGATCCTGCTGCTGCTCGCGGTGCAGGCCGGCATCGCCGTGCTCGACGTGGCCTGGATGCGCTACCGGCACATCGGCAAGCTGAAGATGAGCCGCCAGGAACTGCGCGACGAGCATCGCCAGAGCGAGGGCGACCCGCATGTAAAGGGCAGGATCCGGCAGCTGCGCCGGCAGCGGGCACGCAAGCGGATGATGGAGGCGGTGCCGAAGGCGACCGTGGTCATCACCAACCCGACCCATTACGCGGTCGCGCTGGCGTACGAGAACGGCAAGGGCGCGCCGCGGATCGTCGCCAAGGGGGTGGACGAGGTGGCCGCGCGCATCCGCGCCCTGGCGATCGACAGCAAGGTGCCGCTGGTCGCCAACCCGCCACTGGCGCGCGCCCTGTTCACGGTGCCGCTCGACCAGGAAATCCCGCGCGAGCATTTCCAGGTGGTGGCCGGCATCATCGCCTATGTCTGGCGCCTGCAGCGTCCGCCGCCCGGCCCGCCGCCGGTGCGGTAATTCCGCGCCGGCCCTGGTCACCGGGGAATTTGTGCACTATTTGTTCCAAAGGATGAGGAATCGGCGGTGCTGCCGATTCTGCGCCGTCGCGCTACGCTGGGACGGCCGAATCGGCTATGGCTTCGACCTCCGCGCGCAAGCGCCTCGAACCCCGCGCGCGAGCGCGTCAGGGAGCAGACGATGGACAAGAGCAAGGCGCTCGAGGGCGCTCTTACGCAGATCGAGCGGGCCTTCGGCAAGGGGTCGATCATGCGCATGGGCCAGCGCACCAACGACCATGTCGACGTGGTGTCGACCGGGTCGCTGGGTCTGGATATCGCCCTGGGCATCGGCGGTCTGCCGCGCGGCCGCGTGGTCGAGATCTACGGGCCGGAAAGTTCCGGCAAGACCACGATGGCGCTGCATGTGATCGCCGAGGCGCAGAAGAAGGGTGGCACCTGCGCCTTCATCGATGCCGAGCACGCGCTCGACCCCGGCTATGCCCGCAAGCTCGGCGTCGACATCGACAGCCTGCTGATCAGCCAGCCCGACGCCGGCGAACAGGCGCTCGAGATCGCCGACACGCTGGTGCGTTCCGGTGCGATCGACGTGCTGGTGGTCGACAGCGTCGCGGCGTTGGTGCCGCGCGCCGAACTCGAGGGCGACATGGGCGACAGCCATGTCGGCCTGCATGCGCGCCTGATGAGCCAGGCGCTGCGCAAGCTGACCGGGACGGTGTCGCGCTCCAACACCATGATCATCTTCCTGAACCAGATCAGGATGAAGATCGGCGTGATGTTCGGCAGCCCGGAGACCACCACCGGCGGCAACGCGCT